>JBKJIS010000249.1:0-14925 GCA_046598305.1 Thiobacillus sp.
TGGTTGGCTATCTGTTGTTCCGCATCACCCCGACCATTCTGGAAATCCTGATGGTGGCGGGCATTTTGTTTGTCAAACTCGACTGGGTGTTTGGCGTGCTCACGCTGATCACCCTGGCGGCCTACATCGGCTTCACCATCACCATCACCGAGTGGCGCACTCAGTTCGTTCGGCGCGCCAACACGCTGGATTCCGAAGCCTATGGCCGTGCCATTGACAGCCTGCTGAACTACGAGACAGTCAAATACTTCGGCAACGAAAAATACGAGGCCGCGCGTTACGACAACAGCCTGATCGAGTGGGAAGCCATGTTGCTGAAGGCGCAGCAATCGCTGGGCCTGCTTAATATCGCGCAGGCCGGGGTGATCGCGATCGGCGTCACCCTGATGGTGCTGCGCGCAGCCGCTGGCGTGGTCGAAGGCACGCTGACGCTGGGCGATCTGGTGATGGTGAATGCGTTTCTGCTACAGATGTTCCAGCCGCTGAGTTTTCTTGGTGTGATGTACCGCCAAATCAAGGAATCGATGGCTGACGTCGAGCGCATGTTCGCGCTGCTTAAACGGCCGCGTGAAGTCGAGGATGCACCCGATGCACGTGCGCTCGATGTGGTGACGGGCGCAGTGAAGTTCGAACATGTGAACTTTGCCTATAATGCCGACCGTCCGATTCTGCATGACGTCAGCTTCAGCATTCCCGCTGGCAAAACCGTGGCTGTGGTGGGCACGAGTGGCTCCGGAAAATCGACGCTGGCGCGCTTATTGTTTCGATTTTACGATGTTGGAGCGGGCAGTATCAGTATCGACGGCCAAGACATCCGACAGGTCACACAGGACAGCCTGCGTGTCGCCATTGGCGTGGTGCCGCAGGACACCGTTCTGTTCAACGACAGCATCTATTACAACATTGCTTATGGCCGCCCTGATGCCACCCGCGACGAAGTGATCGAAGCCGCGCGCGCTGCACACATACTCCATTTCATCGAAATTCTGCCGCAGGGTTGGGACACATTGGTGGGCGAACGTGGCCTCAAGTTGTCGGGTGGTGAGAAGCAGCGGGTGGCGATTGCCCGCACCCTGCTGAAGAATCCAGCCATCCTGATTCTGGACGAGGCCACCTCCGCACTCGACACCAAAACCGAAAAAGCAATTCAGGCCGAACTGCTGGAAATTGCCCGAGGCCGTACCAGCCTCATCATTGCGCACCGCTTGTCTACTGTGGTCGAGGCTGACGAGATCCTGGTGATGGAAGGCGGGCATATCGTCGAACGTGGCCGACATCTCCCGCTACTGGCGAAAAATGGCGTGTACGCCCACATGTGGGCCTTGCAACAGCAGTCCGAGGGCAACGCCGGGCAATGAAGGCCTTGTTGCGCCCCGGGGTGTCGCGCCGTGAAGTGTGGGCCTGGGCCATGTTCGACTTTGCTAATTCGGGCTACACGACGGTGGTCATTACCGCCGTGTTCAGTGCCTATTTCGTTTCTGTTGTCGCGGGCAATGCACCCTGGGCGACGTTTGCCTGGACCTTGGCCCTGTCTGCTTCCTATGCATTGGTGATGCTGACTGCGCCGCTCATCGGTGCCTATGCTGACGCTCATGCCAGCAAGAAAAAATTACTGTGGCTCACCACGCTGGGCTGTGTGGGCGCCACAGCATTGCTGTACTTTGCGGCGCCGGGCGCATTGATCGTGGCAATAGGCGCACTGGTGGTTTCCAATTATTTCTTTGGTACTGGGGAAAACCTCATCGCCGCATTCTTGCCTGAGTTGGCGCATCCCCATGCGCTGGGGCGGGTATCAGGCTGGGGCTGGGCTTTGGGCTATGTCGGCGGATTGGTGTCGCTGGGTGCGAGTTTGGCCTACATCAGTTGGGCACAAACAGCGGGACAGGGTGCGGCTGATTTTGTGCCGGTGGCCATGCTTATCACCGCATCGATTTTTGCGCTGGCAAGTTTGCCCACCTTGTTGATGCTGCGCGAACGTGCAGAGCCGCAACCGCAACGACCCGCGCGCAGCGCCTGGGAACAGGTTAATCACACTTTGAGCCATCTGCGCCAGCTGCCTGATTTGAAACAATTTTTAATCTGCACCGTGCTCTACCAAGCAGGTATTCAAGCGGTGATTACCCTGGCTGCCATTTACGCCAGCCAGGCTTTTCATTTCACGACCCAGAAAACCATACTACTGGTTCTGCTGGTCAACATTACCGCCGCACTAGGCGCATTCGCCTTTGGTTACGTGCAGGACCGCATCGGCCATGTGCGCGCCATTGCATTCACACTCGTCGGGTGGATCGTCATGGTGCTGCTGGCCTGGGCCGCTCCAGACGAACGCATGTTCTGGGTGGCAGCCAATCTGGCTGGCCTATGTATGGGCGCTTCGCAGTCAGCAGGACGTGCCATGGTTGGCCTGCTTGCGCCCCCTGCACACCAGGCTGAATTTTTCGGATTGTGGGGGTTGGCGGTCAAACTCGCATCGATCATCGGCCCGCTGACCTATGGCGTCACCAGCTGGATAACGCAGGGCAACCATCGCCAGGCCTTGCTCATCACCGGTAGCTATTTTGTCGCGGGTTTATGGGCGTTGCGTAGCGTGCACGCGGCACGCGGCCATCGTGCTGCCCGTCGGTTTGTGCGCGTTGGGAACTGAGTGAGGGGCACCTGAGTATGGCTGACTTCACCTTGCACGAAACCGACTGGACACACGATGCCTCGCGCCTCTCCGTGGTGCGACGAACGGTCTTTATCGAAGAGCAAGGCATACCCGAAGCCATGGAATGGGATGCGCACGATGCTACCGCCCTGCATATCCTTGCCCAGACCCTTTCAGGCACGCCTATTGGCTGCGCTCGATTGCTGACTGACGGCCAACTGGGTCGCATGGCGGTGCTGCCGTCCTGGCGCGGGTATGGAATTGGCAACGCTTTGCTGGCTGCGCTTAAGCGCGCAGCAAAAGTGCGCGGATATTCTGTGCTCAGGCTCAGTGCACAAACGCATGCTGCCGGTTTTTACGCGGCGGCTGGTTTTGAGGCCGTTGGGGCAGAGTACGCGGAAGCGGGTATCCCACATGTGGCCATGCAGTTAATACTGAGCTGAGTATTGCACGCATAATCTTGCAGGCCGTATTGGTTGGTATCAAATGACTATCTGATAAAGTGCGTTTTCCAAACACCTCAGACCGCCTGACAACGCTGCAAGGAATCAAACTAATGACAAATATTGACCCGCAAGGGATAGGCCGCGGCTCTAATCGTGCTGAAGCATCAAGCACCCCACTCAAAGCAGGCATAGTGGGTGCGGGAATAGCGGGTGCCAGTTGTGCGGGGCATCTTGCAGCTGCCGGTTGGGACGTGGACGTATTTGAAAAGGCGCGCGGCGCGGGTGGGCGTTTATCGACTAAACGCCTGGAACAGGGTTGGGCGTCCTTGGGGTCACCCTTTATCTCAGCCCAACGCGACCCATTCCGCAGCCAGTTACGCCAATGGGTACGTCAGGGTTGGCTTGAGGCAGTTCGAGGTGACGTATGGCAAGGGCGCGCCACGGTATCGTGGGTCCAGGCACAGCTGCAAAATCACTACAGACTGAATATTGAGCCCTCCAAACTGGTGCACGCGTTGCTCGGCGAGGCAAGATTGCATACCAACACGCCCGTTGCAGCGCTTAAGGCCCGCACCATCATTCTTGAAGATGGCCGGGAAATGGGCAACTTCGACTGTGTAATCTGTAGTGTTCCCACCCCGCAGGCGCTCCCTTTACTCGATGCACTGCCCCTGCTGCGCGACGGGTTGGGCGAAATTCGTTATCGCCCGATCTGGTCGTTCTTAATGCGTTGGGAAGGGGGGCCAACAGCCAATGTCATCAAGTTTGACGATCATCTGCTCAAGCTTGCCGTACGCCAGTCATCCGACACCCCCGGCTTATGGGCCGTACATAGCAGTCACGAGTTTGCAGAAACCTACCTTGAAGCCTCAGTCGAAGAAGCCAGTACGCGTGCGGCCTCGGCATTAATGGGACTTTTGGGCTTACCCTGGCCGGTTGAAGTCGAGGTGTCCCATCTGTGGCGGTATGCACGCCCGGAATCGACAACTGCAGGGGGATTTTGGCTAAGCGACCGGGAAAACCGGGTTGCCCTGATTGGTGATGGCATTGCCGGAGACGGCGTTGAACGTGCCTGGGAAAGCGGCGTTCGATTGGCACAGGCGCTGATTCAGGCCAAGGCCGAATTGGTTTTGTAAAGCGCGCTGACTGTCGCTATCTGGAGCCGCGCCTCATTTTCTCCTCCGGTCGGGTTGGAAAATCATGAATCAACCCCATCATGGACAGTGTTGAAAATAGGTTATTCCTGAATCCGACAGCACAAGTCCCGGATTGACACTAAAATAACCTCTACTCAGACAACAATGACGCATCGGGGTAACCCGAATAAACCTGCGGCTCTCAACTGACATGCTTTATATCGAACTATTCAAATCACTTGAACGCGCCCGTTGGAACATGGAAACCGATATTCCGTGGGACACGTTCGACGCCAGCAAGCTCTCCGACGAGCAGGCATTGACCATCAAGATGAACGCCATTACCGAATGGGCGGCATTGCCTGCGACCGAAATGTTCCTGCGCGACTTCGTGCATGACAGCGATTTCTCAGCCTTCATGTCGATCTGGTTTTATGAAGAGCAAAAGCATTCGCTGGTATTGATGGAATACTTGCGGCGCTTCAAGCCTGAGTTCATGCCAACGGAAGAAGAATTGCACGCGATTCGCTTTCCGTTTGATCCGGCCCCGCCGATGGAAACCCTGATGCTGCATTTTTGCGGCGAAGTGCGATTAACGCAGTGGTACAAGTGCGCATCGGATTGGCACACCGAACCCGTGATCAAAAAGATTTACGAAACCATTTCAAGAGATGAAGGCCGTCATGGCGGCGCCTATCTGCAATATATGAAACGTGCACTGAAGCAGGGCGGCAGCAGTGTGGCCGCAGCCTTCGCCAAAATCGGGTTTTTGATGGCGTCGAGCAAGCGCTCTGACAAAGCACTGCATCCTACCAACCTGCACGTCAACGAAGCGCTGTTCCCGATGGACACCATCCAGTCGCGCCTGCCCAATCCGGAATGGCTGGAACACTGGCTCGACGAACAAATCCGCTTTGATGAAACCTGGGAAAACAAGGTGATAGGCGGGATATTACGCAACCTGTCGAACTTGCTGGGGCAGACGTTCGAGACCACGCGCGACCTCAACCGCTACCGCAAACAAGCGCTCGCAGCTGCCTGACAACTCCTCGCATAGGTGACAGCCTCGTGAATGAATCAAACCTGCCATAACCGGTATGAGTCAGACACGATTAACGATCGTTTTCAGCACGCTGGTCCAACGTGTCAGTCGGTGAGCCCATAAAAAGAGAGTGGGGGCAGGACAAATTGCCGACTCAGATCACAGCCTCAATCTTGAAAGCGGTCCCTTTCCTGGGTCATCCACGATGCATGCCCTTCTGCACGCACATCCATTTCCATCCAGAGATCACTAACCATGACCCTAAGGTCGATGGGCATGATCTCCTGGACGAGGTAATGAGGCCACTGCACATGTTTAAAGCCATAATGGGTTGGGCTGTTAAATCAAGCCATTGAAAAAGACATCGAACGAAACGAGATGGGCTCATTAAGGATGGAGACACCTTATTGAGCGAGGCAACAGGGTACATTCCCCACCAATTCCCTGCGTTTTGCTTTGGGAATGGATGGACTTCAACATGCTACGGTTACATAGCCTTATTAAAGACTCGCCCGGTATAATGCCCGTCTTTGCGGTCTCCCTTCTTCTCCCATGCCAACCCTCGCAATCATTTTGATCGCAACTGCTGCCGGTAGTTTGCTCAGCCTTTTGCTGGCAGCGATTTTGGCTTTATCTGCAAAACCTAACTGGGTTCCAGTGCTGGTTAGTTATGCCATTGGCGCGTTGCTTGGTGCATCGCTTCTCGAAGTGTTGCCAGAGGCCGTGGAAATGGGCGGCGATATCAATATTGTTGCCCAGTCTTTATTGGGCGGGATCCTGTTGTTTTTTCTACTGGAAAAATTGGTTCTCTGGCGCCATTGTCATGATGAAGTGTGCGAGGCGCATGGCGGACATGGACATCATGATCATGGTCGTTCGGGAATGATGATCACGGTTGGGGATACTTTCCATAACTTCGTTGATGGAATCATTATTGCGGGTGCTTTTTTGGTCGACTTTCGCTTGGGGATGGTAACAACATTGGCTATCATCGCCCATGAAATTCCTCAGGAAATTGGCGATTTTTTGATTCTGCTTCATTCAGGGTACACCCGTACGCAAGCTTTGCTGCTTAACTTTTTGACGGGAGTGGCGACGCTGATTGGCGCTTTGGTCGGTTACTACGCCTTGTCCATGATGGATGGGTTCATGCCAGTACTTTTGGGTGTAGCTGCTGCCAGCATGTTGTATGTGGCCTTGTCCGATTTGATTCCAGGCTTACACAAGCGCGCTGAAATACGCTCGACTCTGCAGCAGCTATTTCTGATCGGCTTGGGAATCGGGAGTGTCGGGCTGGTGGGGTTTTTCATCGGTGACGGGCATTGAACGGCGTTTAGGCCTGCCGAAGATCAACACAAATAATCCGAGTGGTATTACGCCCAGGAAAATAAAAATAGCTAACCCCTTACCGATAGTGCTGGCAGTGATTGCCATCATCAGAATGACGTAAGCCCAGCCAATTGCAACGATGTACATTTACTCTGCTCCTTTGTGAACGTTATGGTAACTAAAGTACTCTCCTCCCGCACCCCCACCGTTGGTTTTGTTTCACTCGGTTGCCCCAAGGCGACGGTGGATTCCGAACGCATCCTGACCCAGTTGCGCGCTGAAGGGTACAACATCGTGGGCAGCTACAACGATGCTGATGTGGTCGTGGTCAATACATGTGGCTTTATTGATGCTGCAGTGGAGGAGTCTCTCGACGCGATTGGTGAGGCGCTGGCTGAAAATGGCAAGGTTATTGTCACTGGCTGTCTCGGCGCGAGGGGTGACGTGATCCGTGCGGCCCATCCCAAAGTGCTGGCCGTGACAGGACCCCATGCGCTGGATGAGGTGATGCTGGCGGTTCACACTGCATTGCCTAAGCCGCACGATCCGTTTGAAGACTTGATCCCTCCGGGTGGAATCAAGCTCACGCCTCGGCACTATGCCTACCTCAAAATATCTGAGGGATGTAATCATCGATGTACCTTTTGCATCATTCCATCAATGCGCGGCGACCTGGTCAGTAGGCCGATTGGTGACGTGATGCGTGAAGCTGAAGCCTTGGTGAGTGCTGGAGTCAAAGAGCTGCTGGTGGTATCGCAGGACACGAGTGCCTATGGCGTTGATGTGAAGTATCGCCCCGGGTTTTGGAATGGCCGCCCACTAAAAACACGCATGACCGAGCTTGCCGGGGCGTTGGGTCAACTCGGCGCCTGGGTTCGGCTGCATTATGTGTATCCGTATCCTAGCGTGAATGATGTTATTCCGCTGATGGCCGACGGCATCATTCTGCCCTACCTTGATATCCCGTTTCAGCACGCCAGCCCGCGTATTCTTAAGTTGATGAAACGACCGGGTGCGGTTGAGAAGACCTTGGAGCGAATTCAGTCTTGGCGAGCGGGTGTTCCTGATATCACTTTACGTTCAACGTTTATTGTGGGATTTCCGGGTGAAACTGAGGCGGAGTTTGATGAGTTGCTGGCGTTTCTTCATGAAGCTCAACTCGATCGGGTAGGGTGTTTCAAGTACTCACCGGTTGAGGGGGCGGTTGCCAACGAATTTCCGGATGCCATTCCAGAATCGTTAAAAGAAGAACGCTTGGCACGCTTTATGGAAGTTCAGGCGGCGATATCTGCAGCCAAGCTTCACGCCAAAATTGGGCGGGAGATTGAGGTAATCGTCGACGAAGCGGACGATGAGGGCACTATTGCGCGCAGCCATGCTGATGCGCCGGAAATCGACGGCGTGGTTTATCTCGATGGCGTGTTCGATCTGAAACCGGGTACGTGTCTCAAAGTGCGTGTCGATGATGCTGACGAACACGATCTGTGGGCGACGCCTGTTTAACCCGCGCCATGTTTTACATGGCGCGGTGCCGGATTCATTCTTGATTTACGCATGAAAGCAGAGTTTTTGGCCGCCGCCAGATTTTCCAGGTGTCCGTCCTTTGCAGAAAAAGGGATGTTCCGTTGACCGGATCTGACAGGTGCACGCCTTTTGAATCGACCGTTCGGAGCGCAGCGACTAGTGGGACAAACCAGTCCTGCTCCATTGACCGGAGTGCTTCACGCCAAGCATAGGCATCGCCGCATAGGCCTGCAGGCGTCAACGCATCCAGCTGTATCACGTTCTCTCTTTGAATCAGTGATTTTTCTAATTTTGCGGGCATGGGAAAGACCCGTGCGCCGCCAAATTTAGCCAAGGCGCAGGCTTCGGGGGCATTCGCATACAGCGACACTCCTGCTTGAGTCGTCTCTGGCTTGACTCCTCCGCCCCATAGCCACACAGAATTGATCGGCAACGCGCCGCGCAATTCACGTGCCTGGTTGACCGGATGCGCAAACAGCAGCATCTGCAATTCATTGAGTAAAGTCCGATACTGCTGAGCTGCTTCGCCTTGAGGCTGGATCGAATCGATATTCCGCCCGGCTGCAACTGACAAAGGCGTGGTCGTAAGCCGTGGCGGATGCGAAAGCTGCAGGTACCAGCGCTGAGGGTGTAGCTGAATTGGGCTCAGGGTTTCACCAAAATGCTGAGCGATCGAGGTCGACAATTCATCTGCTTCCAACTGTGACAAATTGAGCATGCCAGGGTCTGCCAGCACAATCTGGTCTCGCATCACCTGCAGATGCACTGGGTCGGCGCGCAGCCAATAGGCGCCACCAGCCTCCTGTCCATCCGCTTCCAGCGTGATGGGGGCAAGGGGCCAGTCCTGCTGACGGGCAATACCTAGCGCCAGGCACAGCGCCGCTTCGGTGCCATCAGCGGGGCAGGCATGGAGGCTGCCGCGTCCCAATAGTGTTTCGAGCGCGGGTAAGCTGAGATTTTGCGTGGCCACTTCGAGTAAGCGTTTGTCTGGAAACAAATGTGGGATGAGGATCTGCATGGTTCGAGTGTAACAAGCCAATTCGTTAAAATGACAAGCATGCGCCAAGCCATTCATGAAATTACTGTTTCTACCCGAGGTAAGGGGGTGTATGGCTTTCCCCCCCAGGTTCGGGCCTGGATGGGGGAGAAGGCGGGCCGATGCTTGGCATCTGGCAGGGGATATTTGTTCTTGAACACCGTGGTGCCGCGCAGATGCGTAACGTCGTGCTGCATCTGCTGGGAGAGGTGGGCAGCTGTGTCATACTCGCGCAATTCTTTTAGTGAGTTCTGTTTTGCTGCCCTTTGAACTTCAGATAGGCCTGCGCTACACCCACGCCAAGCGCAGCAATCATTTCATTTCCTTTATCTCCATAGCCTCGATGGCTGGCATCGCACTGGGTGTGATGGCACTGATTGTGGTGTTGAGCGTGATGAATGGCTTTCAGGAAGAATTGCGTACTCGCATTCTTGGTGTGGCTGCGCATCTGGAAATCAGCGGCCCGGCTGACCGGCTTGCAGACTGGCCCAGTGTGCTGGCGCAAGCAAAACAGAACAAAAGCGTGATATCGGGTGCGCCGTTTGTCAATTCGCAGGGCATGCTCGCCAATGGCGAGTTGGTACGCGGCGCAGTCATTCGCGGCGTACAGCCTGAACTGGAAAATCAGGTGGCCGACTTCGCACAGCACATGAAGTCGGGCAAACTGACTGATCTCAAACCCGGCGAGTTCGGCATCATCCTGGGTGGAGAGTTGGCACGTGTGCTGAACGTTCTTCCTGGCGACAAACTGGTGTTGTTAAGTCCACAAGGCAACATCACCCCGGCCGGTGTGATGCCGCGTGTCAAGCAATTCACCGTCACCGGCATCTTTGAAGCCGGCATGTTCGAATACGACTCCGGACTTGCGCTGATCAATTTGCAGGATGCACAAAAGCTGTTGCGTTTGGGCGATGACGTTTCGGGAGTGCGCCTGAAACTCGACGATTTATTCCGGGCGCCGTTCGTGACACGTGACCTGTCGCAAAGTCTGAATGGTTTGTTTTCCATCACGGATTGGACGAAAAGCCATGCCAATTTCTTTCGTGCCGTGGCGATCGAAAAACGCATGATGTTCTTGATCCTGCTGTTGATCGTTGCTGTGGCTGCTTTCAATATTGTTTCGACGCTGGTGATGGCTGTCACCGATAAACAGTCCGATATCGCCATTCTGCGTACGCTTGGCGCCAGACCCGGCTCAATCATGGCCATCTTCATGGTCCAGGGTGCATTCATCGGGGTGTTTGGCACCTTGCTGGGGGTGGCGAGCGGGGTGTTGCTTGCGCTGAATCTTGAGACCGTTGTGCCCATTATCGAGCGCATGGCCGGTATGGATCTGTTCCCGGCAGAGGTGTATTACATCAATGAGTTGCCATCCAAGCTGGTGTGGGGCGACGTAGGGGTGATCGCGGGCGTTTCGTTGCTCATCAGCCTGCTCGCAACCGTGTATCCCAGCTGGGCTGCATCGCGTATCAACCCGGCCGAGGCTCTGCGCTATGAATGAGACCGTGCTGCGATGCACCGGACTAAGCAAAATATTCCGCCAGGGAAAAATCGATGTACCGGTTCTGAACGGCGTCGATCTGGAGGTTCGCGCCGGCGAGTCGCTTGCGATTATCGGGGCCTCGGGTTCGGGAAAAAGCACGCTGCTGCATCTGCTGGGTGGACTTGATTCACCCACAACCGGGCAGGTCGAACTGCTCGGCCGTGATCCCTTTGCCCTATCCGAAGCAGCGCGTTGTGAACTGCGCAACACGGCTTTGGGGTTCGTCTACCAGTTTCACCACCTGCTGCCTGAGTTTTCGGCGTTGGAAAATGCAGCCATGCCGCTGACTATCCGCCGGCTGGATAAAGGCCAGGCTATGTCACGCGCGACCGAAGTGTTAAACGAAGTGGGTTTGGGGCATCGGCTGACCCATCGCCCGGGCGAACTTTCGGGGGGGGAGCGTCAGCGCGTGGCAATCGCACGTGCGCTGGTCACCCAGCCAGCCTGCATTCTGGCCGACGAACCCACTGGCAACCTTGATCGCCACACCGCCAATGCTGTGTTTGATTTGATGCGTGAACTCAACCAACAACACAATACCAGTCTGATTGTTGTTACCCACGACATCGATCTGGCTGCCCGTATGGACCGGCAGTTGCGGCTGGTGGACGGGATGTTGCAGCCGGTCTGACCGCCCCAAGCGATGCGGATTGCGCTCATCGCGTTCTTTTTTGGAGTGTGGCTGCTGCAACAGCAGGCCGCTTTGCCGTCCACGCGCTGGCTGTGGGTGTTGCCGCTATTGTCTGCGGTGCTGCTGTTGTCCACTTTCGCCCACCCTTTTTTCAAAATCGTGCGCCACCTCGGTATTGCGCTGTTGTGTGCCGCGCTTGGGTTTGCCTGGGCGGCTTGGCGGGCTGATCTGCGGCTGGCCGATCGGTTGCCCGATCACTGGCAGGGTGTAGAAATCAACGTGATTGGCGTGGTAACTGACCTGCCGCAGAGCAACGCGCGCGGCGAGCGCTTTGTGCTGGATGTCGAGCAGGTCATCACGCCCAACGCGCCAAGCTTGAAGCGCATACAACTCACACGCTACTGGCCACGAAAGGGCGATCGCATCCCTACCGTGCGCGCCGGCGAGCGCTGGCAATTCACGGTCCGGCTAAAGCGACCCTACGGTACCCACAATCCACATGGCTTTGACCTCGAAGCCTGGATGCTGGAGCGGAACATAGCCGCCTCGGGATACGTACGCGATAACCCGCAGCCGCAGCGCATCGATGGGCGTGCCGCAACCCCTGGCGCATGGATCGCCGCCACGCGCGCTGCCATTCGCGAGCGGATTTTTTTCACCTTGGGTGATGCACCCTATGCCGGCGTCATCGCGGCATTGGTGATCGGCGACCAGCGCGGCATACCGAACGACCAATGGCGATCCTTCACCCGTACCGGGGTCAATCATCTGCTGTCGATATCCGGTCTTCACGTCACCATGATTGCGGCGCTCGCAGGATGGGGGGTGGCGTTTGGCTGGCGGCGCTGGCCACGCGCGGCGGAGCGCATGCCGGCACGCCAGGCAGGGCTCCTGGCCGCTGTGCTGGCCGCGTGCGCCTATGCCGTGCTGGCAGGATTTCAGGTGCCGGCACAGCGCACGCTGTTCATGCTCGGGGTGCTGGCATTGGCCTTCTGGGGGCGACGTGAGCCGCGTCCATTTTCGGCGTTGGTTTGGGCTTTGTTTGTGGTGTTGCTGATCGACCCATGGGCGGTGTTGTCGGCTGGCTTCTGGTTGTCGTTCGGCGCGATGGCGGTCATTTTGTGGGTGACGTTCGGCCGCGTGGCGATGCCTGACAAACTGCGCGGCTGGGTCACGGTACAGGCGGCGGTGACGCTCGCGCTGGCGCCTGCCTTGTTTCTAATGTTCCAGCAGGTGTCCATCGTGTCGCCACTGGCCAATGCTGTAGCGATTCCTGTGGTGAGCTGGCTGGTTACCCCGCTGGCTTTGCTCGGCGTCGTTGTGCCGTCGCTGTGGCACGTAGCGGCGTGGATAATGGACTGGCTGGGTCAGGGGCTGGTATGGGCCAGTACGCTGTCCTGGGCGGTTGCTGAGCGGCCTGCACCGGGTGGCTTGGCGACGGTGTTGGCTGTGGTGGGCACGGTGTGGTTGCTGCTGCCGCGCGGCTTTCCGTTACGCGTTCTGGGCGGGCTGCTATGGCTGCCACTCGTGTTTCCGCCGCAATCCAGTATTGCGCCCAATCGCTTTGAGGCCGACGTGATCGACGTGGGTCAGGGCACCGCCATCCTGATTCGCACCGCAAATCATGCGCTGCTCTATGACACCGGCCCGGCATTTGCCGACAGCGATTCGGGCGAGCGCATTATCGTGCCGTATCTACGCGCAAGTGGCGTGGGGGCGTTGTCCGGCGTGATGGTTTCGCATGGCGACAACGACCACAGCGGCGGCCTGCAGTCGGTGCTGCGCGACATCCCAACCGGCTGGCTGCTACATGGACTGCTCGCCACCAGTCCACTGCTGAGCGCAGCACCTAAACCCCGTCAATGTTATCGCGGTCAGCAGTGGCAGTGGGATGGCATCCGCTTCGAGATATTGAACCCGCCCGCCAAGGCCTATACCGAATCCAACCGCCGCGATAACGACCTCAGTTGTGTGCTCAAAGTCAGTGTGGGAAAACAAAGCCTGTTGATTACCGGGGATGCCGAGCGGCGCGGAGAACTTGAGTTAATGGAATCCGGTGCGGACCTGTCGGCCACCGTTCTGGTGGCCGGGCATCACGGCAGCCGCACTTCGTCGCTTGCCGAATTTGTCGAACAGGTACGCCCGAGCGTGGTGGTATTCAATGTAGGCTATCGCAACCGGTTCAAGCATCCGCATCCGCAGGTGGTGGCACGCTTCCGTGAGGTGAATGCCCGCATCCTGCGCAGCGACACGAGTGGGCTTATTCGCTTGACGTTTGGCGAAGCTGGGGTAACGGCTTCGGAGTATTATCCGTCCCATCGTCGCTATTGGCAGGTCGGCGCCCCGTGAACCAAGCAAATTAATGAATGAAACTGCCCGCCCCCGCTGTTTTGATGCCCCCGATCTGGAAACGGCCCGGCAGGCGCTGGCGCGGGTGTTGCCGGTGGCGGAAAACGATCTGCCTTGGCGCGCGCTGGTTCATGCGCATGAAAAGCTTGGCGGTAGCAAGGCTTTTTCTCACAGCGTCGGAACCGCACTGATCGTTGCCGAACTGCGCGTGGGTGCGGATGCGGTGGCGGCCGCCTTGCTGCATGGCTGTCTGGATGAGGCACCTGATTTTGATGCCCGCTTTGGCACCGCTGCGCGGCTGGCACGCGGAGTGGCAGCCATGGCGCGGATCGAAATGCTGGCCACCAGTGCGACAGACAAACGGCTCGATCAGCACGCGCAACTCGAGGCCTTGCGCCAGATGGTGCTGGCGATGGTCGAGGATATACGCGTGGTGCTGGTGAAGCTGGCCGAGCGTACGCATGCCTTGCGCTGTGCCGTGAATGAGGATGCGGATACGCGTGAAGCGCTGGGGCAGCAGGCACGCGAACTGTTCTCCCCGTTGGCGAATCGCCTTGGGGTGTGGCAGATCAAATGGGAAATGGAAGATTGGGCGTTCCGCTATCTGGAATCCGACACCTATAAAACCATTGCAGCGAAACTCGACGAAAAACGTGCAAGCCGCGAAGCCTATATCCGCGGCATTATCGAGCGGCTGCAAGCCGAGCTTGCGTTGCATGGCATTGAGGCTGAAGTCAGTGGTCGCCCCAAGCACATCGCCAGCATCGTCAACAAGATGCGGCGCAAGCGGCTGAGCTTCGAACAACTGTACGACATTCGTGCAGTTCGCGTGCTGGTTCGTCACGAAATTGATTGCTACACGGTGTTGGGACTCGCGCATAACTTGTGGCAGCCAATACCGGGCGAGTTCGACGATTATATTTCGCACCCCAAAAGCAATGACTACCGCTCGTTGCACACGGCTGTGATCGGACCGGAAGACCGCGCCGTCGAGATTCAAATCCGCACCTTTGACATGCATCACCATGCTGAGCTCGGCGTGGCCGCACACTGGCGCTACAAGGAAGGCGGCCGTCAGGACGCGGAATATGAGGAAAAAATCGCCTGGCTGCGACGCATTCTGGAATGGAAGGATGACGTTGCAGACAGCAGCGAATTCACCGAGCAGTTCAAAACGGAACTGTTTCACGATCAGGTCTATGTGCTGACGCCGCAGGGGAGAGTGGTCTCGCTGGATCGCGG
>JBKJIS010000290.1:0-6893 GCA_046598305.1 Thiobacillus sp.
ACCGAAACGCTGGCGAGCGTGCCGTGGATCATGCAGCACGGTGGCCAGGCGTTCCTGGAACTGGGCAAGCCCAACAACGGCGGTCCCAAACTGTTTTCAGTGTCGGGCCACGTCAACAAGCCGGGCAACTACGAAGTGCCACTGGGCACGCCGTTTTCCGAGCTGCTTGAAATGGCAGGGGGCATACGGAGCGGCCACAAACTGAAGGCGGTCATCCCGGGTGGTTCCTCCGCGCCAGTATTGCCGGGCGAGATCATGATGGACTGCACCATGGACTTCGACTCCATCGCCAAGGCCGGCTCCATGCTGGGATCGGGCGCGGTCATCGTGATGGACGAAACCGTGTGCATGGTGCGCGCGCTGGAGCGCCTGTCCTATTTCTATCACGAGGAATCGTGTGGTCAGTGTACGCCGTGTCGTGAGGGCACCGGATGGATGTATCGGGTGATCCATCGCATCGAGCACGGCCTGGGACGTCCGGACGATATTGATCTACTCAATAGCGTAGCTGGCCGTATTGGGGGTCACACGATTTGCGCACTGGGGGACGCGGCAGCAATGCCGGTACAAAGCTTCCTCAAACATTATGGCCATGAGTTCGAGCATCACATCGAACACAAGCGCTGTATGGATGGAACAGGGCACTAAGCATGGCTACGCTCAATATTGAAATCGACGGACGCGCGCTTCAGGTTGAAAGTGGCGATACCATCATGGATGCGGCAAATCAGGTCGGCATCACGATCCCGCATTTCTGCTATCACAAGAAGCTCTCCATCGCCGCCAACTGCCGCATGTGTCTGGTGCAGGTGGAAAAGGCGCCGAAGCCGCTACCGGCCTGCGCCACTCCGGTGACCGACGGCATGAAGGTGTTCACCCGTTCCGAATACGCGGTCAGTGCGCAAAAAAGCGTGATGGAGTTCCTGCTGATCAATCATCCGCTCGATTGCCCGATCTGCGATCAGGGCGGCGAGTGCACGTTGCAGGATCTGGCGGTGGGTTACGGCGGTTCGTCGTCGCGCTATCAGGAAATCAAGCGTGTCGTGGTCGAGAAAAACCTCGGTCCATTGATTGCCACCGACATGACGCGCTGCATCCATTGCAGCCGATGCGTTCGCTTTGGGCAGGAAATTGCCGGCGTCATGGAGCTCGGCATGGCCGGGCGGGGCGAACATGTGGAAGTCATGCCGTTCCTGGCCAACCAGGTGGCGTCTGAATTATCGGGCAACGTCATCGACCTGTGTCCGGTCGGCGCCCTCACCAGCAAGCCGTTCCGCTACAGCGCACGCACTTGGGAATTGTCACGTCGTCATTCGATCAGCCCGCACGACAGCCTGGGTTCCAACCTCGAAGTCCACGTCAAGGACAACAAGGTGATGCGCGTATTGCCGCGTGAGAACGAAGACGTCAACGAATGCTGGCTGGCCGACCGCGACCGCTTTTCCTACGAAGGCCTCAACACGGCCGAGCGCTTGACCCAGCCGATGATCAAGCAGGATGGGCAGTGGGTCGAAGTAACCTGGCAGGCGGCGCTGGAGTTCGTTGCCGAAAAATTGAAGGCGATCCCGGCTGAGCAGATAGGTGCATTGTCGACCCCGTATCGCCCGGCAGAAGAGTTGTTCCTGCTGCAAAAAATGATGCGCGGCATGGGGTGCGGTAACGTTGATCATCGTTTGCGGCAATCTGATTTTTCGCTCGACAGCAAAGCGCACGGCGGATTCTGGCTGGGTATGCCGGTGACGTATATGTCACGCCTCAACCGCATGCTGGTAGTAGGCTCCAACCTGCGTAAGGATCATCCACTGATGGCGCACCGCATACGCGAATCGGTGCGCTGGTATGGAGAACTCAACCTTATTACCGCAGCGGACGATGAATTCCTCGGCAAAGTGCACGCCAAGCGCATCGTCGCGCCCTCACAACTTGCAGCCACGCTGGCGGGCGTATGTGTTGCGCTGGCTCAACTGAAAGCGCTACCGGTTCCGGATGTCGCTGTTCATGGAATAGTCGATGATATCGCACGCAAGATGGCTCAGAGTATTGCCGGCGGAGGCCAAGGTTCCTCAGACGGAGAAACCCGTGCGGTCTTCCTGGGCAACATGGCGCAGCACCACCCCACGTACGCGCAGATTCACATGCTGGCGCAGGAAGTCGCGCGTCTCGCCGGCGCAAGTTTTGGCGTGCTGGGCGAGGCCGCCAACAGCGTAGGCGCAGTGGCGGTCGGTGCGATTCCAGGCTGCGGTCCGCTGGGTCAAACCGCCATCAAGGGTTTGAACGCTCAGCAAATGCTGTCCCAGCCCTTGCGTGCTTATCTGCTACTGGGGGTCGAGGCTGAACTCGATACCCACGATCCCGTCAGCGCGTTGAACAGCATCAATGCCGCCGAGTTTGTGGTGGTGATGTCTCCCTACAAAGGCAAGTCGCTCGATTACGCCGATGTGCTGTTGCCGATTGCGCCCTGGACCGAAACGTCGGGCACGTTCGTCAACACCGAAGGCCGCGTGCAGAGTTTCAGCGCCGTGGTTAAACCGCTCGGCGAAACGCGCCCAGCCTGGAAAGTGCTGCGTGTGCTCGGCAATCTGCTGGGCCTGGCTGGCTTCGATCACAACGATTCCAAAGATGTGTTGCGCGACGCGTTGGGTGAAACCCCCACCGGGTCGGTCCAGGCTTTTCTCAGCAACGAGATCAGTGGGGTATGCGTGTTGCCACCACAGGTCATCGATGGCCTGGAGCGGGTTGCCGAAGTGCCGATCTACCAGACCGATGCCGTGGTGCGCCGCTCGCACGCACTCCAGATGACGCTTGACGCAGCGTTGCCCGTGGCGCGCATGCACAGCCGACTGATCGAGAAGCTGGGGCTGCAGGAAAATGGCCGGGTCTCGGTGCGTCAAACCGCTTCGGCTCTGACATTGAAAGTGCAGCGCGATGATCTGCTGCCGGATAACTGCGTGCGGATTCCGAGCGGCCATCCGTTGACCGCAAGCCTCGGACCGATGTTCGGCCCCATTACGGCGGAGGCAGTCTGATGGGAAGCATGGAACTGGATTGGATCGCCATACAAACCGTCGCCTGGACGCTGGTCAAGATCATGGCGCTGGTGGTGCCGTTGATGCTGAGTGTGGCCTATCTGACGTATTGGGAGAGAAAAATAATCGGCTGGATGCAGGTGCGCATCGGGCCGAACCGCGTGGGTTACCTGGGACTGCTGCAGCCGATTGCCGACGGGTTGAAATTGATGATGAAGGAAATCATCATTCCCTCTGGCGCCAGTAAAGGACTATTCATTCTCGGGCCCATTCTGGCCATCGCACCCGCGCTGGCGGCTTGGGCGGTCATTCCGTTTACCGACAGTCTGGTCCTGGCCAACATCGATGCGGGCCTGTTGTACGTGATGGCGATCACCTCGATGGGTGTCTATGGCGTCATCATTGCCGGCTGGGCCTCCAACTCCAAATATGCGTTCCTCGGCGCGATGCGCTCGGCTGCGCAAATTGTGTCGTATGAAATCGCGATGGGGTTTGCACTGGTCGGCGTGTTGATGGCTTCGCAGTCGCTCAACCTGATCGATATCGTGCAGGGTCAATCGGGCGGCTTGCACCAGTGGTATATCTGGCCGCTGTTCCCCTTGTTTATTGTTTACCTGATTGCTGGCGTGGCTGAAACCAACCGCGCCCCGTTTGACGTGTCCGAAGGCGAATCTGAAATTGTCGCCGGTTTCCACGTTGAATATTCCGGCATGGCGTTCGCGGTGTTTTTCCTCGCCGAATACGCCAACATGATTCTGATTGCCGCGCTGACCACGCTGATGTTCCTGGGAGGGTGGCTGTCGCCGGTCTCCTTCCTGCCGGATGGCTTCATCTGGTGGGCACTGAAAGTCATGTTCGTACTGTTTTTGTTTCTGTGGTTTCGCGCCACGTTCCCGCGCTATCGCTATGACCAGATCATGCGTCTCGGCTGGAAAGTGTTCATTCCCATCACCATCGTCTGGATCGTCGTGGTTGGCGGCATGATGCAGACGCCGTATGGTTATCTCTTCCATTGAGCGCGCCATGAAACGGATCACACATTTTTTCGGTAGCCTGCTTTTAATTGAGCTCCTGCGCGGCATGATGCTCACGGGTCGGCACCTGTTCGCGCGCAAGATCACCATTCAGTTCCCCGAAGAAAAAACGCCGCAGTCGCCGCGTTTCAGGGGCCTGCATGCGCTGCGCCGCTATCCAAACGGTGAAGAGCGCTGCATCGCCTGCAAGCTGTGCGAAGCCGTGTGCCCAGCGCTGGCCATCACCATCGAATCGGAAAAACGCGAGGATGGCACACGCCGTACCACACGTTATGACATCGACCTCACCAAGTGCATCTTCTGCGGCTTTTGCGAAGAATCCTGCCCGGTGGATTCCATCGTCGAGACGCGCATCCTGGAATACCACGGAGAAAAACGGGGTGATCTGTATTACACCAAGTCCATGCTGCTTGCTATTGGCGATCAGTACGAAGAACAAATCGCGAAAGACCGCGCTGCCGACGCCAAATACCGTTAAAAAATCGACATGACTTACATGACTGCGATCTTCTATTTCTTCGCCGCCATCCTGGTGTTTGCCGGGCTGCGCGTCATCACTGCACGTAACCCGGTGCATGCTGCACTGTTTCTGGTATTGGCGTTTTTCACGGCGGCCGGGCTGTGGATGATGCTGGAAGCGGAATTTCTCGCCATTACTCTGGTGCTGGTTTACGTCGGTGCGGTGATGGTGCTGTTCCTGTTCGTGGTGATGATGCTTGACATCAATCTGGACAAGTTGCGCGAAGGGTTTTGGGATTATCTGCCGCTGGCCGGTTTCGTTTCAGTGTTGCTGATGATCGAGATGGCGCTGATTCTGGGTAGTCGCCATTTCGGCCTGGCGGTGATGGGCACCCCCGTGCCCAAGCCTGCCGACTACAGCAACACCAAGGAACTCGGCCGCTTGTTGTACACCGATTATGTCTATGCCTTCGAACTGGCCGCGGTGATCCTGTTGGTGGCAATTGTGGCGGCCATCGCGCTGACGCTGCGCCGCCGCAAGGACAGCAAGTACATCGACCCGGCCGAACAGGTGAAGGTCAAGCGCAACGACCGTCTGCGCATCGTGAAAATGCAGGCCGTAAAAAAACAAACCGAACACAAGCCGGAAGCAGGGGAGACGGGCGCATGATTTCCTTATCGCACTACCTGGTGCTGGGCGGCATCCTGTTCGCAATCAGCGTGCTGGGCATCTTCCTCAATCGCAAGAACGTGATCATCTTGTTGATGGCAATTGAATTGATGCTGCTGGCGGTGAATATGAACTTCATCGCGTTTTCGCATTACCTCGGTGACATCCACGGTCAGATCTTCGTCTTCTTCATCCTCACCGTCGCAGCAGCAGAGTCCGCCATTGGCCTGGCGATCCTAGTGGTGCTGTTTCGCACTATGCGCACGATCAATGTCGATGACCTCGACCACCTGAAAGGCTGATGCGGATGGACATGCAGACGCTTTATCTGATTGTTCCGCTGGCGCCGCTTTTCGGGGCACTCGTTGCAGGCCTGTTCGGCAAACTTATTGGCCGCACCGGCGCGCATGTCGTCACCATCGCCGGCGTAGCCGTGTCGTTGATTGCTTCGGTGCTGGTGTTTCAGGATGTACTTGCCGGCCACACCTACAACGGCTCGGTCTACACCTGGATGGTGCTGGGTGATCTGCGTCTGGAGGTGGGTTTCCTGATTGATTCGCTGACAACCATGATGATGCTGGTGGTCACTTTCGTTTCGCTGATGGTGCACATCTACACCATCGGCTACATGCGCGAAGACCCGGGCTACCAGCGTTTTTTCAGCTATATCTCGCTGTTCACCTTCGCCATGTTGATGCTGGTGATGAGCAACAACTTCCTGCAGCTGTTCTTCGGCTGGGAAGCGGTGGGGCTGGTGTCATATCTGCTAATCGGTTTCTGGCACACCAAGGAAACGGCGATCTACGCCAACCTCAAGGCTTTCCTGGTCAACCGGGTCGGCGACTTCGGATTCCTGCTTGGCATTGCCGGAGTGCTGTTCTGGTTCAAGACCCTGGATTACAGCGCCGTCTTCGCCCAGGCCAGCAGCCAGGCCGGCGTGATTACCCAGATCCTTCCGGCGATCGGCTGGCTCGGTTTCGACGGCTGGTCGGTGCAGTTGCTGAGCTTCATCTGCATTTGCCTGTTCATCGGCGCCATGGGCAAATCGGCGCAGGTTCCGCTGCATGTCTGGCTACCGGATTCCATGGAGGGCCCGACGCCGATCTCGGCGCTGATTCACGCGGCGACCATGGTTACCGCTGGTATCTTCATGGTGGCGCGCATGTCGCCGCTGTTCGAGCTCAGTGAGGCAGCGCTGAACTTCGTGCTGTTCATCGGCGCCACTACCGCACTGTTCACCGGCCTGATCGGCATCGTGCAGAACGACATCAAGCGCGTGGTCGCGTATTCCACGCTGTCGCAACTGGGTTACATGACGGTCGCGCTGGGCGTGTCCGCCTATTCGGCGGCGGTATTCCACCTGATGACCCACGCCTTCTTCAAGGCGCTGCTGTTCCTCGGGGCCGGCTCGGTGATCATCGCCCTGCACCACGAGCAGGACATGCGTCGCATGGGCGGCCTGCGCAAGTACATGCCAATCACTTTCATAACGATGTGGATCGGTACTCTGGCGCTGACCGGCATGCCGTTGCTGTCGGGCTTTTATTCCAAGGACACCATCATCGAGGCGGCAGCGCACCACGCGCACGAATCGCATTCGTGGATCGCGACCTACGGCTATTGGGCGGTGCTGCTGGGCGTGTTCGTGACCAGCTTCTACAGCTTCCGGCTGCTGTACCTGACTTTCCATGGCCGGGAGCGCTT
>JBKJIS010000188.1:0-6976 GCA_046598305.1 Thiobacillus sp.
GCTGATACGTCTGGTCGTGCGCCTGCCTTTGTCGCTCCTCGTTGCAGGCCCCGGCCTGCCGCCTCGTCGCTTCGCGGCAGTCACCCGCCCAAACGCACCATCGGGCGCGTCCAACTGAGGTTTCTAGGATGAATACACTGCGTAATATTGGATGGGCAGTGCTACTGCTGGGCCTGGCGGGCTGCGGCACCACACCGACTTCCATCCTGGACAAGCCGACCACGGCACGCCCCGAGGCAAAGCCCACTCAGGCTGCCAGTAACGGTGCGATTTATCAGGCAGCGTCTTATCGCCCTATGTTCGAAGACCGGCGCGCGCGTCAGGTGGGTGATGTGTTGACGATTGTCATCAATGAAAAAACCCAGGCAGGCAAGCAGGCCTCATCCACTGGATCGAAGGATAGTTCGGTTGATGCGTTGATCGGCGCCTTCGCCGGGTTGTCGGTGGGTACATTGAAAAAGCTGGGTGTAAACGCAGAGTCGGCGAGTCAGTATGCCGATAAGTCGGCCATTAATTCCAGCAACAACTTCACTGGAAACGTCAACGTCACCGTGATCGAGGTTTTGCCCAACGGCAACCTGATCGTCGCGGGCGAAAAGCAGATCGCGCTCGACAAGGGGGTCGAATTCATCCGTTTATCCGGCGTCGTCCAGCCCGACACGATCCAGGCCGGCAACACGGTTTCGTCAGCCAAGGTGGCAGACGCACGTTTTGAATATCGCACCAGCGCCAAGTTTGATTCAGCCGAAGTCATGGGTTGGCTGGGGCGTTTTTTCCTGAGT
This sequence comes from Thiobacillus sp., assembly GCA_046598305.1. Classification (GTDB taxonomy): domain Bacteria; phylum Pseudomonadota; class Gammaproteobacteria; order Burkholderiales; family Thiobacillaceae; genus Thiobacillus. Next base: position 783 of record JBKJIS010000188.1, read on the forward strand.
TTCATTCCTTTATAAGGGTGGGTTCCATGAACTTTCCACGCCTCTTCCTGCTGGGCACGCTACTGATAAGCGGTTTGGCACATGCCGAACGCATCAAGGATATCGCCTCCATTCAGGGGGTTCGTGTCAACCAGCTTGTGGGCTATGGCCTGGTGGTGGGACTTGACGGAACCGGTGACCAGACCACGCAAACGCCATTCACCACCCAGAGCATTGTCGCCATGCTGGCGCAAATGGGCATCAACATGCCGCCGGGCGTCAACATGCAGTTGAAAAATGTTGCTGCGGTCTTGGTAACGTCTGAGCTGCCGCCGTTCTCCCAAGCGGGTCAGACCATCGACATTACGGTGTCTTCGATCGGCAATGCCAAAAGCCTGCGTGGCGGAACCTTGGTGATGACACCGCTGAAAGGCGCGGACAACCAGATTTATGCCATGGCGCAGGGCAGCATGGTCGTGAGCGGAGCCGGTGCTTCGGCCAACGGCAGCCAGGTGCAGATCAATCATTTGAGCGTGGGGCGGATTCCGGCCGGCGCAACCGTCGAGCGCAGCGTGAATTCTGCGCTGGGTGAATCCGGCAGCATCAATCTTGAACTGCGCCAAACCGATTTCACCACCGCCAGCCGCGTGGTTGACGCAGTCAACACGCGCTTTGGCAAGGACACGGCGCGCGCCATCAACGGTCGCGTGATTCAGGTACGCACCCCAGTGGGTGAAAGTGATCGGGTGACGTTTCTGGGCGCCATCGAAAGCCTCGACGTCAGCCCGGCGCAAGCCATGGCCAAGGTCATCATCAATGCGCGCACCGGCTCGGTGGTGATGAACCGTTCGGTCACGCTGGATAACAGCGCGGTATCGCACGGCAATCTATCGGTGGTGATCAGTTCCGAGCCCATCATCAGTCAGCCGGCGCCTTTTTCCAAAGGCAAAACAGTGGTTATCGCCCAGTCGAAGATTGAAATTCGTCAGCAACCCGGCGAAATCATGTTGCTCAGGAACAGCGCTTCATTGGCCGACGTGGTGAAAGCATTGAATTCCATCGGTGCCACGCCACAGGACTTGCTGGCGATTCTTCAGGCTTTGAAAGCATCGGGTGCGCTGCGCGCTGAGTTAGAGGTGATCTGATGATCAACGGCGCCGACCTTTCCTCAAAGTTCACACTCGATACCCAGGGGCTCAACCAGCTCAAGCTTGAGGCGAAGCACTCTTCGCCCGAAGCACTGAAGCAGGCGGCGCAACAATTTGAAGCGGTGTTCATGAACATGCTGATGAAAAGCATGCGCGAGGCGACGCCGCAGGAGGGCATGTTCGATAGCGAACAAACCCGGATGTACACCTCGATGCTCGATCAGCAGCTGACGCAGCGCATGGCCAGCCGGGGTATCGGTCTGGCTGATGTGATGGTGCGTCAGCTTTCGATTGCGATGTCGATGCCACCTGCCGTCGAGGGAGCCCCCCCTGATGCCGGCGCTGCAGCACCGGGATTGCCGGCACACGGTTTTCCCTTGAACATTCCCGCTCCGGTCGCCTCGCAACCCATGCCGGCCCCAGCCGCCCGTGCTGGCGATGTCCCACAAGGAGTCTCCGATCCACTACGCGTTAAACCGCGTGTGGAGTCGTATGCCCCACAAGGGGATTCTTTTCAATACCCCCTTGAGGGGTACTCCGATCCACTACGCGCTAAAGCACGTGTGGAGTCGTATGCCCCTGCACACGTGGATGCTTTTGTGCAGCGCATGCTGCCGCACGCTCAGGCGGCGAGCGCCAGTACCGGCATTCCGCCACAGTTCATGATGGGCCAGGCTGCGCTGGAAACCGGCTGGGGCAAGTCGGAAATCCGCGGCGCGCGGGGCGAGAACAGCTACAACCTGTTTGGTATCAAAGCCGGCAGCGGGTGGCGCGGCCGCACGGTCGATATCGTGACCACTGAATACGTCAACGGCAAGCCGCAGAAACAGGTAGATACCTTCAGGGCTTACGACTCCTACGCCGATTCTTTCCGTGATTATGCCAATCTGCTGCGCGGCAATCCGCGCTATCAGAACGTGCTCGCCCAAGGGCAGGATGCAACCCGCTTCGCCCAGAGCCTGCAACAGGCCGGCTATGCCACCGACCCCAATTACGCCCAGAAGCTGGCCAGCGTGATCAGGCTGGTTGAGCGAGTCTGAGCGAGTCTGAGCGGCTGGCTAAAGAATATGCCGATGCCACCGATACACCCTATAAGCCCGTTGATCAGACCTTCCCCGAAACCTAAAGTGCATAGAAGATAAATGACAATTCTCAGCATCGGACAAAGCGCCCTCGCTGCCGCACAGGTAGGGCTCAGCACGACCGGAAACAATATCGCGAACGCGGCCACGCCAGGCTACAGCCGTCAGGTGGTGGTGCAGGGCGCAGCAATGGCGCAGAATTTTGGCTTTGGTTTTCTGGGACAGGGTACCGAGATTTCCACGGTCAAGCGGATCTACAGCGATTACCTGGGGATGCAAGCCCAATCGGCGCAGACCACGAAAAGCGGTCTGGACAGCTATTACGCCCAGATCAAGCAGATCGACAACCTGCTGGCCGACCCCGCTGCCGGGTTGTCGCCCGCCTTGCAGGGATTTTTCAGCGGTATCCAGGAGATGTCCTCGAATTCTGCGTCGATGCCGTCGCGCCAGGCGGCCCTGTCGTCGGCCGAATCGCTGGCCTCGCGTTTTCAGAGCTTGGCCGGACGGTTCGACGAGATCGAGCAGGGCGTCAACAGCCAGATCACGTCGAGCGTCAACGTCATCAACAGTTATGCGAAGCAGATCGCGCAGATGAACGATGCGATCGGCCGCACCCAGAGCGCGAATGGCCAACCCGCCAACGACCTGCTCGACCAGCGTGACCAGCTGATTCTCGACCTGAACAAGGAAATCAGGGCGACGGTCGTCAAGCAGGGCGACGGCGGCTACAACGTATTCATCGGCAACGGACAGCCGCTGGTGGTCGGGGTGAAAGCCTTCTCGCTCACCACCGCCGTTTCGCCCACCAACCCCGAAAGAATCGAGGTTGCCTACCAGACCGCCACTGGCCCCGTCATCGTCGGTGAGTCAAGCCTGGGCGGCGGCAAGCTCGGCGGCCTGCTCGAGTTTCGCAGCAAGACACTGGAGCCCGCGCAGAACGCCCTGGGTCGTGTTGCCATCGGGCTGGCCAGCACCTTCAATACGCAACATCAGGCCGGATTTGACCTCGATGGCGTTGCCGGCGGGACTTTCTTTGCTGTCGCGTCTCCGGTGGTGAGCGCAAACGGTGGCAATAGCGGAACCGCCGCCATAGCCGCCAGCATCAGCAACGCCAATGCGCTAACCACCAGCGATTATCGCTTGCAGTTTGACGGCACCAATTACACGCTGACCCGGCTGTCCGACAGCTTCATCACCAACCCCATCACGTCAGGGCAAACCGTGGACGGGGTGACTTTAAGCTTTTCTGGTCCATCCGCAGCAGGCGACAGCTTCCTGATCCGCCCGACCGTCAATGGCGCATCTGGTTTTGCCGTGCTGATCAGCGATCCCAAGCTGATCGCAGCCGCGGCCGTTACCGGGGCAGTAGGCGACAACCGCAATGCCCTGCTGCTCGCCGCGCTGCAAACCGCTAACACCTTGGGTAACGGCACCACCAGCTATCAGGGCGCCTATTCGCAACTGGTCAGCACGATCGGCAACAAGACCCGCGAACTCGATGTGACCAGCAGCGCAGCGGGCAAGCTGTTTTCTGAAGCGACGCTCTCGCTGCAGAGCGAATCGGGCGTCAACCTCGACGAAGAGGCGACCAATCTGCTGCGTTACCAGCAGGCCTATCAGGCGGCCGGCAAGGTGATGCAGATTGCCAGCGAAATGTTCGACGTGCTGCTCTCGCTCGGTCGATAAAAGGGGAAACGAACATCATGCGCATCAGCACCCAAACCCTGTTTGAAACCGGCGCCGCCCGCATCGGCGAACTGCAGTCCGGCCTGGCGAAGACGCAGCAGCAGATTGGAACCGGCCGCCGCATCCTCACCCCGTCGGACGATCCGGTCGCCGCCGCGCGTGCGCTCGAGGTGACCCAGTCGCAGTCAATCAACACCCAGCACGGCGTCAACCGCCAGCATGCCAAAAGTTCACTCGGCGCGGTGGAGGGCACGCTGTCGAGTGTGACCTCACTTCTGCAGGACGTGAAAACCACCGTCATCGCTGCCGGCAATGGCGCATTGAGCGATACGGAACGCGGCTTTATGGCAACCGAATTACGCGGCCGCTTCGAGCAACTGCTGGGGTTGGCCAACAGCCGCGATGCAATGGGCAATTACCTGTTCTCCGGTTTTCAGACGGCGACTCCCGCATTTGTCGAAACCGCAACCGGCGCATCGTATCAGGGCGATCTGGGGCAGCAACGGTTGCAGGTCGACGCCACGCGTCAGATGGCGGCCAGCAGTCCGGGTTCGACCGTGTTCCAGGGGGGGGGGCAGGATGTGTTTCAAACTCTGAACGATCTCGTCACCCTGCTGAACACGTCTGGCACTGCAGGGCTGACCGCAGGGCTGGCATCCGCTAACGGCAAAATTGACCTGGCCCTGGACAACGTGCTCACGGTGCGCGCATCAGCCGGCTCGCGCCTGCAAGAACTCGATGCGCTCGACAATGCAGGCGAGGACCGCCATATCCAGTACAGCCAGATCCTTTCCGACTTGCAGGATCTCGATTACACCCAGGCGTTGACCAAGCTTTCGCAGCAGCAGATTACGCTTGAAGCTGCGCAGCGATCATTTGTGACGATCTCCGGCTTGTCGTTGTTCAACTTCCTGTGAGTGAGGCCATGAAAGCCAATGGCTTGTCATCCAGCGAGCAGATGAACATGCGGGTCATGAACCTGCTATCCGGCGTGTCGATTCATGGCGATCAGCATCTGGCCGAGGTTGAGCGCGATCTGGTGCAGATGGATGCGCTGCTTGAAGAGGCGATCAAAAAACTCGGCAGTAGCTTCATGGCGATTCATCACGCGATCAGTAAACAGCAGGAAACCCTGGAGAGCATGCTGTCTGAGGATAGGTCCTCCCCGGATTTGGCGGCACGCCTGGAAGCAATCCAGAGCGAGATCAACGGTCATGTTGGCGCTGCGATAACCGGTTTGCAATTCCAGGACATGACCAGCCAATTGATTGGCCGAATGGTGAATCATCTGACTGGGCTGCGCGACGTGTTTGGCGAACTCGACTCGAGTGAGGCAGCGTTGCCGGAAAGCGGAAATGAAGCTTTGCTGGAGAGGCTAAACCATATCAGCGACCGCGTCGGCGCGCGCTGTACCGAGATGGCAGGGGGGGTGCGCAGCACAGTGAATCAGCGCCACATGGAAAGTGGCGATATCGAGTTGTTCTGACGAGCAGCGCTAGTGTCGTGAATCAGAAATAGGGGAACAAAATGAAACGGATGGATTTTTTCGCAGGGCAAGGCGCGAGGAGGCGACATAGCTGGCTCTATGGCAACGACGCGCAACCCGTTCGCCGCTGGTTTATTCCAGTTTGGGCGGACTGCCATGCGGAAAAGACGCCGTTTCATGTTGCAATATTTCTGATTCACGACACGAACCATACAAGTGGATTGATTCGCATGGCGCGCCTTGGCCAGCAGGGTCTCACTCAAACAAAGCGGCCTCAATGGGCCGCTTTTTTATGCCCGCCGCGGTGCTTGTTTTTACCCCCGTGCGCAGCATGCCACAATGGGACAGACTTATTTATTACCCTTATCTTTGTGTTTGTCTTTACCCTTGTACTTGCCGTCGTCATGGTCATGGTCATCACCCTTATCCCCGCCACGTTTTCCATCCCGCCGTGGGACATACTCATTGGTATACCAATTTTCCTGCACGAAGTAGACTGGCTGGCCGCAGGCATCGTACTTTTTGCAGTGTTTGCGCCAATTCTTGGAGTGGCCGGGAGGCACATGCAGGTAAAGTGGCTGACGCACCACGCCTACAGGAACGGCCTGGATTATCACGGCTGTCGGGAAGATGAGCGGTGGCTTCGGGAAGTTTCCGATGTCTATGCGGCCATATAAACTGGGCTGGCTGACGCTGACCGAAACACCAACGTCGGCTGCGAATGCCGGTGTGGCCGTCACGGCCATCAACGCCACGAATAGGAATTTTTGCATGGTGTGTCCTCTCGAATGTGATCATTGTGTAACGCTGAAC
>JBKJIS010000254.1:0-12495 GCA_046598305.1 Thiobacillus sp.
TGCCGGCGTCGCACCCTGGGGCGCCTTGGGTTTGGGTTTGACCGCGGCAGGGGGTGGCGCGTCTTGATGCTGGGCATGGTCCATCGTCTCGGCGCTATCAGTCTGCGCCCAGACGGGCGTCACGCTAAGCGCGGCGATCGATGCAACCAAAAACTTCATATGCGTATTCATCTTCGTTTTCCTCTCGTTCGTCTGCATCACTCAGGACACCACCACTTCGCGGAACATGCCCGCATCCATGTGCAGCATCAAATGGCAATGCCAGGCCCAGCGCCCCAGCGCGTCGGCGGTGACGAGGAAGCTGATGCGTTGTGCCGGCTGCACCGGGATGGTGTGCCGGCGAGCCTGGAAGCCCCCGCCGTCTTGCTCAAGTTCGCTCCACATGCCGTGGAGATGCATCGGGTGGGTCATCATGGTGTCGTTGTGGAGAATGACCCTCAAGCGCTCGCCATGCCGAAAATGCACGGGCGTGGACTTTCCGAACTCGAGGCCGTCGAACGACCAGGCGTAACGCTCCATGTTGCCGGTCAGATGGAGTTCAACCTCGCGCCCGGGTCCGCGCGGATCAAGCGGCCCGCCGACCGTGCGAAGATCGGCCAATGTCAGTACGCGGCGGCCGTTTTTGCGCAGGCCGATGCCGGGATCATCCAGGTTGGTGCGCGCCATATCGACCCGCATATCGGTGCTGGCGCCATATTCGCTTTTCGCGTGGCGCGCCTCGCGGCTGGGCACGGCTAACCCGCCTGCCATCGCCGTCTCCGGCATGGCATGCTGGCTGTGATCCATGGCCATCCCGCCGTGGTTCATGCCACCCACGCCGCCTGACCCGCCGTGCTTCATGCCGCCCATGCCGCCGCCCATCGCGCCCATCATGTCGGTCATGGTCAGCCATTCTGCCGGGTCGGTTTCAGGCACCGGCGCGGCAAGCCCCTCTCGAACGGCAAGGGTGCCGCGCGCGAAGCCGGTGCGTTCCATGGACTGGGCGAAGACCGTGTAGGCCTCGTCCTTCGGTTCCACGATCACGTCGTAGGTCTCGCCCGGCCCGAAGCGGAATTCATCGACCGTGACCGGCTCGACATTGACGCCATCGGCCTGCACCACGGTGAGCTTGAGCCCGGGGATGCGCACATCGTAAAAAGTATTGGCCGCGCCATTGATAAAGCGCAACCGAACCCGCTCGCCCGGACGGAACAGCCCGGTCCAGTTGCCGGCAGGCGTGGTGCCGTTCATCAAGTAGGTGAGCGTCGCAGCCGAGAGATCCGCCAGATCGGTTGGACTCATGCGCATTTCGTTCCACATCTTGCGCGTGTCGATCGCGGCCTTGAGACCCTTGCGCGACACGTCGCGGAAGAAGTCCGTCGCGGTCGGCTGGTTATAGTTGTAGTAATCGCCCTGCATCTTCAGCTTGGCGAAAACCCGCATCGGGTCTTCGTCGGTCCAGTCCGACAGCAGGACCACGTGGTCGCGATCGGCCTTATTCATCTCACCAGCGGCCGGCTCGATGATGATGGCACCGTACATGCCGGTCTGTTCCTGCATGCCGGAGTGCGAGTGGTACCAATAGGTGCCGCTCTGCTCGACCTTGAAACGGTAGGTGAAGGTTTCGCCCGGCGCGATGCCCTTGAAGCTGATGCCCGGCACGCCATCCATCTGGAACGGCAGGATGATGCCGTGCCAGTGAATGGACGTATCCTCGCGCAATCTGTTGGTCACGCGTATCGTGACCGTATCGCCTTCCCGCCAGCGCAGCGTGGGTGCCGGGATCGAACCGTTGATGGTGGTGGCCATGCGCGGATTGCCGGTGAAATTGACCGGCGACTCGGCGATAACAAGATCGAACTCGGTGCCGCTCAGTATCGGTGCACCGCGGTTAACCGCTGCCGTGCCGCTCGCCCAGCCCGGCTTGACGGCCGACGACAGGCCCAGCAGAACGCCGCCCGCCACCAACCCCTGGACGAAGCGTCGGCGCGGCAAATCAGGTAAGGCGATAGAAAACGAGGAATGAGGCTGCGAATAAGGTTTCATGCGAGACTGTCCTCCAATTGAAAAAGACGTTTAACTCCGGCCGATGGATCGATTGAAGCTGTCGCGTCCATTTCAGGAGCCGGTTGAAATTTGTGCAGTGCGGCGGCGTGTGTGTCGCCGCCCAGAAGGGCGACGATGCCTGCCGCCCGCAGGCCCGTTGGTGTAACGCTTGCGATTCTCATACGTGCTCCTTGTTCATCGATTCGGCCAATGTCTAGTGTAGACGTTCGACTTGGCCCTTCCTGCGCCTCGCCGGTCCACTTCCCGACCACCGCTTTGACTGCATCCTGCAAGCGCGCGCCCAACATAAATCTGACGAGCGGATTACAAATCTGTAATGCGCGTCTCAACAAGGCGCGAGCTGTGGCAGGATGCTTGCCTCCAGACCGATATTTCAACCATGAAAATCCTGATCGTCGAAGACGAGCCCAAAACGGGCGATTACCTGAAGCAGGGGCTCAGCGAGGCCGGTTTCGTCACGGATCTGGCCCGCGATGGATGGGACGGACTGGAACTCGCGAAAGCCGGCCACTACGACCTTATGATTCTGGATGTCATGTTGCCGGGGCTGAACGGCTGGCAGGTGCTGGAAGGTGTACGCAGGTCAGGCATTGAGATGCCGGTGCTTTTTCTGACTGCGCGCGACCGGGTTGAAGACCGCGTCAAAGGGCTGGAACTGGGGGCTGACGATTATCTGGTGAAACCCTTTGCCTTTGCTGAGTTGCTGGCCCGTGTGCGCAGCCTGGTGCGCCGTGGGCACACCAGCCTGGAAGCCACCGTTCTCAAAGCGGCTGACCTGGAACTGGATTTGCTGCGGCGGCGCGCAACACGCGCAAAGCAGAAAATTGATCTCACCGCCAAAGAGTTTGCCCTGCTGGAATTGTTCCTGCGGCGTCAGGGCGAAGTTTTGCCACGTAGCCTGATTGCCTCGCAAGTCTGGGACATGAACTTCGATTCCGACACCAATGTCATTGACGTGGCCGTGCGTCGGCTCCGTGTCAAGATCGACGAGGCGTTTGAACTCAAGCTCATCCACACCGTTCGTGGCATGGGCTACGTACTCGAAACCGGAGCAGACGACACCACAGCATGATGCCCTTGTCGCTCACCGCCCGGATCAGCCTGTATTTCGCAGGGGCTGCGTGTCTGGTTTTATTCGCCACCGGTTATTTTTTGGCACACGTGGTGGAAACGCATTTTGAGGAAAGCGACCGTCACGAACTCAACGGTAAGCTTGAACTGATCCAGAACCTGTTCGAGCAGGCTCGCAACCAAACCGGGATAGATCAGCTGCCGCAACAACTACACGACGCGCTTGTCGGCCACCATGGACTGGAGGTGTCCGTAATCGATGCCTCGGGCACGCTTTGGTTTTCCACGCCAGGCGCGACGTTTCCCGGCGCACTGCAAATAAAATGTCCGGGGCAGTCCCTCGAATGCAGGGATGCCGCTTTGCAGCAATGGCAACAAGCCGGAGTCAATTACCGGGGAATGGCGGTTCCGATCATCGCAGGCAATGGCCAGCCCTATACCCTGGCGTTGGGGTTGGGTATCGAACGGCATGAAGTGTTTATGGACACCTTCCGCATCGTGCTGGCGGTTTCCATTGCCCTGGCGGCCCTGGCAACCGCTGGTTTGGGATGGGTGGTAACCCGATGGGGCCTGGCTCCACTCCGCCGGGTCACCACCATGGTTTCCGGCATTTCTGCCGAGCATCTGACAGACCGGCTGTCGGATGATCACTTGCCCACAGAACTGAAACCCCTCGCCACCGCGTTTAACGCCATGCTGGCGCGGCTGGATGATTCATTCCGGCGACTTTCAGAATTCTCGTCCAACATTGCGCACGAATTGCGCACGCCCATTTCCAGCCTGATGACCCAAACGCAGGTTGCACTATCCAGCGCACGCGACAAGGATGCCTACAAGGAAGTGCTCTATTCCAGCCTGGAAGAATATGAACGCATGGCGCAAATGGTGGGCGACATGCTCTACCTCGCCCAAACCGACAACGGCCTGCTCAAACCAGGCTTGGATAAAGTGGACCTGGCCGTCGAAACACAGGGCTTGTTTGATTACTTTGAGGCCTGGGCAGAAGAGCGTTCCGTTGCGCTGACACGAGCCGGGGCAGCGACCGTTCCGGGCGACCGGCTGATGTTACGGCGCGCGCTCAGCAACCTGATTTCAAACGCCATCCGCCACACCGCACCCGGCCAAACGGTGCATGTCTCGCTGAGCAGTGATGGCGACAAAGCCACGGTGTCCGTCGCAAACCCCGGCCCGGATATCCCTGCGGAGCATCTTCCCAGGCTGTTTGATCGCTTTTACCGTGTCGACCCCTCGCGTCAGCGCAAGGGAGATGGCGCCGGCCTCGGCTTGGCCATCGTCAAAGCCATCGTCGATGCGCATGGCGGTTCGATCAACGTAAGCTCGGCTGACAACAAGACACAATTCCTGCTGACTCTGGCAACGCGGGTTGCTGGCGAATAGCCTCAAATGCCCATCGCCACCCTGCCGATCCTGTATTCCTTCAGGCGCTGTCCCTATGCGATTCGGGCACGACTCGCACTGCATATAAGCGAAATCACCTACGAATTGCGTGAAGTGCAGTTGCGCGACAAGCCTGCAGCCATGCTAAGCGCATCGCCCAAGGGTAGCGTTCCCGTGCTGGTGACGCCAGACGGCCAGATCATCGATGAAAGCTGGGACATCATGCAGTGGGCCTTGCACCAGCATGACCCAGGCAACTGGCTGGGCCGCGATGGGGCTCACCTCAAGGCGGCTTCAGCACTGGTAGCAATCAACGACAGCAGCTTCAAGGCCGCGCTCGATTGCTACAAATACGCCAATCGTCACCCTGAACATCCACAGTCGCATTACCGCGCCCAGTGCGAACGGTTTCTGCAGCAGTTGGAATCGCGCCTGCAAGCCGGCTCACATCTAACGGGTAATGGATTGTCCATTGCGGATGCGGCAATTTTCCCCTTCATCCGGCAATTCGCGGGGGTGGACCAGGCATGGTTTGAGCAGGCGCCTTACCCCCGGCTGCGCAACTGGGCGGCAGCGCTGAACCGGTCCACACTGCTTGAAAATGCCATGCGGAAGCATCCGCTGTGGCAGGAAGGGAGTAACGGCCAGCGAGAAACATCACCGCCTCGGCAAAAGAGTGACCGGACCGAACCAGATCCATCACCTTCTCTTTAGCAACCCCTGTCTCGCAAACCGCCATAACTGCTGATGGGTCAGCTCATGGATGGTTTCCTGACTCCAGTCCAGTCCTGCCTGGGCCAGCGCGGCCTGCATCAGGATCGCGAGTTCATCAATACTTCGGCTGCCATCCAGCAAATCGAGCAATTGACGCGCGGGCGTATCCAGATCCATGGCCACGTGGCGCGTACCGCTGACCACCCAACCCGGCGACCCTGCCTGCAAGCGAGCCAGGGCATGCGCGCATGGATGTTCGCCTGGGTTGGCCGCACCCGAACCGGCACCCGAACCGGCACCCACGCCGGGCATCACACCATGGGCCATCACCAGTTGAAACAGCCCGCTGCGAAAGCTGTCCTCATCGACATTGTCCGACCCGCCGAATTCAGCCATCACCTGTCTCGCTGCAGCCAGTAAATCCGGATACGACAGCGCATCGGGATAAGCCGTCGACAAGGCCATCAGCGCTGCCTTCATCGCGGGTAGCGCGACGGGAAGGATGTTGCCTGCGGGATTGATGAACTGCTGTTCGCTTGTGTCCTCCAACTCTATTTCATCGTCGCTTCGCAGATCCGCATAAAACAAAAGACTGCTTAAGGCCTCTGCTCGCGGGGGCTGTGCGCAAGGGGCATCGGCACGCGCAATCAGCGCCCGGCGAAAACGGATGGCGTGCGCCTCGTCAAGCGCCGACTCGGCATCCAGCCAGCGTCCAACCATGCCCTCGGGCGTCAGGCCCCAGGCGTCTTCGAGCTCCACCACGGCATGGCGCGGCCCGGCTTCCCCGACGTAGCGCAGGCCATGCGCATCCAGCCATGTGGCGAAATCGCCAAACTTCATCGGCGTGTTGAAATCAGCGAGGTATTCGTGAAACAGGTAAGACGGCGCGGCCGATTTGAGATAGGCAATTTCTTTCAGTAACAACGGATCACGCCATTCGGACGCCAGGTCATCCAGCACGCGCAGCGCCTGTTCGAATCGCGCCGGCGCCGGAAGATCGGCCGCGGTGCGCTCGGTCAGCGCGGCACGCAGCGGCTGGAGTTTTTCCCAGCCGGCCGCGACGTTGAAGCTGATATAGGCCACACCATTGGCCGACAGATGGCGTCGGCAGACAGCGAGCAGCGCCTGCTGCACCGACGGCGGCACCCAGGAAAACACGCCATGCGCGATGATGTAATCGAATTCGCCCAGATCGTCCGGCAGCGCGGCGAGATCGCCATGCACGATGCGCACGTTGGGCAACCCCAGTTTCTGAATGAACGCGGCGCCCGCCTCGGCCTGCACGCGCGACAACTCCACGCCGACGCATTCGGATTCGGGCCAACGCCACGCCAGCGGAATCAGATTGCCACCCTGTGCACACCCCAGTTCGAGGATGCGCGCACGCGTGGGATCGGGCGCATCGAAGCCGTGCAGCCGAGCTACCGCCGCCAGAAAATCCGGCTGGGTTTCGGGCAGCGGCAGGCTGTCGTAGGGGAGTTCGTCGTAGCTGGGCAGGGTATCCATGACCGTGATTGTCCCAGTTAATGGGAGGCCGCGCTTGCCCCCGCAAGCACCCTGAAGGGCATAAAGGGGATGCCATGACTGTAAGCTGCTGAAGCAGTACGCGCATGCACTTAAACCCCACAAGTAGGCAACCACCCCACACTAGCGGCGCCATGAGCGGGGTTAGTGGCCGCGTGAACCCGGTTTAGCCGACGACAATGAGGCCTGCGGACGCGGCTTGCGTGGCTGGGCAGCCCGGCTCGGGGTGGGTTTAGCACCCGCACCTGCAGCCGCTGCCTGGCCCTGCGGTGCACGGCCCGACGCATTGCGGTTACCCGATTGCGGCTGCCGTGCATTCTGACCTTGGCCGCGCCCACCCCGTCCTTGCGGCGGACGCGGAGGACGCTCCTCGGACATCAAATCGGCTTTAGCGGGCGGGACGAAACCCGGTTCGATCTCGACCCGCACAATCGAGCGCTTGATCAGCTTCTCGATGTCGCGCAAATAGCTCAGCTCTTCGTCGTCGACCAGGGACAGCGCCGAACCGGTGCTGCCCGCACGGCCGGTACGGCCGATACGGTGCACGTAATCTTCCGCCACGTTGGGCAATTCGAAATTCACTACCTGCGGCAATTGATCGATGTCGATGCCGCGCGCAGCGATATCGGTAGCGACCAGCACACGCACACTGCCGTCCTTGAAGCTGGCCAGCGCCTTGGTGCGCGCAGACTGGCTTTTGTTGCCGTGGATCGCGGCGGCGGCGATGCCATCCTTGATCAACTTTTCAGCCAGTTTGTTGGCACCGTGTTTGGTGCGGGTAAACACCAGCACCTGCTGCCAGTCATGATGATTGATCAGGTGTGCGAGAAGGTCGCGCTTGTGTGCCTGTGGCACCCGGTGCAGCGTCTGCTCGATGATTTCCACCGTGGTGTTACGGCGCGCCACTTCAATGCAGCCCGGGTTACGCAACAGGCTGTTGGCCAGGGTCTTGATCTCGTCGGAAAATGTTGCAGAGAACAGCAGGGTCTGGCGCTGCTTGGGTACCACAGCAAGCACTTTCTTGATGTCGCGAATGAAGCCCATGTCGAGCATGCGGTCGGCTTCGTCGAGCACCAGCATTTCAACGCCCGACAAATCCACCGTCTTTTGTCCCATGTGGTCGAGCAGGCGACCCGGGGTGGCGACCAGAATATCAACGCGCGATCTCAGCGCCTTGAGCTGCGGGTTGATGTTGACGCCACCAAACATCACCATCGAGTTAAGCGACAGGTATTTGCCGTAGGTTTTAACCGATTCTTCGACCTGTGCAGCGAGTTCGCGCGTGGGCACCAGAATCAGGCAGCGCGGGCGGCCCGGCTTGGGCGCTTGGGCGGCACGCGTCGACAGAAGATGCAGAATCGGCAGCGTAAAGCCGGCGGTCTTGCCGGTGCCCGTTTGTGCTGCGGCAAGCAGATCGCCCCCTGCCAGCACTTGCGGAATGGCCTGCGCCTGAATCGGGGTGGGTGTGGTGTAGCCGGCTTCGGCTATCGCACGCAAAATGGGTTCGGACAGGCCAAGCCCCGTAAAGTCCGGGCTGGACAAAGTTGTTTCAGTAGTCATTGCGGTTTCCTGCGACGGCCTGTCACTTATGCAGTGATACCAATCGAGGCAGACGATATAGAGGATCGTGAGATCGGGAGTAAAAGAACCGCGCACCGATTGGCTGGGTGCGGGAGGCCGCACTATACCGACTGCTGCTGCGTGCAGCAATGCATTTCTATTCCGTGCGACACACCAGACATGGGTGAAGCGGACACAACTTCAGACCCAAGCGGCGCACGCAGAGTGCGTAGAAAAAATTCTATCTGCACTGCTGTAAGGAAACACTGATCCCACCGACGAATGGGTGTGCGACGCTGAAACGGAATCTCCGGTTTCCATGTTGGAGCTGATACAGGTTTATCAAAGAACCCTTTTTACGTTTTCACCCCCACCCACTTAAACACTGCTGCCTGGGCAACAGCAAACTTAACTTTTGGAGACTTATCATGAAAACACGCACCGCAACCCTCACGCTTGCATTAACCGCTGCGCTCGGCACCGCAGGGTTCGCCTACGCAGCTAACGGCAATCCCTTTGCGCTGAACGATCTGTCGCAAGGCTATCAAGTCGCACAAGCTGAAAAAGCCAAAGACGGCAAGTGCGGCGAAGGAAAATGCGGCGCAACTAAAGCCGCCGAAGCTCCCGCAGCAACCGCAGTCAAGGCAAAAGTCGGGAAAAGTAGCGGCACTAAAACCACCCCAGCTGCCGACCCCAAAGCCAAAGAAGGAAAATGTGGCGAAGGCAAGTGCGGCGCCACCACAAAGAAATAAGTAATCAGCCAAGGCCTGGGGAAGTTACCCCAGGCCTTAACCCGCTCTTGTCATCACAGGTGATTAGGTATGAATTCCATCGTTAATAGTTACACAAGTCTGACCACGCGACTTGATCAGGCCGGAAGCTACCTGGGGCTATTGGGTATACGGCTGTTACTGGCATGGGAATTCTGGGAAGCAGGCCTCGAGAAGTTTACCGGCGATAACTGGTTTATTGATGTTCAGGAAAACTTTCCTTTTCCGTTCAACATCGTGCCTGTGGATATTTCCTGGTTTTTGGCCACCTGGTCGGAATTGCTGGGCGCCGTTGCGCTGGTGATTGGCCTGGGCACCCGATTCTTCAGCGTATCGCTCATTATTCTCACCATCGTTGCATGGGTCAGTGTTCACTCGGGAAGTGGCTACAACATCTGCGACAACGGCTACAAACTACCGCTGATGTATCTAGTGATGTTTGTGCCGCTGTTGTTGAGTGGTCCTGGCAAGCTGAGTCTGGACCACTGGCTGGCGCGCCGATTCATGGCGAACTGATGCTGATTTGATTGTACGTATGACACTGCAGCCATCCATGTGATGGCTGCTTTTGTTTATGTCGGTATTTTTCGAATAGCGTTGAGAAACACGTGAAATTTCCACGCTCTCCGACTCAAGTCCACTACATGTTGGACAGATCGATTTGCTTGCCCAGCAGTTTTTTAAGCAACGGCAAATAAACTTTTTTCCCACGCAGGGCGGTCTTCCAGCGGTCAGGAATACCATCAATCCCATGGCGTATCCCCGCCAAACCGCCGGCGATACAGGTGGTGGTGCCAATCAGGGATGACAGGGTCAACCGTAGAATCATGGCAAAGAGAATCCCACAGCGATTCCATCAGTTCGAGCTTTTCTGCAAGCGGCAGTGCGGCGATTTGCGGGTGCGTCATGTGCTATCTCATTTTCCCTATAGGTACAGATTACGGAAAGCGTTCGCAATAATTTTTTATTTATACCGTACAAAGCAAGGGGTCATATTTTGTGTGACGAGAAACGAGGCGACGTATAAAACACCACCCCCACACGCTTGATATGCTCGACCAGATCCGGGTTGTCCAGCGCGTGTAGCACTGACAGGTCAATCTTGTATGGAAGTAGCAGATCATCGAGTTCGTTTTCAACTTTCAGCAGTTGCGTCAACGAAAGCGCATCACCCTTAAGGCAGAGATCAATGTCCGACCCCACGCGGTAGTTTCCCTTGGCACGCGAGCCATAGAGCACGGCCTGCTCGATTTCAGGGTGCGCCGCCAGCACACCGTTAATACGGGCCATGGTTTCCGGTTTCAAGCCAAATTTCATTGCTCGCTTACGTCTTGAGTGAACTCATCTTTTGCAGAAAGTGTTGGAACAGTGTGAAATACTGCCCAACAATTTTTGCGGCAATTTCATCCGCCACTTTCTGTTGATAGGTGTGCGAGGTTTGATTGCGGCTCTTGATCATTTCCATCCAACCCTCGCCATCCACCAGAGCCCTTTCTGGAATGCCTCACGCGCCGCATCACGTGAGCCCGTGATGCCAGGGTTACCCTGGTAAGCGAAATAATCCTTCATCACATTCCAGGCCAGTTCATGGGTGAACTCAAATGTCTGAATTAGGCCCTGTTTCTCCAGCTCAGATAGCGGACGCTGCCGGCTCGTGATGATGGCATTGCTGAGTTGATCCAGCGCCTTATTATAATTTGCGAGGCGTTGCTGCCAGCGGATATCGAGTTCACCCATAATTATCGTGTCTGAGCCTATTTGTTATTTCTAATTACTCAAATTGACCCTAATTAATTTCTCCAACTCTTCTTATAACGCCTCTACCAGCAGCATGAGAACATCACGCCCACCCAAGGCGACCGGCAGGGTGATTGTTACTGGCGCAGTCGTTACCAGCGTTGTTGACGGGGTGATCACGACAGGCACAGGGCCCTTTGTTGCATGATGATAAGCAGTAAAACGGACGTTCCTACCATTCCATACCGATAGCTGCAGGGTCAAGCTGCTCACCGTTGAAGATTGGTTGTCAGAAGACATCACAGTGATCACGCGTTTATCTTTACCCTCGACGCTGAATTCATACATTTCTGTATTCGCGGAGGCTATTCGGGTTGAGGGGCTTTTACTTACCGTCAACAACGCGCGATTGCCAGTAAAGGTGTGCAGTATGCCAATGTCCGCGTCCACGGAGGTGCAACCGCTACAGGTGCCGCTAATTTCAGAACCCCAGATAAACATGTGACCATCATCGGGCCCCATGTTATTACTCTGCCACCAGCTTAGATAACGAGAAAATTCCCGCAAGGTTGCTGCCATGCCATAACCTTGTTCTGCAGTATTAACCCCAACTTCTTCAGTTGCCCATATTCGGTGCACACGGCTAGTTGGCTTGCCACCTGGAACATAGGTATTACGAAAGTTGTCAAGTCCCGTGCGCCAGGTTGGACCACTGGCGGAGTAATGAATCGTAACGGTGTCGACCAGATCACGAACAAATTTTCCTTTATAAGCGCTCGCATAAGTGCCTTGTATCTGATAATTCAAAAGGCTATTGAGCATATCCTCGCGATTGGCCAGATTCACAATTGAGCCCAGTGCCATGCGAATCGCATCGGGACGACCAAACAAGGCTTGGCTTTTCTCTTCAAGAAACGCTACGCCCGGGACAAGATAACGTTCAACATAGGCAGGGATGAATTCAGTTTTCAGATCACAAGTCGTGGTGGTGGTTTGTTTAACCCAAGAACACACTGCACCATAGTAGCCATTCTGATTTTGGATCTCATTGCCAAATTGAAAATAAATTTTATGTTCCCATCCTGCGCCATTGCTGAGCGCACGGATTGCATCAATGCGGTTGTATAAGGCTGCGCGATAGGTATCGCGTCCGGCGACTGTGTCCATACTTTCAAAAAAAAGAGACGTATTCGCGGTGCCCAAGCCACCGACCGTGATCACGGAATAGCGCGATTCTGCGAGTAAGTCGTTAATTACTGGCAAGGAGATGGTGGTAAAGGCGGCATAGCCACCGTCAGAATACACGCCAGGGGCACTGGAGGTGATCTGATAATTGGTGCCATTACCACCCGGATCGCGCAATCCGCCACCAGCCCAATCACGTTTCAAACCAGTAGCTCTAGGCGTCAGGGTGTAGTGGCTACCAAGGTAGCTTGTCCAGGCGTTACCACCTCCTGAAATCCCGGTAACCATGAAATTCTGGTATGACTGAACCCATTCAAGAGTGGCCGTCTGACCTGGCTGAGGGAAATCTGGAATCTGTGCCTGCTTAATTTTTCCAGTTAGAAATTGCTCTCCCCCAGACTTTACAGTGGTGACCGTATTCGTAGCAAAAGGGACGCCGTCAGCGGTCACTGATATGGTGTGCTGACCATTTGCAAGGTTGCTGAAGTTG
>JBKJIS010000042.1:0-2963 GCA_046598305.1 Thiobacillus sp.
GCCGGTACATCGAGCAGATCACCGATGAGTCGTGGACAGAGCACCTGCGCCGCTTTGACCGCGTGACGACGAGCGACGTTGCCCTGCGCGACCGCAAGCTGGGTTTTCACCTGGGCGAATCGCCGCCGGTTGTGACGCGCCTGGTACTGGAAACATAGCTACCAGCCAGTCGACGTACACCCATAGCAACTCAATAGTAATGATTGATTCGGCCCGATGGCCTTTCCCTGCTTTGATGTATAACCACAGCAGAATCGGTGAGTCACATTGTGGCGCAATTTGTAACGGCTCCTAAAAATCACTTTGAGCACCAAGCTGCGTACTAAACGTACTGAATAAAGTCAGGTCCAATCCCGCTAACACAACAAAGCACGGTTTTAAAGGGTAGCTTGATGAAGCCAGGCGAAACAAATACGCTGTCGATGCGGATGATGGGGCTGCAAACCGTCTTGTTGCGATGCTGATCGTGGCCTTGTTGCCGGTCGTTGGGTTCGTCATCTACGCGTCGGTAAAAAATCAGGACGAAAGCTTGTCCCAAGCGGGCAGCACCTTGCGGTCGGTCGCGCAGCTGTCCGCGCTCGGGACGGAGCGTACGGTCGATGGCGCCCGGCAATTGCTCAATGGCGTCACCAGCGTCCCGTCCTTGAAGAGAGTTGAACTGAACGCGCTGTGCACCGAGTTTTTAAGCCATATCCGCGGCACTTACCCCGACTACGCCAATGTGGGCTTCCTTGATGCCGAAGGAAACCTCATTTGCGACGCAGTGCGCAGGGCTGCTTCGGGAAATTTCGCTGATCGGGCTTACTTCCAGCTGGCCCTTGCGGCACGGTCTTTTGCCATTGGCGAGTACCAAATCGGGCGTATCACCGGTCGCGCTGTCATCAACTTTGGCATGCCCGTCTTCGATAACCAGGGCGCCCTTAAAGGCGTGGCTTTCGCTGCGCTGAATCTGGAGCAGCTGGCCCTTGATCTGCGAATAGCGACTGCGCCGAATGTCAGCGTCACGCTAACCGACCGCAAGGGCACGATTCTGGCGACCGATATCTCGCAGAGCGGCCGAGTTGGCAGCCAATACCCTGACGCGGTACTTTACAGCGCCATGAAAACGCTGCCGGCAGGCATTACCGAAGCAAGCGACGCCAACGGTATCGAAAGGCTTTACTCGGTGGCCGCAGTCGGCGGTGGCAGCCAGCCCGGCCTTTTCGTCATCGCCAGTGTTGCGCGAGAAGCGGTGACTGCGCCTGCCAGGCGTGAGCTGAGCCTGGCGCTTCTTCTGTTCACTCTATGCGCCACATTGGGCATCGCCGTCGCCCGATGGATTGGCAACAAAACCCTGGTGACTCCTACCCGGCGTCTGCTCAGCGATATCAACGAACTTGCGGGTAACAACGCTGCGCCCGCAGTGGCGCCGCGCAAAAACGCCGATGAGATCGGGGCCTTGTCTTCCGCATTCCAGCATCTCGCCGGCATTCTGAAATTGCGCCAGGCCGAGCGCGACCGCAGTGAAGCCGAACTGCGGGAGACACAAGACCGGCTGCTGACCGCCCAGCGCATTGGGAAAATAGGCAACTGGGAGTTTGATCCGGCGAGCCGTCGGCTTTGGTGGTCCGATCAGACCTACGCCATCTGTGAACAGACGCCAGAGTCCTTCACGGTCACGCTAACGGGTATGGTGGACCGAATTTTTCCGGACGACCGTGAACGTTGCGCAGCGGCGCGACGCAATTTCTCTGCGGGCAACGCCGGACTCGATATCGAGTACCGGATTGTCACGGGGACAGGACGGGTGCGTTGGGTTCATGATCTTGGCGAGAGGGGGGTCAATGGCCAGGGCCGGGTAGTGATGTCCGGCACGGTGCAGGACATTACCGCTCGTGTGCGCAACGAGCGTCTGCTGGCGTCCGAGGCCAGTGCGCTCAAAGCCTTGTCAATCGGTTTGCCTTTGAAGACGGTTCTTGACGAATTTCTGCTCGACCTGGAAACCATCCTTCCGGGGGGGCGGACCCTGATCAATCTCGTCAGCGCTGACGGCACGCACCTTGAAGCATGTGCCGGGCCCAGTTTGCCGCTGTCCTTCCACCATGTCCTCGATGATCTGCCAATTGGCCCTTCCGCTGGTTCGCGCGGTACGGCGGCTTACCGGCGGGAGACTGTGATTGTGTCGGACACTGAGTCTGACCCTTTGTGGGCCGACTACCGCGATTTGGCACTGCAGCATGGCCTGCGCGCCTGCTGGGCGCTGCCGGTGCTGAACCCCGCAGGCAAGGTGTTGGCGACCTTTGCGGTGTATTACCGCAATCCACAGACGCCGTCCCCGGAAGACCTGGCGCTGGCCCAGAGCGCAGCCAACGTGATTGCAATTGCCGTGGAGCGTGACATGAAAGACGCTGCGCTTCGCGCGAGCGAACAGCGCTTCAAGAATACTTTTGCAGGGGCGGCCACGGGCATGTGTGTCACGACTGTGGAGGGCCGTTATGTTGAAGTCAATGCGGCTTACTGCCAGATGCTTGGGCACACGGCGCAGGAGCTCTACGGCATGGACCTCCACTCCTTCATCCACCCGGATGACCGGGCCAAGCACAGTGGGGAACTGCGTGAACTGCAAGAGGGTAAGCGTGAAAGCTACATTTCTGAAAAACGGTTTTTGGCCAAGGGCTCGCGCATCGTCTGGGTTCGGGCCAGCGTATCAGCGCTGCGCGATGCCGGTGGGCAAATCAAC
The DNA here is from genome assembly GCA_046598305.1 of Thiobacillus sp. Classification (GTDB taxonomy): domain Bacteria; phylum Pseudomonadota; class Gammaproteobacteria; order Burkholderiales; family Thiobacillaceae; genus Thiobacillus. The sequence goes on from JBKJIS010000042.1 coordinate 2,720, forward strand.
GGTGTCGTCCGTATCGTGGAACATATTACCCTGCAGCGTGAAGCGGAGGAATCACTGCGCCAAACCCAGCGCCTGCTCAGCATCGCTTCAAAAATCAGTCGGCAGGGTGCGTGGCGGGTGGATCTGGCCGACAACCGGATGACCTGGTCTGAAGAGGTGTACGCCATTCATGAATTCCCGCCCGGCGCAACCCCAAGCGTCGCGGAAGGTATCAACTTCTATGCACCCGAATGCCGGGACACCA
>JBKJIS010000101.1:0-7355 GCA_046598305.1 Thiobacillus sp.
GTTCAAACCAGGGGGTTTTGACACCAGTCTGATACAGGATTTTGCCATTGGCTTGTTTGACCGGCGTCAACGCAAACTGGTAGGCCTCCACGCGCTCATTGTAGAGGCTTAGCTTAAGGATTTCTTCCTCGCCTTTGAGGCGCATGGATTCGGCCCTGAGGGAATAATCCTGACGACTGAGCTTGGACTGTGCCTTGAGTTTTTCGCTGAGCGCCTTCTGAGCATTCTTGACATGCTTGAGTGAAGTTTCGTGGGTCAGCATGCGATCGAATACGGTGCGGGCTTCAGCGCTATCGATCTGCTCGGGCATCACCACGGTGGTTTTTTCGAAGCCGGTGGCGGCACTGACCATCGTGCCCAGTAGCACCACGATCAAAACGTTGGGCAGTTTCGGGAAATGCTTGCGTAGCCAGGACAGCGCAGCGAGCGTGGCGAGACCATATAGCAGTGTTTCCCAGTGTGCGACCGGTAGTTGCTGCACAACTTGAAACAGGTCGAAGAGGAACGTGTCCGAACGCGGCATCGGCACATTGACAAAGCTGTTCACCAGAGACAAGCCGATGATTAATGCGGCTGCATTGGTGAATCCGAGTATCACCGGGTGCGAGGCAAGATTGATCAGCACGCCCATGCGGAACAATCCCAAGGCGAGTCGCAATACGCCTACCATCAAGGCCAGTAGCAAGGACAACTGGATGAATTCCTCGCTGCCGCGGCTGGCCAGCGGTTCGATGGCGGCCGCTGACATCAGGGAAAGCAGTGCGACCGGTCCGGTATGCAGGAAGCGCGAAGCGCCCCACATCGATGCCACGATCACCGGGAGGAAGGATGCGTATAGGCCATACACCACGGGCAAGCCGGCAAGCGCGGCATACGCCATGCTTTGCGGCACTAGAATCATGGCGACCGTGACACCCGCAATCAGGTCGGCGCGCAAGGTGTCGCGTTGCAGCGGGAACCAGCGCAGGAAAGGAAAAAGACGTGTCAGCATGATGCGGAGGGTCGAATATTTAAATGTGGCGTTGCAGCAAGCTAGCGGCCAATTTTAATGCATGGTGGGCAGAAAATAGCCACGAAACAGGTGGGAAAGAATTTCACTCGGCCCGACTCACGTTGCTGTGGGTTTTTACGGCACATGGCCTCACCCGAACGGGTCGGGTGAGGCCATGTGCATGGAGCCCTCAGGCTGCACGTACAGCTTCGCTGGTTTGAATGGTTTGAGTCGATGTGCCGCGCTGAACGCCTTCTTCGTGGGTGGCGACCAGCACCACCGGCACCGGCAGCACGTCCTGGGGTTGCGACCCGTTCAGGAAGCTGCGGCCGAGGTAACCGGTTTCTTTACAGGCAAGAAAAGCCACTTCGGGATGGCGACGAAGATAACGCGCCAGTCCTGAAACCGGATCGCCGGTCAGGAGTACAGTTTTTATGGAGATGCCTGCAGCCGCCAGTTCATCCGTGTAGGGACTGAGTAATGCGCGCGCCACGCTTTCGGATTGAAACGTCAGCACGGTCAGGCCATTTTTGAGGCGGCCGCAGGTTTGCACCACGTAATGCATCATGTCGGCGGGCAACTCGCTGCCCATGTAAAGCGCGACTTGCCGATGCGCGCTGATTGTTTGAACGGGTGCCGGGGTCATAGCCTGGATGGCATCTGCAGTGCCCGTCACCTTGTTCAGGTAATCCGATTTCTGACGCAGGTTGAGGAATTCACCCGCATGGGAATAGGCCAGCGCGTTGAGGATGCGTTTGATTTCTGCGGTCAGTTTGATCATGGCCAGGGTCCAATGGGTGAAGTCAGAATGATTGAATGGTTTTATTAAAGCAACTCGCGTGCCAGATTTTATATTCTATATAAATCAATTGTTTAGGATTTATTGTCGGTGCTGGTGCGTTGCGGCGTGCAACACAAAGCCCCGTTCCGTTGCGTTGCAGATGCAACGGTGTTGTAATGTGCAACACCTTTTCGTGGCCTTGCCTTTATTCCATTCATGTCGAGTCTTCGCGGGAAAATTCTCACTACTTACGCCTTTTCCAAAGTCGTGCTGCTGGTGTTTGCCATGGTGGTGTTTGCCGACCTGTATTACCTGCAGACGCACATCGTGGCAGGTGAGGCGGTAACCGCATTCCGTGAAGCCAGCCAGGAAATTCGACGGGAAGAGAAAAACCTGTTCCTTTATAACGATCCGGCCAGCCTCGATCAATTGATCGTGCGATTTAAAGAGGCCGAAGCCGCGCTCAAAGAGGGTGAACGGGCATTTACCGAAATCGCTTCACCGGCAGAACTCAGCCGGATGAGTGAATTGCTGCTCCAATATCACGCGCAGTTGAGGGAGTACCTTTCATTGCCGGTTCGAGTACGCGCGGAAAAACAGAAAATAATCCGCGCATCGGGCCACGAACTATCGGCGTTGGCTGAAAATTTCAGCCAACGTGAGCGCGCGGTAGTGGCACAAGCGGTGCATGTGGCGGGCCGAACCTTGCTGGCGGTATTTGTGACCGTATTGTTGTTGGGAATAGGCAGCGCATTTTTTCTGGTGCGGCAGGTGGTCCGGCCACTTCGGGAATTGGAATCGCAACTGGATAAACTGGCCGATGGCCATGATCAGCAGTTGACGTTGCCGTCGAAGGACAAGGAAATACAATCCTTTGTGCATCATTTCAACACCATGCTGGAACGCTTGCGGGTTCAGCAGAATCAATTACGTCACCGTGAAAAAGCCGCCGCACTGGGCGTGCTGGTTTCAGGCGTGGCACACGAGCTGAATAATCCGCTTTCCAATATCTCGACTTCAGTGCAATTGTTGGTTGAGGAAGGCGACTCGGTCGAGCCGGAACTGCGTGACGAATGGCTGGCGCAGATTGATGGGGAAACCGAACGTGCACGGCGTATCGTGCGGCGTTTGCTCGATAGCGTGCGCCAGCCCAAACTGAACTGGCAGGCTCATAGCGTGGCTGAGCTGATTCAGGCGTCGCTCGCGCTGGTTAACCGGCAGTTGCCCCGTGGGGTTGCGGTGTGCGTGGGGTATGCGCCTGAGCGTGCGTTATGGGCCGACCGTGACCGCCTGCATCAGGTGTTCATCAACCTGCTCAAAAATGCCGCCGACGCGGGCGCTACCCACATCGTGGTCGGCGCGGTGGATTCCACCTGGAAGGATTCGATGCCAAAAAATACAGACCACCTGGTGGGCGAAGTGGAGCCTGTGAGCAAGGCTAAAAACGTGCTCTACATCCAGATTGATGACAACGGCCCGGGCATTGCCCCTGAAAACCTGTTGCAGATTTTTAATCCTTTCTTTACGACGCATTCTGCAGGTGATGGCACGGGCCTGGGCTTGTACCTGGTCGAGGAAATCATCAGCGAACATAACGGCTGTATTGCGGTGGAAAATCGCCCGCAAGGGGGCACCCGGTTTTCGATTTGGCTTCCGCTGACCGATGCACAGGAGACATCATGAACACTGACACTGCGCCCCACATACTGTTGATCGACGATGAAGCCATCGCGCTTTCAAACCTGCGCCACGTGTTCGAACGGGAAGGCTATATCGTCACCGCCTGCAAGAGCGGCGAGGCAGGGTTGGCGGCAATGCAAGCCACGGCATTTGACCTGGTGCTGACCGATCTGCGCATGCCCGGCATCGACGGGATGGAAGTGCTGGCGCACATCCGCGCCACCACGCCGGAAGTGCCGGTGATCATGATTACCGGCCATGCCACGCTCGACTCCGCTGTGGATGCGATGAAGGCGGGCGCGTATCACTACATCGCCAAACCCTTCAGGTTGGCCGAAGCGCGCGAAGTGGTGCGGGGTGCGTTGGAGGTGCGCCGGATCCGGCGCGAAAACAGCGAGCTCAAACTGCGCATCGAACAGTTGTCGAGCCAAACCACGATCATCACGCAAGATCTGGGCATGCAACGCTTGCTGGAAACGGCGCGACAGATTGCCAGCACCGATTGCAGTGTGGTGATACATGGAGAGTCGGGCACCGGCAAGGAATTGCTGGCGCGACTCGTTCATCAGAACAGTCGGCGTGCGCAGGGCCCATTTGTGGCGTTTAACTGCGGCGCGGTGCATGAGGAACTGGCTGCAAACGAATTATTCGGCCACGAGAAAGGCGCCTTTACGGGCGCACTCGTCTCGAAGATAGGCCTGTTCGAGGCTGCCCAGGGGGGCACGCTGTTTCTCGACGAAGTGGCCGAATTGCCGCTTTCGATGCAGATCAAGCTGCTGCGGGTATTGCAGGAGCGCGAGCTGTTACGGGTCGGCTCGGTGAACCCGATCAAGGTGGATGTGCGTGTCGTTGCCGCCAGCAATCGCGACCTCAAGGCATCAGTGGAAGCGGGGCAGATGCGTAACGACCTGTATTTTCGCTTGAACGTGGTGACCCTGACCCTGCCTCCGCTACGCGAACGTCGCGATGACATCCCGTTGCTGGCCTATTATCTGTTGCGCAAATATGCTGCGATGATGGATCGCAATGTTCAGGAAATCACGCCCGAAGCGATGCAGCGCTTGGCTGACTACGATTACCCGGGCAACGTGCGTGAATTGTCGAATTTTATCGAGCGTGGGGTGGCACTGGCACAAGGTGAAAGCCTGGGCATCGAGCATCTGCCGCAAAGTCTGGGATCGCTCACGGTGCGGGTGTTCAAGCCGCAGATGGCGACCACCCCTGTCACGCTCGAATCGCAGGAAGCCGAGCACATCCAGCATGTCTTGAAACTGGCTGAAGGCAATAAAACGCAGGCCGCGAAACTGCTGGGCATCGATCGCGTATCCTTGTGGCGCAAGCTCAAAAAGCTGGGCATTGATCCGAAGTAAGCCAGCCCTTTAATTTTTATCCGATCTGCACATTCATGACTGATTTACACGCAACACACGCACCCAAGCTGATATTCGACACCCATCTGGAGCACTTCGAGCGCGACGTGATCGAAGCCTCGCATACTCTGCCGATCCTGGTCGATTTCTGGGCCGACTGGTGCCCGCCTTGCCGCGCGCTGACACCGGTACTCGAGCGCGTCATCGCCCATCACGCCGGCAAGCTCCACCTGGCTAAAATTGAGGTCGATGAAGGCGATAATATGAAACTTGCCGGGCGTTATGGCCTGCGTGGGTTCCCCACCGTACTGCTGTTCGTCGAGGGCGAAATCATCGGGCGCTTTTCCAGTGCCAGGCCCGAGCACTGGGTGCGCGAATTCATCGCCGAGCATACCGATATTGAATAAGCCTTTGCTGGTGCTCGATACCAATGTGGTGCTCGATTTTCTGCACTTTGAGGATGTGATCGCCCACCCCATTCTGGAGGCGCTTCAGAATGGGCAGGTGGATTGTGCGGTGACCAAGGAAACCCTCGAAGAATTCCGGCGCGTTTTGACCTACCCGGAATTCGAATTGGTGCCCGCAAAGCAGGCACTGCTTTTGGCGCGTTATCAAAGCCTTGCGAAAACGGTGGCAGCCGTTTCATCGGCCCTGGAATTACCGCTTTGCAGCGACCCGGACGATCAGAAATTTCTTGAACTGGCGGCTTCGGTTCATGCCGACACGCTGGTCAGCAAGGACCGCGCATTGCTGAAGCTGCGGCGGCGCTGTGCGCCCCATTTTCAGGTCATGACCCCGGCCGAAGCGGGTCGTTGGCTGGCCGGAGTTAACTCGGGCTAGGTGGCTGAAACCTGAGCCGCGCCGCCTCGCTCACTGCCAGCACCGCAGGGTGGCTCAGCCGCCGCTCCACTGAAATAATGAAGAAGCGTTCACGGACGTCCTGCGTTTGCCCCACTTCAACCACGTCATATTGCTGCATCACTTGTTGTGACGTGGTGAGCGGCACCGGGAACACCCCCGCGCCCGCCTGGCCAAACGCGCCCATCAGCGCGCTGTCGTCGAATTCGCCGACGATGGTGGGCTGGAGGTTGCGGCGGTCCAGCCAGCGCAACAGCGGCGCGCGCAGCGCGCTGTCCTCGCCCGGAATCAGCAGCGGCGCCGCGTGCAGGCAGGCGGGGAAGCCGGGCGCCAGCGTGTCGGCGACTGTGCGCGCGGCCAGAAACGCGATGCCGCATTCGCCCAGCGGGTGGCTGTAGCCCTTGATGTCCATGCTGGACGGCAGCGGGCGGTCGGCCAGCACCATATCGAGCCGGTGGATCGACAGTTCGGCGGCCAGCTGCTCCAGCCGGTCTTCCTTGCATACCAGCTTGACCGGCTCGGCCAGCGTCAGCGCGGGGGCCAGCAGCTGGTAGGCGATCGCCTTCGGCACGACATCGGCGATGCCGACGCGGAACGGATGCGCCCGCGCAGCGGTGCGGTTTTGCAAGGCCTCTTCGAGTTCGGCGCCGACGTGGAAAATTTCATCGGCGTAGGTCAGGGCGGTGCGCCCGGCTTCGGTCAGTTCGAGCCGGCGTCCGCTGCGCCGGAACAAGCTCACGCCCAGACGCGCCTCGAAGGTGCTGATCTGGCCGGACAGTGTCTGCGGCGTGAGATGCAGTTTCTCGGCGGCCCGGTTCACCGCGCCCGCTTTGGCGACGGTTCTGAAATAATACAAGTGCTTGTAGTTCAGCATGGCGCACCAATAATCGATAAATTCGAATTATACGATTATATAAATCGATTTTTATTGAAGTTGAATAGTGCGTATCCTGCCTTATCTCGGGTTAAGGGCAGGTAAACGCGACGGCTATCGCCACGTCGCGGCGGGGCAAACGTTCATCAGGAACACAGGACATGAAACAGATCGAGCATTTTTTGGAAGTCTTTATATTCAGCAGCCGTTGGCTGCTGGCGCCGCTCTATGTCGGTCTGGTGGGCGCCATGGCGTTGTTGCTGTTCAAGTTCGGCAAGGAGTTCATCGCTCTGGTGGGAGTCGCCGTGAACGAGGGCGGCCCGGCCGTCATCGTCGGCGTGCTGTCTCTGGTGGACATCGTCCTGGTGGCCAACCTGCTGGTCCTCATCGTTTTCGCCGGCTACGAGAATTTCGTCTCCAAGATCGACACCGGTGGACACGAGGACCGGCCTGACTGGATGGGGCGTGTCAGCTTTACCGACTTGAAAATGAAGGTCATCGGCTCCATCGTTGCCATTTCCGGCATCGAGCTGCTCAAGGCCTTCATCAACGTGGGCGAGCACAGCAACGAGGAACTGGCCTGGAAGGTCGGGATTCACATGGCCTTCGTGGTCTCTGGCGTGCTGTTCGCACTGATGGATCGCCTCACCAGTGGCAAGGCCAAATACTGAGGATCACAGGATGAACCTGCTCGCCCTGCTCCGTCACGCCGCCCCGCGCGTCTTCGCTATCCGCAAACGAACCTGGATCGCCATCGGCGCGGGATTGCTGGTGCTGCTCGGCCTTCTGGCCTGGGCCGCG
>JBKJIS010000184.1:0-33631 GCA_046598305.1 Thiobacillus sp.
GCCAATCGCCACCACCTTGGGGTGGTCAGCCAGCGCAACCAACTCAGCCACGGTGGGTTCGGTGCAATCTTCATGGTCGGGGTGTACCCCGACTGACGCGTAGACGTTTGGATAAGCCTCAGCCAGCGCAAGGACTTCAGGAAACTTTTCCAGTTCCACACTGATACACAGCGCGTGACTCACCTGGTTTTGTGCCATGAGATCGAATATCTCTGGCAGCTTGTCGGCGAGATCCGGAAAATTGATGTGGCAGTGAGAGTCGATATACATTCGGTCTAGTGTCGTGAATCAGAAATAGGGGAACAAAATGAAGCGGATGGATTTTTTCGCAGGGCAAGGTGCGAGGAGGCGACATAGCTAGCTCTATGGCAACGACGAGCAACCCGTCCGCCGCCAATTGATTTCGACTTGGGCGGACTGCCATGCGGAAAAATACGCCGTTTCATGTTGCGATATTTCTGATTCACGACACTAATGTTGGCGGGGGTTAACATTGGATAGACGACAACACGTTGCCGAAAGGTCCGCGAATACAAGGAGTTGGAATTGGGCAGGTTTCAACACGGGCAGGTTTGTGGTTGAATAAAAATCTTTATGACCCCGGAGCGGGAATTTATGGCTGACCGCAGGCTTCAAGTATTCTACACCGTAGCCAGACAGCTCAGCTTTACCAAGGCTGCTGATATCCTATATATGACTCAGCCTGCGGTGACCTTTCAGGTCAAGCAGCTGGAAGAGCATTTTAATACACGTTTGTTCGAACGCAGCCACGGCAGGATTTCGATGACGCCTGTGGGCGATCTGGTGCTGGGTTACGCTGAGCGCATTCTGGCCTTGACCGGCGAGATGGAGGCGCGCGTCGGTGAGTTGACCGGACAGGTGACCGGCCCGTTGATGATCGGTGCGTCAACCACGATTGCCGAATATCTATTGCCGCGCATCCTGGGTGAGTTCAAGGAACGTTTCCCGCAGGTGCAGGCACAGCTTACCGTGGCCAACTCGGAAACCATCGCTTTGAAGGTTGCAGACCATTCGCTCGACGTCGGCCTGATCGAAGCGCCCTCACACAATCCCAATCTGACCACCCTGGCGTGTTGTGAAGACGAATTGGTGATGATTTGTGCCCCCAATCATTCGCTGGCCTCGCGTTCAAGTGTGAAAGCCCGCGAAATCGCCGATCAACCCTATGTATCGAGAGAGCATGGATCGGGCACGCGCGAAGTCGTTGATGATTTCTTCAGGGACAATGGCGTCAACCCGGACGACCTGCATGTCGAGATGGAACTTGGGAGCCGTGAGGCCATCAAGGGCGCGGTCGAGGCCAATCTTGGCGTGGCCATCATGTCGGCATCAACTGTAAACAAGGAAATTCAGCTCGGCACGCTGGTAGCTGTGCCATTGCTTCCCCGACTCACGCGGGAGCTGACGATGGTGTATGCGCCGGAAAAATTCCGCAGCAAATTACTGGATGCCTTTATTACTTTTGTTGACAACAAGTTTCAGCAATGCAACACCGATGTGATTCCGTTGAAACGTCCAGGCAAGGGACGCGTTCGTTGATGCGAGACAGCAAGCGACTGATATCCATTTTCAGGAGTTTGTCGGAAACCCGGCAACAAGCGCTACTTGAGTATGCTGAGTTTCTGGCTGAAAAAGAAGGCGCCGACATTGCTGCAGCTCCCCCCAGCGAACCGTTGCCGATTCCACGTCCCGAGAAGGAAAACGTGGTCAAAGCCATCCAGCGTTTAATGCAGACTTATCCGATGCTGGAACGCAACCAGATTTTCCATGAGGCGTCAGCGCAAATGACCCGCCATTTGATTCATGGCGTGCCGGCGATCGAAGCGGTCGATGAACTCGAACGGATTTTCGCAGGCCAGTACCAGAAGCACCTCGATGCGCTGAACGCACCTTCGCTGCCGACCTGAATTTTTAGAGGTGCCCTGTATCCGTTAATCAGGCAAGGCCCACCCGCATTGCCAGCAACTCAAGAAATTGCCTGGATTGTGCTCGCCACAATGCGGGCATTTTTTTTCCTTGCCTGGAAGGGCGTTATGCAAACCAACCAAGGCTTCACGTGCGGTTGTTTCTTGCGCGTCGTCCTCTATCCAGATTTCGGGTTGTGCCTGCATGAACGGCACCTCGCCCAGCGCTCCGGCGGCATTGGCATTGAAAATATGCGTGACGATACCCAAGCTGGACAGCGCGTCGACAGCCAGTTGGGCGTCGAGCAGGGTGGGAGCAATGTGAATCCGCTTCATTGTCGGGTGGGAAAATCAGGCCGGGTGGGAAAATCAGGCTTTGCGACGAACACGCACGATGAGGTCGATGCCTTCGGCCACCATATTGTCGGGCAATGGGGGCAGGCCGGAAATATGAACATGCTCGGCATCAATATCAGACAGCTTGCCGCTGTCGACTTCATACATATGGTGATGTGGCGTGGTGTTGGGATCGAAAAACACTTTGCTGGGGTCGACGATGACTTCGCGCACCAGGCCTTTTTCCAGAAACAGTTTGAGCGTGTTGTAGACCGTGGCCTTGGAGGTTTCGGAGTGACGGGTGTTGACGAGCGCCATCACCTGATCGGCCGAAAGGTGCTCCTGCCGCGAAAATAGCGCGTGCGCAATCTCGATCCGCTGGTGGGTCGGATTGATGTCGTGACCGCGTAAAAGGCCGGCCATGTTGTCGCGCGTGTAATGCATATAGCTTATGATAATCAGCAATCTGGACTTTGTCTAATTCCCGGAATGGGTATGGTTGCCATATAGCCAGGCCAGGCCAGGCGCGGTGAAGCATTAAAAAACGGTACAATTAAGTTCGATTTTTTGGAGGGCACCTCTAAAAATTCAGAGTTCGCCCAAATGCAAGGCGCGGAAAGGATTTCGCCGCGCCGCATATGCGTTATATGTAAGCAAGCCCGCAAGGGATACCGTCCCCGGTCAGACCGGGGACATAAAATTTTCCCCGCAACGCAGCAGTTGGGATGAAATCTGGATTTTTAAAGGTGCCCTGGAGATGGATTCCTGTGGTTACGCTCACCCGACTTGACAGCACGCAGCCTGATTTCCAGGCACGCCTCACCCGTCTGTTGCAATTTGACGATGCCGCCGATGCTGCGATTGAACAGACGGTTGCCGGGATCCTGCATGACGTGAAAACGCGGGGTGATGCTGCCGTGCTCGAATACACCGAGCGGTTTGACCGTTTTCCAGCGGCCTCGCTCGCCAGTCTTGAATTGACCCCGGCCCAGTTGCAGACGGCTCTCGCACAGCTGCCGGCTGACACACGCCAGGCGTTGGAAGCCGCGGCGGACCGTGTGCGTCGCTATCACGAGAAACAAACCCAGGCATCGTGGACCTATACCGAGGACGACGGCACCGTGCTGGGTCAGAAAATCACGCCGCTTGATCGCGTAGGCTTGTATGTCCCGGGTGGCAAGGCAGCCTACCCCTCGTCGGTTCTGATGAACGCAATGCCGGCCAAGGTGGCGGGTGTGGGCGAACTCATCATGGTGGTGCCGACGCCAGGCGGCGAACAAAATCAACTGGTGCTGGCGGCGGCCGCGATTGCCGGGGTGGACCGCGTGTTCACCATTGGGGGGGCGCAGGCTGTTGCGGCACTGGCTTACGGAACGCAGACTATTCCGCAGGTCGACAAGATCGTCGGTCCCGGCAATGCCTACGTGGCAGCAGCCAAACGCCGTGTGTTCGGCACCGTGGGCATCGATATGATCGCCGGCCCGTCGGAAATCCTGGTCATTGCCGATGGCAACACGCCGCCGGAATGGGTGGCGATGGACCTGTTCTCGCAGGCCGAGCACGATGAAATGGCGCAGTCGATCCTGCTATCGCCCGACGCAGCCTATCTGGACGCGGTGGCTGCGGCGATCGATAAGCTGATCGATGAGATGCCGCGCAGCGAGGTGATCCGCACGTCACTCACTAATCGTGGCGCGCTGATCAAGACGCGTGATCTCGATGATGCGGCAGCGATCTCGAATTCGATTGCGCCAGAACACCTGGAACTATCGATAGCCGACCCCGATGCGCTGTTGCCGAAGTTGCGTCACGCTGGTGCGATATTCATGGGCAAGCACACCTGCGAGGCCTTGGGCGATTATTGTGCCGGGCCCAATCACGTATTACCTACTTCACGTACCGCACGCTTCTCGTCGCCACTGGGGGTTTATGATTTCCAGAAGCGCAGCAGTTTGATCAACGTATCGCAAGCTGGCGCGCAGACGCTGGGCAAAATTGCCGCTACGCTGGCTTATGGTGAAGGCTTGCAAGCCCATGCACGTTCTGCAGAATATCGTTTGGTTAATAAATGAGCCGATTTTGGAGTGCCTTGGTGCACGGCCTGACGCCCTACGTGCCGGGCGAACAGCCCAAACTGGCCAATTTGGTCAAGCTCAATACCAATGAGAACCCCTACGGCCCCAGTCCGCGGGTCTTGGAGGCGGTGCGCGCAGAGGCTGCCGAGACCTTGCGGTTGTATCCTGATCCCGGCTCGGATGGTTTGCGCATGGGAATCGCTGCGTTCCATGGGGTAAGCGCAGATCATGTTTTTGTCGGCAATGGCTCCGACGAGGTGCTGGCGCACGCGTTCATGGCATTGCTGAAGCACGATCAGCCCATCCTGTTTCCCGATATCACCTATAGCTTTTACCCGGTGTATTGCGGGTTATACGAGATCGAATATCAAACGATCCCACTCAATGAATCGTTCGAGATTTCAGTTGACGACTACCTGACGCCCAACGGCGGAGTGATTTTCCCCAACCCCAACGCGCCAACCGGGTGTCTGCTGGTGCGGAGTGAGGTTGAGCGTCTGCTTGCTGGAAATCCGGATTCGGTCGTCGTGATCGACGAGGCTTATATCGACTTTGGCGGCGAATCAGCAGTGGCGTTGGTTGCACGCTATCCGCAGTTGTTGGTGACGCGTACCTTGTCCAAGTCGCACGCGTTGGCAGGCCTTAGGGTCGGCTATGCCATTGGACAGCCGCATCTGATCGAGGCCCTGAATCGGGTGAAGGACAGTTTCAATTCTTATCCGCTGGATCGCTTTGCCCAAGCCGGTGCACTGGCTTCAATCCAGGATCACGCCTATTTCGAGGCCCTCTGCGCGAAAGTCGTGGCAACCCGTGCACGGCTGGTGGCATCCATGTCTGAGCTGGGGTTTGACATACTGCCTTCGGAAGCCAACTTTATTTTTGCGCGGCACCCCAACCACAGCGGCGCTGATTTGGCCGCAGCCTTGCGTGAACGCAGTATTATCGTGCGTCATTTCCGCACCCCGGCACGCATTGCGCCGTTTTTGCGCATCACCATCGGCACCGATACGCAATGTATTGCGCTGGTCGACGCGTTGAAAGCGATTGTGGCCTGCTAGAATCCCATTACAGCCTTAAATTCAGACGCCATGCGCACCGCCAAAGTTACCCGTAATACCCTGGAAACCCAGATCTCGGTCAGCCTCAATCTTGATGGCACTGGGGTGAGCACGCTCGCCACCGGCGTGCCGTTTCTCGATCACATGCTCGACCAGATCGCACGCCACGGCCTGATTGACCTGGATATCCAGGCCAAAGGGGACCTGCACATCGATGCCCACCACACGGTGGAGGACACGGGCATTACGCTGGGACAGGCTTTTGCGCAGGCGCTGGGCGACAAGCGGGGCATCCGTCGCTACGGCCATGCCTATGTGCCACTCGACGAAGCACTGTCCCGCGTGGTGATTGATTTGTCGGGTCGGCCAGGGTTGGAGTATCACGTTGATTACACGCGTGCGCGCATCGGTGACTTCGACGTTGACCTGTTTCTCGAGTTTTTCCGTGGCTTCATTAATCATGCGGGTGTCACGTTGCACATCGACAACCTGCGCGGAATTAATGCACATCATCAGGCCGAAACCATTTTCAAGGCGTTTGGCCGGGCGCTGCGCATGGCTGTTGAAGCCGATCTGCGCATGGGAGATGATTTACCTTCGACGAAGGGTTCCCTGTGAGTGTTGATATTGCCGTCATCGATTACGGCATGGCCAACTTGCGTTCGGTCGTTAAAGCGATCGAGCATGTTGCACCCGCGCTCAGCGTAGTGGTGACGTCCGACCCCGTCGTAATCGCCGAGGCTGCTCGTGTCGTTTTTCCGGGGCAGGGCGCTGCGCCTGACTGCATGCGTGAGATCGATGCGCGCGGGTTACGCCAGGTGATCATCGATGCGGCCCACAGCAAGCCGTTTCTGGGCATTTGCATGGGCTTGCAGGTGTTGTTCGAACACAGTGAAGAAGGGGATGCCGACTGTCTGGGGATTTTGCCCGGCACCGTGCAGCGTTTTCCGCATGAAGCGATGCTTGACTCGGCTGGCGATAAGTTGAAAGTGCCTCACATGGGCTGGAACAACGTTCATCAGGCAGCCCCACATCCCATGTGGGTGGGTATTGAAGAAGGCGCACGCTTTTACTTCGTGCACAGTTATTTCGTGCAGCCGACATCGCCGGATGTGATTGCTGGATTTTCGCATTACCCGTTCCCGTTCACCTGCGCCGTGGCCACCGAAAATATTTTTGCGGTACAGTTTCATCCGGAAAAAAGTGGGAACGATGGATTGACGTTGCTGGGCAATTTTGTAACCTGGAATCCAGGCGAAACCGAATCCGCTTGTGACATGACCGGCGCTGCCTGCGCTTAACTTTTTTTACTGTATTGCCATGCTAATCATTCCTGCGATTGACCTTAAAGACGGCCACTGCGTGCGCCTGGAACAAGGCGAAATGGACAAGGCCACTGTGTTTTCCGAAGATCCGGCGGCGATGGCGCTGCACTGGAAAAACCTCGGCGCGCGACGCTTGCATCTGGTCGACCTTGACGGTGCGTTTGCGGGCAAACCCATCAACGATAAGGCAATCCGTTCAATCGTGGCGGCTGTGGGCGACGACATGCCGATACAGCTTGGCGGCGGCATTCGCGATCTCGCCACCATTGAGCGCTATCTCGACGACGGCGTACGTTACGTCATCATTGGTACAGCCGCAGTGAAAAACCCCGGGTTCCTGCACGAAGCCTGCGATGCTTTCCCCGGTCATGTGATGGTCGGGCTGGACGCCAAGGATGGCAAAATCGCGGTTGAGGGTTGGTCCAAGATTACCGGACATGACGTGATCGATCTGGCCAAGCGTTTCGAAGGCTACGGTGTGGAAGCCATCATCTACACAGACATTGGCCGCGATGGCATGCTGACCGGCGTCAACATCGAAGCCACCCAGCGGTTGGCGCAAGCGCTGTCGATCCCCGTGATTGCCAGCGGCGGCGTGACTAATCTTGATGATGTCAAAGCGCTGTCCGTCGTGGCCAAAGACGGCATCATCGGCGCGATTACCGGTCGGGCCATTTACCAAGGCACACTCGATTTCCCGCAAGCGCAAAAGCTGGCCGACGAATTGGCAGGCGGCGTGTTCGGGGTCTGAGCCAGAGTCACCACCATGCTAGCCAAACGCATTATTCCCTGTCTCGACGTCACTAATGGTCGTGTTGTCAAGGGCACCAATTTTGTTGCGCTGAAAGACGCCGGCGACCCGGTCGAAATCGCGCGCCGCTACAACGAAGAGGGGGCGGATGAACTGACGTTTCTCGATATCACCGCCTCATCGGATAACCGCGACCTGATTCTGCACATCATCGAAGCCGTGGCGTCCGAAGTGTTTATTCCGCTGACCGTTGGCGGCGGTGTGCGTGTTGTGGCCGATATCCAGCGTTTGCTGAATGCAGGTGCAGACAAGGTGAGTATCAACACGTCTGCGGTCATTAATCCACATCTGGTGAAAGACGCAGCAGACCGCTATGGCAACCAGTGCATCGTGGTGGCGATTGATTCCAAACGTGTTGGCGACCACTGGGAAGTCTTCACCCACGGTGGCCGCACCGCCACCGGACTCGATGCAATCGAGTGGGCGAGGAAAATGGAAAAATTCGGTGCGGGTGAATTGTTGCTCACCTCGATGGATCGGGATGGCACCAAAAGTGGGTTCGACCTGGAGTTGACCCGTGCCATTTCCGATGCGGTTGACATTCCCATTATTGCCAGTGGTGGCGTGGGTAATTTGCAGCATCTTGTCGATGGAGTAAAGGAAGGTCGTGCTGATGCGGTGCTCGCAGCAAGCATTTTCCACTTTGGTGAGTATGGCATTCAAGATGCCAAGCGCTTCATGAAGCAACAGGGCATTGAGGTACGTTTGTGAGCGACTGGCTGGACGCGATCAAGTGGGACGCGCAAGGTTTGGTGCCGGCGATCGCACAGGACGCTGTCAGCGGTGAAATTCTGATGGTGGCGTGGATGAACCGCGAAGCACTGGAGGAAACTGCGCGCACCCTGCGGGGCGTGTACTGGTCGCGCTCGCGCAATAAACTGTGGCGCAAGGGTGAGGAATCCGGTCACGTGCAGAACATCAGCGAAATTCAACTGGATTGTGACAATGATGTCGTGCTGCTGAAAATTGAACAAATGGGTGGGATTGCCTGTCATACCGGGCGACGCTCCTGCTTTTTTCGGAAGCTGGCCATGGATAATCAAGGCGGCGGCGACTGGGTGGAAACCGCCCCGGTGCTGAAGGATCCTGCGGAGATATATAGTCAATGAGCGATATTCTCGACCGCCTCGCCGAAACCCTGGAAGCGCGCAAATCCGCCTCACCTGACAGTTCCTATGTCGCCAAACTCTATGCCAAGGGCACTGATGCCATTCTGAAAAAGATAGGTGAAGAGGCGACCGAAACCGTGATGGCGGCCAAGGACGACCAGAACGAAAAGATCATCTACGAAGTCGCTGATTTGTGGTTCCATACCCTGGTGCTGTTGGCGCACAAGGGGTTGAAGCCGGCAGATGTGCTGAACGAACTGGCGCGCCGTGAAGGCTTGTCCGGTTTGACGGAAAAGGCGAATCGACATGAGTGACTGCATTTTTTGCAAAATTGCGGCAGGGCAGTTGCCGAGCAACACGGTTTACGAAGACGATGAGTTGCTGGCGTTTCACGATATTCATCCGTTCGCGCGGGTGCATGTCCTGATCATTCCGAAGCTGCATATCGCGTCACTGGCTGATTGCGCCTCCGAGCATGAAGGCCTGCTCGGCAAGATGCTGCTGTTGGCACCGAAGCTGGCCCGGGAACTGGGGCTCGATTCCGGCTTCAAGACCTTGATCAACACCGGCCGTGGCGGCGGACAGGAAGTTTTTCATATTCACGTACATGTATTTGGTGGCGGCGAGCCCGCTCCCCGCGCATAAAATCAATTCATAAGGAGATTTACCATGGGTAGCTTTAGCATTTGGCATTGGCTGATTGTGCTGGTTGTTGTGCTGCTGGTTTTTGGCACAAAGAAACTGCGTAACATTGGTAGCGATCTGGGTGGCGCAGTCAAAGGGTTTAAAGAGGGTGTGAAAGAAAACACGACCAAACTCGGCGATAAAACCGACGAAGAGGGTCATACCATCGACGTTGAGGTCAAGGACAAACACCACTCTTGAGAATAGGGGCGGTAGGCTAGTGTCGTGAATCAGAAATATCGCAACATGAAACGGCGTCTTTTACCCGACAGCCTGACGGCTTGGGCACACGTTCGGCATGGCTGCGTTGCGCGTCGTTGCCATAGAGCCAGCCATGTCGCCTCCTCGCGCCTTGCCCTGCAAAAAAATCCATCCGTTTCATTATGTTTCCCCCTTTCTGATTCACGACACTAGGTGTGCAATAGTGATAACCCTGCCTTCCGCGCCCTGACCCGACATGTTTGATATCGGTTTTTCAGAACTCCTTATGATCGGCGTAGTTGCGCTGGTCGTCATTGGCCCGGAACGTCTGCCCAAAGTGGCGCGCACGGTGGGTCATCTATATGGCCGTATGCAGCGCTACGTCTCGGATGTGAAATCCGATATCAGTCGCGAAATCGATTTTGACGAATTAAAGCGTGTCGGCCAGGAGTTCAAGCAGTCGGTAGAGTCATCCGTGACCGATTTGAAACAGCAGACCACCGTGGTTGATGATTATCTGCGCGATGAAACGGACACCATCAGCAATGCTGTGACTTCAATGGGTGAATCGGAAACGCGTCCTCCGTTGAGTGAGCCGCCTGTGAATCAGGCTCAGGATCATACAAAACCACAACAAAGTCTGCCACTTGACGAACCTGATCAAAACAATTCCTCAGCGTTCGCTGCCGTAGTGGAAACAGCACGCAGCGATAGCGCCGGAAAAACTGCATGAGCGAGTCCGAAAACTCCTTTGTATCGCATCTCATTGAAATGCGGAATCGCCTGCTGCGTGCAGTTCTGGCGTGGGTCATCATTTTTATCGCGCTGTTTCCCTGGGCGCAGGACATTTATGCGCTTTTAGCCGAGCCTATGCTGGCAGCGCTGCCCAAGGGGGGGCAGATGATTGCTACTGACGTGACCACGCCATTTTTTGTGCCGATCAAGGTCACCATGATGGCCGCGTTTTTACTGGCGATGCCGTGGGTGTTTTATCAGGCGTGGGCATTTGTGGCGCCGGGCCTGTACCAGCATGAAAGGCGGCTCGGCGTGCCGCTGGTGATCGCCAGTGTGCTTCTCTTTTTGTTGGGTATGTCGTTCGCTTACTTCCTGGTATTTCCTGTCGTGTTCGGATTTGTTGTCAGTGTCGCCCCCGAAGGGGTGGCAGTGATGACAGACATAGGCAAGTACCTTGATTTTGTGATAGCCATGTTCATGGCGTTTGGGATCACGTTCGAGGTGCCGGTTGTGGTGGTGCTACTGGTCAAAATGGGAATGGTTTCGATAGCCAAACTGCGCGAGATCCGGCCCTATGTCATTGTGGGTGCATTTGTCCTGGGCGCAATATTTACCCCGCCCGACGTGATCTCCCAGTTTATGCTCGCTGTTCCACTGTGGATTCTGTATGAATTGGGCATCATCGTTGCATCGATGATTACCAAGCCCAAGCCAAAAGATGGGGCGGATTACACCCCAATGAGCGAATCCGAGATGGATCAGGAATTTGATCGTATCGAAGCGGGCGAGCCTGAACCCAGCCAAGCAGACTCCAACGAAGCGGACCTGGCAAAGCCCGATCCCAATCCCACCAAGTAGCGTATCAAATTGGGGCGCAAATTCAAGCAATGCCCTGATATGGGGCGTTGTTAGTAATGGGTTATGCGCACTAGCCTTTCATATCAAACACATGGGTGTTTGGTATATTAATTGCTTATAAACTCCGCAATCGAATAGGGGGCGTTGCATGGAAGCGTTGAAAACGGGCAGTGATGTATTGTTTGTGTTGTTGGGAGGCATCATGGTGCTGGCCATGCATGCTGGATTTGCCTTTCTGGAATTGGGTACGGTCCGCAAGAAAAACCAGGTCAATGCCCTGGTCAAAATCATCACCGACTTTTCGGTTTCCACGATAGCGTACTTTTTCATTGGTTACAGCGTCGCCTATGGCGTCAACTTCTTTTCCAGTGCTGAAGTCCTGTCACAAAAAAATGGCTACGATCTGGTCAAATTCTTTTTCCTGCTGACCTTTGCGGCAGCCATTCCGGCGATTGTGTCGGGCGGCATTGCCGAGCGTGCGCGATTCAATCCTCAACTGGCTGCCACTTTTGCGCTGGTTGGATTGGTTTACCCTTTCTTTGAAGGCATTGTCTGGAACGGTAATTACGGTATTCAGGACTGGCTGGCTTTGACCTTTGGTGCACGCTTTCACGACTTTGCCGGCTCGGTTGTTGTACACGCAATGGGGGGGTGGATTGCCCTGCCCGCAGTGCTGCTGCTGGGTGCGCGCCGTGGTCGCTATACCAAAGACGGCATGGTTTCGGCTCACCCACCGTCCAGCATCCCGTTTTTGGCACTGGGTGCGTGGATCCTGACGGTAGGCTGGTTCGGCTTCAATGTGATGTCGGCTCAACTGATCGAGGCGGTATCAGGGCTGGTTGCAGTGAATTCACTGATGGCGATGGTAGGCGGTACCCTGGCGGCACTGGTGATTGGCCGTAATGATCCGGGCTTTATTCATAATGGTCCGCTAGCGGGTCTGGTGGCAGTGTGTGCCGGGTCTGACCTGATGCATCCTCTGGGTGCACTGGCCACCGGCGTGGTTGCCGGTGCGCTGTTTGTCTGGATGTTTATGGTGACACAGAATCGCTGGAAAATAGACGACGTACTTGGGGTCTGGCCATTGCACGGCTTATGCGGCGCATGGGGCGGCATCGCCGCAGGGATTTTTGGGACCAAGGCGCTGGGCGGGATGGGCGGCGTCAGCCTGGCGTCGCAAGTGATCGGAACCTTGGGCGGCGTGGTGGTGGCGTTGGTTGGTAGCTTGGTGGTGTATGGCGTACTCAAACAGCTGATGGGATTGCGTTTGGATGCCGAGGCGGAATTCAATGGCGCAGACCTCAGTATTCACAAGGTTTCCGCTACAGCCGAACGCGAAACCAACTGGTAATAATCCGGGATGTGCCGGTTGGATCACCCCCGCTGACTGGAAGCCACAGGTGTTCATGGGGCGTCCCTGTCAATTCAGTTTTTCTGGTTTTTCTGCAATTGCCGAACGTGTTTTCGACGTTCTTCCTGCAGTTGTTCAAGCTGGCGATCAATTTGCACGACATCGGGATACTGTTCGGTGTATTCCAGCAGCAGTTCCGTACGTTTGATGCGCAGTTCAACCTGTTTCTTGTCGAGGCCAATCAAGTAGGCATCCGCTTTGATCGTGTTTGATGGCTTGGGGCCAGTGGTGGTGTCAGGCAGGGTGGCTTCAATTGGCGGTGTTGAAGCTGCAGTCGCACTGACATTCGGTGTGGGTGTGTTTTGCGTGGTTTGGATCGCTTGCAGAGGCTTCTCGATAAAATGCTCTATCACAATGATCCCCAGCCCGATCAATACAAATACGCCAAAGGGCGTTCCAAATGCCAGCGCAGGCAACCAGCGGGACACCTTGTTGCTGGGTACTATTTCTGGTTTGCGTGCCATGTTCGCAGCAAGCGTGTGAAGATCATTGACCAGCGTGCGTGCATCCGGCCGGGCGTGGGGATCCTTGTGAAGCATGCGTGTAAGCAGATCAACCAGTTCGGTGTGTAGATTGGGGCGAAGGGTGGCTGCGGAGGCGGGGGGCTCATGGATCACCCGATAGACAATTGACGGCAGACTATCGCCGTCGAATGCATAGTGGCCGGTCAGCATTTCGTAAAGTACTGCGCCCAACGAGAAGATATCCGAGCGACCCTCCACTTCACGGCCCATCGCTTGTTCCGGCGACATGTAGCGGGGCGATCCGAGCATTTGCCCCGCCAGGGTATGGCCGCTATTGGCTAGGTGTGCAATTCCGAAGTCAGTCAGTTTGATGCGTCCGTTGCGCCCAGTGACAACCACATTGGCGGGTTTGACATCGCGATGGATGACACCGTGCTCGTGGGCAAACGCCAACGCCTCGGCCATTTGCAGTGTGGTATCGAGCGCCAGGTCGAGTGGCATTGGACCGCTGTTCATGACGTCGTGCAAGGTGGCACCGGGGAGGTATTCCATGGCGATGTAAGCGAGTTCGTCTGTTTCGCCCACATCGAAAATGGTCACGATATTCGGATGAGACAAGCGGCCGGCACTTTGCGCCTCGCGTAAAAAGCGTGTTTCAGCGTCGGCATCATCCTGGCGTAATGTTGCGATTGCTACGGTTTTGATCGCAACCGTGCGCTCGATCAGCGGGTCGCGCGCACGCCAGACTGTGCCCATCGCACCATGGCCAATTTCGTCGAGGACTTCGTAGCGACCTATTTTCATGGATGTACCAGGATCAGGGCTGACATTCGATAATTTGGCCGCGAACGGAACGACTGTCTTCCCCCATCAAATAGAGATACCAGGGCATCAATGCGTCGATACGGGTCAGCGTTTCGGGTGAAAGGCCTGGGTGCGTGCGCGTG
The DNA here is from genome assembly GCA_046598305.1 of Thiobacillus sp. Taxonomy (GTDB): domain Bacteria; phylum Pseudomonadota; class Gammaproteobacteria; order Burkholderiales; family Thiobacillaceae; genus Thiobacillus. Next base: position 13,940 of record JBKJIS010000184.1, read on the forward strand.
CGTAAGGTGGTTGCAACCTGACCGGGAATCAAGGTGTTCACGCGTACCGTTTCGATGGAAGTGAGCTCGTCTGCCCAGACGCGAGTGAGGGTTTCGAGACCGGACTTGGCCACCGCGTAGCCGCCCCAGTAAGCACTGGGATGATGGCCATGGGTTTCGCCTGTAAATACGATAGAAGCATCAGGCGCCTGTTTCAGGAGCGGCAGGCAGGCTCGGGTCAGCGCAAAGGGCGCAATTAGATTGACCCGCATCAGGGTTTGCCATTGTTCCAGCGTTTGCAGCTCCAGCGGGGTCAGGCTGTAAAACTGATGCGCGCTGTGCAGCACACCATCGAGTCGCTTCAGATGATGGGCAATTGTACCCGCCAGGGTTTCCAGGCTACGGTCGTCTGCCGACGCCAGGTCGTATGGAAACATGGCAGGTTCGGCTCCGCCTGAGGCGACGATTTCGTCGTAAACCGTTTCCAGCCTGTCTGCATCGCGTGCGAGTAAGGCGATCGTGGCACCGTGACGCGCGTAGGCCAGACTGGCAGCACGCCCCAGGCCCGAGCTGGCACCGGTAACGAGAATGACACGACCTGCAAGTAGGTCAGAACGGGGGAGGTAATTTTTCATAGCTGTTTTAGTAATGCGCCGGCCGATTGTACTCCGCTCTGTGTTGCACTTTCGAGCGTGGCGGGGTAGGGGCCAGCGGTGTAATCCCCCGCCAGAAAAATTCGCGGATGCGCGGTGCAAACGTCGGGGCGTGCCATGTTGGGTACACAGCTATACGTGGCTTGTTTCTCGACGATGCTTTTGCGCCAACGCGGCGAACCCGGTCGCGCTATTCGGTGCAGCTGGGCTTCTGCCTGATCCAGCCAGTCCGCTGGCAGGTTCTCTGCAGCACTGGCAACAAACGCCAGCAAACCGGCCTGACCATGGCTTTGGCCGCGGTCGAATACAAACTGAGCGGGGCCATCAGCCATGGCGAACAGGGGCTCCGTGAGTTGAAATGCTGGATCGTATTGTACATAGCCCGTAGCAATGGGTTGGTAATGATAGGTGTTGACGTCACGAACCACGGGTTCGAGTGCGGGAATTGAGGCTGCTAATCCTGGCAAATGTTGCGGCGCGGTAGCCAGAATGACGTGACTAAAAGTGGCCGACTCATCGCGACAATTCAAGGTGATGGCGTCCGGTGTGGCTTCAAGGCTGCTTATGCGGCTGGAAAGGCAAACGGACCCGCCGAGCTCGATCAGGCGCGCAGCCGCAGGCGCGGGTAACAGCGCGGTCAAGTCGCGTCGCGGTAGTAGCAGGTCGCTGTGATGAGTGCGACCGCCGAAGGCCGCCCGGATGACATTGCGGAAAACCGCAGCGCTGGCTATTTCCGGCGGGGTGTTGAGGGCAGACACACACAGTGAATGCCACAGCAGCCGGTTCAGCTTTTCGGGCTGGGTACGGGTCAGTTGTTTGACCGTCTGAAGTTCGGGCGCGCACGGGTTGTTTAGCAGCGCATGCGCCCAGCGTAGGGCAACCCACTTCTCGCGCCCGCTTAATCCCTGGGCGCCAAGCAGTCCCACCAGCAAATGGAGCGGGGCGGGAAGACGCGGACAGGCCAGACTGAAATCGGGTGGTTGCTTGAGACTGAGGGGGTGTCGCCATAAAGGTTCCGGTGAATTGGCGGGATTCAGGCGGGCTATCAGCTGCAGGGTTTGTTCGTAGGCGCCGAGCAAAATGTGTTGGCCGTTGTCGAGCATCCGGCCTTCGATTTCAACTGCGCGCGCGCGACCCCCCAGCGTTCGACTTGCCTCAAACAGCGTGACATTTATTCCGGCTTCGGCCAGCGTCAGTGCAGCGGTGCATCCTGCCCAGCCACCGCCGACCACAGCGACACTGGGCTGTTTCAACCCTGTCATCCTGGAATCAGCCAGGTCTTGCTGGCCAGCCACAGCTTGCGTATGGGGGTGAGCGAAACACGTGCGCGCAACACGGGAAAGTCGGCATGCTGAATTTCGTTTAGCAAGGTGCGGTAAATAGCGGCCATTACCAGACCTGGACGTTGCGCGCGACGTGCATTGACAGGGAGCGCGGCGAGGGCGCGGTCGTAACAGGCAGTAGCGCGTTCAAACTGAAACTGCATCAGCGCCTGAAATGCTGGCGTATCCACGCCTTTCAGGATATCGGCTTCAAGTACGCCGAAGCGGACCAGCTCGTCCTGTGGCAGATAAATCCGGCCGCGCCGCGCATCTTCCCCCACGTCACGGATGATGTTGGTGAGTTGAAAGGCGAGCCCCAGTTCGTGCGCATAGCGGCGGATATCACGGTCGCCGTCGCTGCGCAGGCCGCCAAACAAGGCGGCTGCAACTTCACCCACTACGCCCGCCACGCGGTAGCAATACAGATTGAGTGATTTGAAGTCGGGATAGCGCAGATGGTCGAGATCCATCGCCATGCCATCGACAATTTCCAGGAGCAGAGCCGGCGCCGTATTGCGGCCTTGTGGCGTGTCGAATAGTGCGCAGGTTGCTGGATGGGTCGGGGCGCCTGCCCCAAATTGGGCAATTTCAGCGCGCCACCAGTCGAGCTTGGCCAGCGCAACCTGCTGCTCGTGACATTCGTCCACCACATCATCGAGTTCACGGCAGAGGGCGTAAAACGCGGTAATTGCGCGTCGCGTGTCCTGCGGCAGAAAGACAAAGCTGTAATAGAAACTGGAACCGCTGGCTGCGGCACGGTCCTGGCAATACTGATGGACATCCATGATTAAAAAAGCGCGCGTCGGAGCATGTTGATCCAGTCTTTTTTCGTCAGCACCGGACGGTTATGGAAAACACAGCCGGGATCGGCATGCAGTTTACGCAGGATGGTTTCACCACCGAGAATGGTTACACGCAGCTCCAGTCCAATGCGGCCTTTGAGTTGTCTTCCGAGCGGAGCACCGGCTTGCAATATTTGTCGGGTGCGTTCGATTTGCTTAAGCAGCATCGTGCTCCACATGCCGCGAGGGTCGCTTGCGGCAATCTGTGTTTCGCTGACGTGGTTTGCCACCAGTTCATCCTGCGGCAGATAAACACGGTTTTTTTTGAAATCGACCGCAATGTCCTGCAAAAAGTTGGTCAGTTGCAGGCTGCTACAAATAGCATCGGAATACGCTATGTGTCGCGGATCGTGGTCGCCGTATAAATGCAGCATTAAACGCCCCACCGGATTGGCCGAGCGACGACAGTAATCCATGACTTCGCCAAAATTGGCATAACGGGTTTTTTCCACGTCCTGCGCAAAAGCCGAAAGCAGGTCGCGAAATGGGGCGAGTGGAATGGAATAAGTATTAATGGCTTCGGCCAGTGGACCGAATAGGGGATCAGTCGGACTCTCGCCGCTTTCGATGCGATCCAGCTCAAAATGGTAGGCTGCCAGTTGCCTCAGACGCTCGGCGGGTTGGGCATCACCTTCGTCTGCAATATCATCCGCACTGCGGGCAAATCGGTAGATGGCTTCTACCGGCCGGCGTAAGCGTTTTGGCAGTAACCAGGACGCAACAGGGAAATTTTCGTAGTGATCGACCGGCACCGGGCAACAAAAAAAGGAATGGGAATAAAGACTTAGCTAGGATGTCGGGTCGGGTGACGTGACAGCATCGTATTGATTATATTACACTTATTGGTAGCAGGTTTTACGGTCGAACTGCGAGAGTGGCGGAATTGGTAGACGCACTGGATTTAGGTTCCAGCGCCGCAAGGCGTGGGGGTTCGAGTCCCCCCTCCCGCACCATTAGGTTTTTGTCGTTCACCCATCAACTAAATTCAGCCAGGAAGTATTGTCATGCAAGCAAATCTTGAAGTTCTCGAAGGCCTGGCCCGGCGCCTGGATATCAGCGTACCGATGGATCAGCTGGAAACCGAAGTGCAAAGCCGCCTCAAGCGCCTGGCACGTAACGTCAAGATGGATGGCTTCCGTCCTGGCAAAGCGCCGCTCGGCGCCGTCACGCGTCAGCATGCTCCTGGCGTGCGCCAGGAGGTGTTGGGCGAAACATTGCAGGCGCGTTTTGGCAACGCCGTCCAGGAAAACCAGCTCAAGATTGCGGGTTACCCGCGCTTCGAGCCCAAAGCGGGCCAGACAGAAACCGCAGAAATGACTTTCAGCGCCAGTTTTGAGGTCTATCCTGAAGTCAGGATTGATGATTTGAGCGCCGGAAAAATCAGCCGCTCCATTGTGGATCTGGGCGATGCCGATGTGATGAAGACGCTGGAAGTGTTGCAGAAACAGCGCCGTACCTTTGAAACCGTAGACAAAGCCGCAGTTGAAGGCGATCTGGTCAAGTTTGATTATCAGGGCACGATTGATGGCGTGGCATTTGAAGGCGGCAAGGGCGAAGACTTCGCAGCAGTCATCGGCGAAGGCCGTTTGCTGAAAGATTTCGAGCAAAGCCTGACCGGCCTCAAGGCGGGCGATAACAAGGGTTTCGACCTCACCTTTCCGGCTGAGTATGCTGCCAAAGAACTCGCCGGCAAGGCGGCGCACTTCGACGTGCAGGTCAAGGATGTGCAGGCTCCGGTGCTGCCGCCAGTGGATGCGGAATTTGCCATGGCGCTGGGCGTTGAAGACGGTAATGTGGAAACGCTGAAGGCTGAAGTGAAGTCTAATCTGGAGCGTGAAGTCAAACGCCGCGTTCAGACGAAGCTGAAAGATCAAACCATGGAATTGCTATTGCAAAAGAGCACGCTGGACTTGCCGCAAAGCCTGGTGGCGATGGAAACCGAGCGTTTGCGCAGCATGACGGAGGCCGATATGCAGCAGCGTGGGGTTCAGACAATGAAGTTAAGTGCCGATATGTTTACTGGACAGGCGGAACGCCGGGTGCGGCTGGGGTTGATCCTGGCTGAGATTGTGCAGACGCACAAACTGGTGGCACAGCCAGAACAGATTCGTGCCTTGATACTGGATCAGGCACAAAGCTATGAGGAGCCCGAACAAGTGATGCAGTGGTACTACCAAAGTCCCGAGCGGATGCAGGAGATCGAGTCCCTGGCGCTGGAAGAGAATGTGGTAGCATGGGTTGCAGGTCAGGCCCAAGTGGAAGACGTGACAACCTCCTTTGAAGAACTGATGGGACGTGCCTGATGCACATTGATTTTGAACGCGGACTGTCTAATTCACAGCCCAATTCCCAGCATTTTGAACCGCAAGGCTTGGGGCTGGTTCCCATGGTCGTTGAGCAAAGCGGCCGGGGTGAACGTGCTTACGATATTTACTCGCGCCTGCTCAAGGAACGGGTCATTTTCCTGGTCGGTCCGGTAAACGATTCAACGGCCAATCTGGTGGTTGCGCAGATGCTGTTCCTGGAATCCGAAAATCCCGACAAGGACATCTTTTTCTATATCAATTCACCCGGCGGTTCGGTATCGGCTGGCATGGCGATTTACGACACCATGCAGTTCATCAAGCCGGACGTGTCTACGCTCTGTATGGGTCAAGCGGCCAGCATGGGCGCGTTCCTGCTGACGGCGGGTGCCAAGGGCAAGCGTCATTGCCTGCCCAACTCGCGCGTGATGATTCATCAGCCGCTGGGCGGATTTCAGGGACAAGCATCGGATATAGCCATTCATGCCAAAGAGATCCTTTATCTGAAAGGGCGCCTCAATGACATGCTGGCCAAGCACACGGGCCAAAGCCTGGAAACGATAGATCGCGATACTGATCGCGATAACTTTATGAGTGCAGACGATGCGGTCAATTATGGTTTGGTCGACAAGGTACTGACCAGCCGAATCGAAGCATCTGGCAATTAAGCAAGGAACCGGCATGGCAGACAAAGGCTCGAGCGACAAACTACTTTATTGTTCCTTTTGCGGCAAAAGCCAGCATGAGGTGCGCAAGCTGATTGCTGGGCCATCAGTATTTATCTGTGATGAATGCGTGGAGTTGTGCAACGACATTATCCGCGAGGAAATCCAGCAGGCTGACACCAAGAAGGGCTCAAGCACTGATTTGCCGACGCCCCATGAAATCAGTGGCAAGCTTGATCAATACGTGATCGGTCAGGCACAGGCAAAAAAATCGTTGGCAGTCGCGGTATACAACCACTACAAACGTCTGCGAAATAACACGGGTAGCGGCACCGCGGGCGCCAATGAAGTCGAGTTGGCGAAGAGCAACATATTGCTGATTGGACCAACCGGCTCGGGTAAAACGCTGCTGGCACAAACGCTGGCACGACTGCTAAACGTACCTTTTGTGATTGCTGACGCGACCACCCTGACTGAAGCCGGTTACGTGGGTGAAGACGTCGAAAATATCATCCAGAAACTGCTGCAAAAATGTGATTACGATGTGGACAAGGCCAAGCAGGGTATTGTTTACATTGACGAAATCGACAAAATTTCGCGCAAGGCTGATAATCCCTCGATTACCCGCGATGTGTCGGGCGAAGGCGTGCAGCAGGCCCTGTTGAAGCTGATTGAGGGCACTACGGCCTCGGTACCGCCGCAAGGTGGACGCAAGCACCCTAACCAGGAATTTGTCCAGGTCGATACCAGCAACATCCTGTTCATCTGTGGTGGAGCGTTCAGCGGTCTGGAAAAAGTCATTCGTGGTCGTACCGAAAAAGGCGGCATTGGGTTTGGTGCGCAGGTCAAGAATGTCGACGATACCAAGCGTGACGTGGAACTGCTGCATCAGGTTGAACCCGAGGATTTAATCAAGTATGGTTTGATTCCGGAATTCGTTGGCCGTTTGCCGGTTGTGGCGACCCTGGACGAGCTCGACGAGACCGCTTTGCTGCAGATACTGACCGAGCCGAAAAACGCGCTAACCAAACAGTTTGCAAAACTGTTCAAAATGGAAGGTGTCGAACTTGAGTTTCGGGAAGATGCACTCGCCGCTATCGCCAAGCGTGCACTGGCACGGCGTACCGGTGCGCGCGGTCTGCGTTCAATTATCGAACATTCTTTGCTTGATACCATGTATGACCTGCCGTCTCTCAAAGGGGTCAGTAAAGTGGTGGTGGACAGCAACCTGATTAACGGCGAAGGCAAACCCCTGCTTATTTATTCCGAGCAAGGGGAAGAGCCGCTGGCTGCCGGCGCTTGACTGACCCCAGAAGGCTGGTAGGGAACTGTCAGCCTTCTTGAATTTCTAACTATGCCCCCCAATTGAAGGACGCGCGTGGTTGAATGCCGCGCATCCTTTCCTTAACCCTGACCAGGAAATCATGATGAGCGACAACGAATCCAAGGAACAGATTGATCTGCCGCTGTTGCCGCTTAGGGATGTGGTGGTGTTCCCCCACATGGTCATCCCGCTGTTTGTCGGCCGCCCGAAATCGATCAAGGCGCTGGAAGCCTCAATGGAATCCGGTAAAAGCATTCTGTTGGTAGCCCAGAAAACGGCTGCGCAGGACGATCCCACCCCGGAAGACCTTTACGATACTGGCAGCGTAGCCACAGTGCTGCAAATGCTGAAATTGCCCGATGGCACCGTCAAGGTGCTGGTCGAAGGCAATCAGCGCGCGCGCGTGATCGATGTAACCGACATCGGCACACATCTCACGGCACGCGCTGAAGTCCTGCCTGCTGAGGGTGAAGAGTTGGTTGAAGTCGAGGCGATGCGTCGCGCCTTGCTGACGCAGTTCGACCAATACGTCAAGCTGAACAAGAAAATTCCGCCAGAAATCCTGACCTCACTGTCAGGCATTGATGAGGGGGGGCGTCTGGCCGATACCATCGTTGCCCATCTGCCATTGAAGCTTGAGCAGAAGCAGGAAGTACTGGAGATGATCGGCGTCAACAAGCGCTTGGAACATCTGCTCGGGCTGCTGGAAGGCGAGTTGGATATCCTGCAGGTCGAAAAGCGCATCCGTGGTCGCGTCAAGCGTCAAATGGAGAAAAGCCAGCGCGAGTACTACCTCAATGAACAGGTTAAAGCGATTCAGAAAGAGTTGGGTGATATCGAAGAAGGCGCCGAGCTTGAGGATTTGGAAAAGCGCGTCAAGCAGGCCAGCATGTCCAAAGAAGCCGAAGCCAAGGCGATGGGTGAGTTGAAAAAACTGCGCATGATGTCACCGATGTCTGCTGAAGCCAGCGTGATCCGCAGCTATGTCGAGGCGATGGTCGGCCTGCCGTGGAAAAAGAAAACCAAGATAAGCAAGGATCTGGCCAAAGCCGAAAAGATTCTGGATCAGGACCACTATGGCCTCGACAAGGTAAAAGAGCGCATCTTGGAGTACCTCGCAGTGCAACAGCGGGTCGACAAGGTTAAGGCGCCGATTCTTTGTTTGGTTGGGCCTCCTGGTGTAGGCAAGACATCGCTTGGCCAGTCCATCGCGCGCGCGACTAATCGCAAGTTCGTCCGTATGGCGTTGGGTGGAGTGCGCGACGAATCCGAGATCCGTGGGCATCGTCGCACCTACATTGGTTCGATGCCAGGAAAAATCCTGCAAAGCCTGACTAAGGTCGGGGTGAGAAATCCTCTGTTCCTGCTCGATGAAGTCGATAAAATGGGACAGGATTTCCGGGGTGATCCATCGTCAGCGCTATTGGAAGTGCTCGACCCTGAACAGAACCATACTTTCCAGGATCATTACATCGAAGTCGAATACGACTTGTCTGATGTGATGTTTGTCGCGACTGCCAACTCACTCAATCTGCCCGCACCTTTACTGGACCGGATGGAAGTGATTCGTTTATCGGGTTATACCGAAGATGAAAAAATCAATATCGCCGAGCGTTATCTGGTTGAGAAGCAACTCAAGGTGAATGGTATCAATGAGAGTGAACTCGCTATTGCTGAGTCCGCCATTCGTGACATCGTGCGTTACTACACGCGTGAGGCAGGAGTGCGCAGTCTCGAGCGAGAAATATCAAAAATTTGTCGCAAGGCGGTTAAAGCGCTGCTGTTGAAAAAAAGCAGCAGGAAAATAACAGTAACCTCACGCAATCTGGAAAAATATCTCGGCGTGCAGCGGTTCAGTTTTGGTATCGCGGAAAAGAACAATCAGGTTGGTCAGGTTACCGGTTTGGCATGGACCGAAGTGGGCGGGGAGTTGCTAACCATCGAGGCGGTATCCTTGCCTGGACGGGGCAAGATGACTACAACTGGCAAGTTGGGTGAAGTCATGCAGGAATCGATACAAGCCGCGCTTTCCGTGGTCCGTTCACGTGCGCGCAAGCTCGGAATTCGCGAAGACTTTTATCAAAAACGTGATATCCATATTCACCTGCCTGAAGGTGCTACACCCAAAGATGGTCCCTCCGCGGGCGTTGCAATTTGCACTTCGATGGTGTCGATTCTGACGGGTATTCCAGTGCGGGCAGATGTGGCGATGACCGGAGAAATCACTTTGCGCGGTGAAGTTTTGCCGATTGGTGGCCTCAAGGAAAAATTATTGGCCGCACATCGCGGTGGAATAAAAACAGTTTTGATTCCTCAAGAAAATGTTAAGGACCTGACTGAAATTCCGGACAACATTAAAAACAAACTCGATATCCATCCGGTCAAATGGATCGACCAAGTTCTTGAATTGGCACTGGAACATGTTCCTGAGCCTTTGCCGGAAGAACCGGAATCAGAGACACCAGCAATCGCTGTGCCAGATGAAGATGAGACTTCTGCAGCGGCACTAAAGCACTGAGGTTTATCAGCCAATATGCTCGAATCCCGCGCCAGTCGCGGGATTTTTTTGTCAATAGCCCGCAAAACCGCTTGACACAAGGTTTTGCGGATTGCTATAAAAGCGCCCACCCACAGGGTTTTCCTGTGCCACTTGAATGAAGGGGACAACACGTGAACAAATCCGAATTGATTGATGCCATCGCCGACTCGGCTGATATTTCCAAAGCAGCAGCCGGTCGCGCGCTGGACGCGACAGTTGAAGCCGTGAAAAAAGCGTTGAAGAAGGATGACATGGTAACGCTTGTAGGGTTCGGCAGCTTTTATGTGGGTAAGCGCGCAGCACGTACTGGCCGTAATCCGCGAACTGGCGCAACCATCAAGATCAAAGCAGCGAAGGTTCCGAAGTTTCGGGCTGGCAAGGGTCTGAAGGACGCAGTTAATTAATAAAAAATGCATTTAGCGTTTGGCAAAATCGGTGGAAAGGTTGTAGAATCACGGTCTTCGTCGGGTGCTTAGCTCAGCTGGTAGAGCGTCGCCCTTACACGGCGAATGTCGGGGGTTCGAGCCCCTCAGCACCCACCAGTAGGGAAACTCAGTAGTAAATCAAAAGCCGCACGATTTTTGTGCCGCAAGGGAGTGGTAGTTCAGTTGGTTAGAATACCGGCCTGTCACGCCGGGGGTCGCGGGTTCGAGTCCCGTCCACTCCGCCAACACTTAAAAGGCGAACGCAAGTTCGCCTTTTTTCATTTCTGCGTTTGTTGATACTGCAATACAATAAAACTCAGTAATTAAGCTCACTTGGTGAGACGTGAAGCGCAAAGTGCGCGAAAATTCACGATAACGTTTTTTTGGAGTGGATGATCGTGCTTGAAACTATTCGTCAGCATGCAAAAGGCTGGTTGGCCAAAGTGATCCTGGGTTTGATCGCGGTGACCTTCGCCCTGTTTGGCGTTGATTCATACATGAAGGACGACGGCAGTGGCGGTATGGTGGCCGAGGTCGGCGATGTGGGGATTTCAAGTCAAGAGCTTACGCAAGAAGTCCAGGCCCAGACTGACCGTATGCGCGAATCATTAGGGCCTGCCTTTGACCCGGCAGTATCCGAAACGGCAGACTTTCGCAAACAGGTGCTTGATAGTTTGATCGAGCGCAAAGCCTTGTTACAGGAAGCGCAAAAGCTAAAATTTTTAGCACCTGATGCTTATCTGGCATCCCTTCTGGGACAAATCCCGGCATTTCAACAGGACGGTGCGTTCTCGCAACAACGCTATGAAGCGGTGCTGCGTCAAAACAACCGTACGACGGTCCAGTTTGAAAATGAACTGCGACAAGCTTTCATGCTTGAGGCGATTACCAGCCCGGTATCGCTTGCGGCATTTCCCTCTAATACCTCGATGAAACAGATTGCGGGTTTGGTTGCGCAGCAGCGAGAGATTTCCTGGGTGGATCTGCCCGCGGCATCAGTGGCGTCACAAGTCAAAGTCACGCCTGCCGACATCGAGCGTTATTACACGGCCAACAAAGCCGAGTTCACCGAACCGGAACAAATCCGTGCTGAATATTTGGTGCTCGACAAGGCCTCTGTGGCAGCAGGTATTACCGTAAGTGAGCAGGCCGTGGCGGACTATTACGCATCACATGCAGCCCAGTTCGGTCAGGCCGAACAACGGAGTGCCAGCCATATTCTGATCGCTTTCGATGCGAACGCAGATGCTGCTGTACGTGCTAAAGCCAAGGCAAAGGCCACAGAAGTGTTTCAAACGCTGCAAAAAACGCCGGAACGTTTTGCTGAACTGGCACGTACGCTATCGCAGGATCCAGGCTCCGCAGCACAGGATGGTAGTTTAGGAAGCTTTGGTCGCGGCATGATGGTCAAGCCTTTCGAGGATGCTGTGTTCGGCATGAAACCCCGCGAAATCCGTGGGCCGGTTGAAAGTGATTTCGGTTATCACGTCATTCGTTTGGACAGTATTCAGCCAGGAAAAACAGCACCGCTTGCTGAAGTACGTTCTACGGTAGTTGATGAGTTACGTAAGCAGCAGGCTCAAAAGGCCTTTGCCGGTTTGGCCGACACTTTCAGTAACCTGGTTTATGAGAGCGCATCCTCGTTGCAGCCGGCAGCAACCGCAATCAAGCTGACCGTTCAGCAAGGTGGCTGGATGTCTATGAAAACGGCCCAGCCACCGTTGAACCATCCGGGTTTGCTTGCGGCATTGTTTAGTCCGGACTCAATCAAGTCCAAGCAGAATACTGAGGCGGTTGAAGTCAAGCCGGGTGTGCTGGTAGCTGCTCGAGTGGCTGAGCATCGCTCGGTCCGACTGCTTCCGCTTGCGGAGGCGTCTCCTGCGATTGAATCCCGGCTCCTGGTGGAGCAGCGCATGCGTTTTCTGACGCAACTCGGACAGACAACGATTAAGTCATTGGTAAAAGGAGAAGAAAAAGATTTAGGCTGGTCTGCATTCCAGGTGGTGAGTCGTCAGCCTTCCGCTGTCTTCGATGCGGCTGGCGCCAAAGCTGTGTTTCGGGCCAGGACTGACAAGCTGCCAGCTTATGCCGGCTTCATGCATCCAAGTGGTTCGTATCGTATTGTGCGGGTTACGCGTGTCGTGGAAGCGCCTACGCAGGATCCGATGCTGTTGTCATCAATTGGGTCGGGAGTGACGCAGTCGTTGCAACGTGCGGACCTGAAGGCGATGACTGATCTGATTACGGCGGGCCAGAAAGTGAAAATCAAGTCCAACGCAATAGAAGGTCGATAACTGATCGATTGAATCAAAAAACGCGCCTTCAAGGCGCGTTTTCCATTGGGTTCGGCGATGCAGGAGGTCAGTCAACTCCGCCTGCAGTGGTGTTGAATCCTGCGTCTACATAAGTGATCTCTCCGCTGATACCGGAAGCCAGATCGCTCAACAGAAAGGCAGCGGCATTACCCACTTCATCGATGGTGACGTTGCGACGGAGCGGTGCATTCCTGGCGACGAGGTCGAGCTTCTCGCTGAATTTTGCGATGCCGCTAGCGGCGAGTGTCTTGATCGGGCCAGCCGACACCGCGTTCACGCGGATACCCTTGGGACCCAGGCTTTGCGCCAGGTAATACACGTTGGATTCGAGACTGGCCTTGGCCAGGCCCATCACGTTGTAATTGGGGACAGAGCGGTTGGCGCCGAGGTAGGACAACGTCAGCAGCGCCGCGTTGCGGCCTGCCATCATCGGCAGCGCGGCTTTGGCCAGTGCGGCAAAGCTGTAGGAACTGATGTCGTGTGCGATACGGAAATTTTCGCGGGTGACGCAGTCGAGGTAGTCACCGGACAGGGCTTCTCTGGGTACAAACGCGATCGAGTGCACCAGACCATCAAGGCCATCCCAGTGTTTACCAAGCCCGACAAACAGCTCATCGATTTCCTCATCGCTGCCAACGTCACAGGGGAAAACCAGGCTGGAATCGAATTCCTTGGCGAACTCGGTGACACGGTCTTTGATGCGTTCGCCTTGGTAGGTGAAGGCAAGTTCTGCGCCTTCACGCTTGCATGCCTTGGCAATGCCATAAGCAATGGAACGATTGGATATCACGCCGGTGATCAGTAAACGCTTTCCTGCAAGAAATCCCATGATGGTCTCGAAGAGTTGAGTAACGCTTGATTATAACGGCTGACGTTGGCGCCGTGCTTGGGTACACTGGCGAGATGACGCGCATCGGGGCAACTTTATTGAAGACGGTTCTGCTTGGGATAAGCCTGAGCTTACTGACCAGCTGCTCCGACAGCTGGAATAACCCCTATCCCGGCGGCGCCAAAGAAGCCAATGTGCTGTACAGCGCTTTTTCCGAACGCCCCAAGCATCTCGACCCCGCGCGCTCGTATAGTGCGAACGAAGTTGAATTCACCGGGCAGATTTACGAGCCGCCGCTGCAGTACCATTTTCTCAAGCGCCCCTACACGCTGATTCCGCTCACCGCCGAGGCAGTGCCGCAGCCACGTTATGTTGACGCGGCGGGTCATGTCCTGCCGGACAATGCGCCATCCACGCGCATTGTGGAAAGTGTGTACGAAATCAGAATCAAGCCCGGGGTGCGCTATCAACCTCATCCGGCTTTTGCACGCGACACATCAGGGCGCTACCGTTATCACGCGATGGATGCCGCCGCAGTGGCGGGTAAAGCCCAGGTCAGCGACTTTCAGCATACCGGCATCCGTGAACTCGTCGCTGCTGACTACGTTTTTCAAATCAAGCGATTGGCCAACCCCAAACTGAGCTCGCCAATTTTTGGACTGATGGCCGAACACATTGTTGGCTTGAAGGCATTGGGTGAATCGCTTGAAAAAGCGGCCAAGGCGCAACCCGATGCTGCATTGAATTTGAATGAATTTCCGCTGGCGGGTGTTGAAGTGGTGGATCGCTATACCTACCTCATCCGTATCAAGGGTAAATATCCGCAATTCATTTACTGGCTGGCGATGCCGTTTTTTGCGCCGGTGCCGTGGGAGGCCGAGGTTTTTTATGCACAGCCGGGTATGGCAGAAAAAAATTTAACCCTTGACTGGCAGCCCGTGGGAACCGGCCCTTATTACCTGGCCGAGAATGATCCCAACCGTCGCATGGTGTTAAAGAAAAATCCGCACTTTCACGGTGAAACCTACCCCGTAGACGGAGATACAGCCGACCAGCAAGCCGGATTGCTGGTCGACGCCGGCAAGCCGCTGCCGTTCGTGGATGCCGCTGTGTTCAGTTTGGAAAAGGAAACCATTCCGTACTGGAGCAAGTTTTTACAGGGCTACTATGACAGTTCCGGCATCAGCTCGGACAGCTTCGATCAGGCGATACAGTTTTCGGCCGGTGGCGATCCGCAGCTCACCGACAGCATGCGTAGGCAGGATATTCAACTTTTAACGACGGCTGAAACATCTATTTTCTATGTTGGATTTAACATGCTGGACCCTGTAGTGGGTGGTTTAGGCAAAGACCGACAGAAGTTGCGACAGGCGCTCTCGATTGCTTTTGACTATGACGAATTCATTTCCATTTTCCGTAATGGTCGTGGCATTCCAGCACAGGGACCGATACCCCCGGGTTTATTTGGTTATATCGAAGGGGTGGCCGGTCTGAATCCCTACGTATACGAAGATCGTGGCGGGAAGATTGAGCGGCGTTCGATCGAGACTGCGCGCAAGCTGCTGGCCGAGGCAGGCTATCCGAATGGCCGTGATGCCAAAACCGGCGACCCGTTGGTGCTGTATTTTGACACCACGGCGATCGGTCCCGATGCCAAGTCGCGCCTCGACTGGATGAAGAAACAACTCGACAAACTCAACGTGCAACTGGTCGTGCGCGGCACCGATTACAACCGCTTTCAGGACAAAATTCGCAAGGGCAATACCCAGATGTTCGAGATGGGATGGAATGCCGACTACCCTGATCCAGAAAACTTTTTCTTCCTGCTCTATGGCCCACACAAAAAAGTGGGAACAGGTGGCGAGAACGCGGCGAACTACGACAGCGCTGAATTCAATTTTTTGTTCGAGCGCATGAAGGACATGGACAACGGCCCCGAGCGCCAACAGGTGATCAACGCCATGCTGGAAATTGTGCGTCGCGATGCACCCTGGATCTTCACCTTCTATCCCAAGTCGTTCGGGTTGCGCCACAGCTGGGTACATAACGTCAAACCCAACCTGATGGCTAACAACACGCTTAAATACCGACGCATTGATCCCGTACTTCGCGACACGCGGCGAGCCGAATGGAATCACCCGGTGCTGTGGCCGATTGCGCTGTTGGTGGGTGCGCTGGTAATCGTGATTGCACCTGCGGTGATCGCATGGCAGCGACGTGAAAGGAAAACTGCCTGATGCTTGCCTACATTCTGCGCCGCCTGCTCTACGCTATCCCGATCCTGATCGGGGTGAACCTGTTGACATTCACGCTGTTTTTCGTCGTCAACACACCGGACGACATGGCGCGACTGCAACTGGGCGCCAAACATGTGACGCCGGATGCCATCGTGCGCTGGAAAGTCGAGCACGGCTACGATAAACCGTTGCTGCTGAATTCTCAGGCCAGCGGCAGCGCGCAGCTTACCGATACGATTTTCTTTAAGCATTCGGCTGCGATGTTCGTGTTCGAATTCGGCAAGGGTGACGACGGTCGCAATATCGGCAATGAAATCCGCACCCGCATGGGGCCGAGTCTGGCGATTGCGCTGCCGGTGTTTGTGATTGGCCTGCTGGTCAACATCACCTTTGCTCTCTTGATGGTGTTTTTTCGTTCCACCTATCTCGATCTGTGGGGGGTGGTGCTGTGCGTGGTGCTGATGTCGATTTCGGGCTTGTTCTACATTATCGCCGGGCAGTATTTCATTTCCAAGCTGTGGAATCTGCTGCCGATTTCTGGCTTTGCAGGCGGCATTGACGGCCTCCGCTTCATTGTGCTGCCGGTACTGATCGGTGTGGTGGCGGGCATCGGCAGCGGCGCGCGCTGGTATCGCGCGATTTTCCTCGAGGAAATCGGCAAGGACTATGTCCGCACCACGCGCGCCAAGGGCCTATCCGAGGTGCGGGTGCTGTTCCGCCACGTATTGAAGAACGGCATGATCCCGATATTGACCGGTGCGGTGGTGGTGTTGCCGCTGTTGTTCATGGGGAGTCTGATCACCGAGTCCTTCTTCGGGATTCCAGGACTGGGCAGCTATACGATTGATGCGATCCAGGCGCAGGATTTTGCGGTGGTGCGCGCGATGGTGTTCCTCGGCTCCTTCCTTTATATCGTGGGCCTTATTCTCACTGATATCTCCTACTCGTGGGTGGACCCGAGGGTGCGGCTGCAATGAGCGCGGATGCAATTAACTTCGTGCCTGTTGTCCTGTGGACCGACGCGCTGATTTTTGCGCTGCTGGCCGGTGTGCTGGCGCTGGTCTGGTTGATCCGCCGCCAAGAGCATTTACGTGCCCCCTGGCGCGCGGTGGCACAGCGCCCGATGGCGATGGGGGCGGCGCTGGTGCTGAGTGTGTTTGTCGTGATCGGATTGCTCGATTCGCTGCATTACCGCGAAAAACTGCTCGATAGCCCGGTGGACAATCCGCATTATTCAGTCGACGTGTTGAGCGTGTTTGACGCACTGGTGGGTGACCTGCGTACGCAGCAGGAAAAAACCTATTCCGAACCGCTGGCGATGCAGTTGTACGCCAAGGAGTTTGTGCAGCGTGACGGCGTGACCGTGCGCGAATATCCGCGATTGAAATTTGGCGGCGCGCATTTGCAACAGGATGATGCACGGTTGCCGGATATCACACGACGCAGCCTGATTGGATCGGCGCAAGGTTTGGTGCTCAGTTTGCTGCTGTTTGGTCTGATGGCTGTCTGGCAGGCCCGCCGTGCTCAAATGCCTTTCGGTGAATGGTTCCTGCTGTGGGGTAACGGCCGACTTGACTGGCCGGGACGGACGGTTTTTGTCATCGTGACACTGTTGTTCATGCTGGCGGGCGTGTTGATGCAGTTGGCCTCGGCCTACCATGTGTTCGGCACCGACAAGGTCGGACAGGATGTGCTCTACATCAGCCTTAAGAGCATCCGCACCGGGCTGGTGATCGGCACGCTGACCACCTTGGTTACGCTGCCACTGGCGATTGGCTTGGGGATTGCGGCGGGCTATTTTCGCGGCTGGATTGATGACGTTATCCAGTACGTCTACACCGTATTGAACTCGATTCCAGGCGTGCTGTTGATCGCGGCGGCGGTGCTCATCGTGCAGGTTTACGTTGAATCCAATCCCGATTTGTTCGACACGGCTGCTGCGCGCGCTGATATTCGACTGCTGGCACTGTGTCTCATCATGGGGGTGACCAGCTGGACCGGACTGGCGCGTTTGCTGCGCGGAGAATCGCTCAAGCTGCGCACGCTCGATTACGTCGAAGCCGCGCGTGCTTTTGGGGTGTCGCACACCCGCATCATCAGCCGCCACATCTTCCCCAACGTGTTTCACCTGATACTGATTGCCATCGTGCTGGATTTTTCCGGGCTGGTGCTGGCCGAAGCGGTGTTGTCTTATGTGGGCGTCGGGGTCGATCCCAGCATGCACAGCTGGGGCAACATGATTAACGGCTCGCGCCTTGAACTCGCCCGTGAGCCGGTGGTGTGGTGGCAACTTGGCGCAGCGTTTACCTTCATGTTTACCCTGGTGCTGGCCGCCAACCTGTTTGCCGACGGTGTGCGCGACGCGTTCGATCCGCGCCAGGGAGGCCGTCGATGAACACCTTGCTTCGGGTTGATAAACTGGTGACTGAATTTGGCCACGGTGCTGATGCCGTGCGCGTGGTCGATGGAGTGTCGTTTCACGTCGCGGCTGGCGAAACTTATGCGCTGCTAGGCGAATCCGGCTGCGGCAAGTCGATCACCGCCTTGTCGCTGATGCGGCTGCTGCCGGATGGCGGACGCATCAGCGCGGGATCGGTGCATCTGGACGAACAGGATGTGCTTGCGCTGCCCGAGCGCGACATGCGGGGCGTGCGTGGGGGGGGCATGGCGATGATTTTCCAGGAGCCGATGCTGGCCTTGAATCCCGTGATCAATGTGGGCACGCAAATCGCCGAGGCGCTGGAACTGCATCAGCACCTTACCGGGCAGGCGGCATGGGACGCCGCACGTGCACTCCTTGACTCAGTGGGTGTGCCGGATGCGGCGCGGCGGCTCGAATCCTATCCGTTTGAGTTGTCGGGTGGCTTGCGCCAGCGGGTGATGATCGCGATGGCGCTGGCGGGTAAACCGAAATTGCTGATTGCGGATGAACCGACGACTGCGCTGGACGTGACCATCCAGGCCCAGGTGCTGGAGGTGTTGCGGCACCTGCGCACCGAGCAGCAGATGGGCATGTTGCTGATCACGCACGACCTCGGTGTGGTGGCCGAGAATGCCGATCGCGTCGGCGTGATGTACGCCGGTGAGCTGGTGGAGGAGGGCACGTGCGACGCGTTCTTTGCCGCGCCGAAGCATCCCTATAGTCGCATGTTGTTCGAAGCGCTGCCGCGCCCCGGCGATGGCGGTCGGTTGACCACGATTCCCGGGCAGGTGCCTGGATTTGGTAGCGAATTGCATGGCTGCCGCTTTGCGCCGCGGTGTCCGTATGCGATTGCGCGGTGCCGGTCTGAATCGCCAGACTGGCAGGAGCTGAATGGCCAGCGAGTCCGGTGTCATCTGGCGACCGAATTGCCGGTACGCAGTGAACGCGAGATGACGGCCCATGCAAAGTCTGTGGATATCACACAGCCCCTGCTTCAGGTCGATGGATTGAAAGTGTATTTCCCGGTTCGACAGGGGTTTTTTCAGCGTACGGTTGGGCATGTGCGCGCAGTGGATGATGTGACGTTATCGATTCAGGCAGGCCGCACGCTGGCTTTGGTGGGTGAATCAGGCTGTGGGAAAACCACCGTGGGCAAGGCGCTGTTGCGCTTGGTCGAGCCGACGGCAGGCTCGATTGCGCTGGGTGGCGAAACCATCCACGCAAATAATGCCGCTACGCTGCGTCGGCAGGCGCAAATGGTATTCCAGGATCCGTTCAGTTCACTCAATCCGCGCATGCGCGTGGCGGACATCCTGCTCGAGGGCATGGATGCGCTGGGCGTGGGCGCTGCCAATGATCGCCGCGAGGTGATGATCCAGCTATTGCGTCAGGTCGGGCTGCCCGAAGACGCTGGCGGACGCTATCCACATGCTTTTTCAGGCGGCCAGCGCCAACGCATTGCGATTGCGCGTGCGCTGGCGGTGTCACCCCGATTAGTGATTTGTGACGAGCCGACCAGCGCGCTGGATTTGTCGGTACAGGCGCAGATTCTGAACCTGTTGAAAGATCTGCAGGACAGTCTGGGGCTGGCCTATCTCTTCATTACGCATAATCTCGCCGTGGTAGATTATCTGGCACACGACGTGGCGGTGATGTACCTCGGACGGATTGTTGAACAGGGTGCCGCCGCCGATGTGCTGCGTTCGCCTCGGCATCCCTACACCCAGGCGCTGGTGAGTGCGGTGCCGCGTATCGAGGCTCAGACGGGGCAGAGCATCATTCGATTGACGGGCGATCAGCCGTCGCCGCTTAATCCGCCGCAGGGCTGCCATTTTCA
>JBKJIS010000214.1:0-5428 GCA_046598305.1 Thiobacillus sp.
GTCACAACCTTGGCCAACATGCCGTAGTGTTGCATCAAAAAATCCGGTGTTACTCGCTGTTCTTGCAATTTCGCCGCCAGCTTGTTTCTGGACAGCACTTCCGCCAGTTCATCCAGCAGTGCGACGCCAGTATAAATTGTGATTACATTGGCGCGAGCCAGGTCGAGCAACTGGCGCGGAAAGCTGCGCCACAGAAACCCCGACACCACAATGTTGGTATCAAGGACGACCCGCACGCGCCTGTCTTTCTGCCCGAACGGCATCCACCTCGACCTGAATCTCCTCCATCGTCATCGGCGGGATATTGGCATCCGCCAACTTATCCATCGCGCTGAACAACTCATCTGCCGCACGGAATCTCACTGCCTCGCGCAACAAACGTTCGATAGCGTCGGAGGTGAGCAAGCCCGCCTTGCGCGCTTCCTGCGCCAGGCTGTCCGGCAAATTCAACTTCATTTTCAAGGTTGTCATGACAATCTCCCGAGTGAGCCGTTTAACCGGCTTTCAACATAAAAGCACAACGACAGACAGGGTCAAGTTTGACATAACACCTTTCACCGCGCCCCTTTAATAATCTTACTCACCATCGAATGGTGTACCCCTACCTCGCGGGCCGTGGCTGACTTGACTTGCAAGCCGACGCCAGGTCGCCACCACGGTATCCGGGTTGAGCGAAATCGAGCCTATCCCTTGTTCCACCAGCCAATCGGCCAGGTCGGGGTGATCGCTGGGCCCCTGGCCGCAGATACCAATATATTTTCCCTGGCGATTGCAGGCGGCAATCGCCTCGGCCAAAAGCTTCTTGACCGCCGGGTTGCGTTCGTCGAAGCCGCCGGCAACCAACCCCGAATCGCGGTCGATCCCCAGCGTAAGCTGGGTGAGGTCGTTGCTGCCGATTGAAAACCCATCGACGTACTGCAGAAAATCGTCGGCCAGCAGTACATTGGAGGGAATTTCGCACATCATGATTAATCGCAGTCCGTTATCGCCGCGACGCAGGCCATTGGCCGCCAGCAAATCGACCACTGCCGCACATTCTTCCACCGTGCGCACAAACGGAATCATCGCCTCGACATTGACGAAGCCCATCGTCTCGCGCACCTTTTTCAGCGCCCGGCACTCCAGCTCGAACGCCGGCCCGAATAGCGCGGACACATAACGCGAAGCGCCACGCAGCCCCAGCATGGGGTTTTCTTCCTTCGGTTCGTAACGCGCGCCGCCGAGCAGGCTGGCGTATTCGTTGGATTTGAAGTCGGACAGGCGCACGATCACCGGCTGCGGCCAGAACGCGGCCGCCAGCGTGGCGATGCCTTCGGCCAGCTTGTCGACATAAAAAGACACCGGATCGGCATAGCCGGCCGTGCGCAGATCGATTTCGGCGCGCACCTCGGCCGGCTGACTGGCATATTCCAGCAAGGCCAGCGGGTGCACCCCGATCATGCGGGCGATGATGAATTCCAGCCTGGCGAGACCTACGCCGTGATTCGGAATCTGCGCGAATTCGAAGGCGCGCTCGGGATTGGCCACGTTCATCATCAGCTTCACTGGCGGCTCGGGCAGGGCTTCGCTCGCCAGCACTTCCACCGAGAATTTCAGTTTGCCCGCATACACCATGCCGGTGTCGCCCTCGGCGCACGACACCGTCACGGTCTCGCCGTCTCGCAACACGGTGGTGGCCTCGCCGGTGCCCACCACGGCGGGAATCCCCAGTTCGCGCGCCACAATCGCGGCATGGCAGGTGCGCCCGCCGCGATTGGTGACGATCGCCGCGGCGCGTTTCATCACCGGTTCCCAGTCGGGATCGGTCATGTCGGTGACCAGAATATCGCCCGACTGCACCCGGTTCATTTCCGCTGGGCTTGCGATCAGCCGCACCGCGCCTGCGCCAATTTTCTGGCCAATGGCGCGGCCAGTAATGCGTACATCGCGTACGTCGCCGGCAGCTTCCAGAACGTAGCGTTCGCCCGCACCGCTGACGCGCGTCTTCACCGTTTCCGGCCGCGCCTGCACGATGAAGAGTTCGCCGGTCTCACCATCTTTCGCCCATTCGATATCCATCGGACGGCCATAGTGGGCTTCGATTGCCACCGCCTGGCGCGCCAGCACCAGCACTTCGCTGTCGGTCAGGGCAAAGCGACGGCGCAGTTCGACTGGCGTGTCCTCGATCACGGTTTCGCCATCGCGCCAAACCATGCGGATGGCTTTCTCGCCCAACTCGCGCCGTACCACGGCGGGAAAGCCTTGCGCCAGCATCGGCTTGTGCACATAAAACTCGTCCGGGTTGACCGAGCCCTGCACCACGGTTTCGCCCAGGCCGTAGGCTGCGGTGATGAACACCACGTCGCGGAAACCGGATTCGGTATCGAGCGTGAACAGCACGCCGGCACACGCAATGTCCGAGCGCACCATGCGCTGCACCCCGGCCGATAAAGCCACATCGGCATGGGCAAACCCATGATGCACTCGATAGGCAATGGCGCGGTCGTTGTAGAGCGAGGCAAAGACCTTCCGCACATACAACAGCAGCGCATTCTCGCCCTGCACATGTAGATAGGTTTCCTGCTGCCCGGCAAACGAGGCATCGGGCAAATCTTCCGCTGTGGCCGACGAGCGCACCGCGACCGAGACCCGCTCACCCAGCGCGAGATAGGCCTCGCGCAGCCCCGCCTCCAGTGCGGTCGGCAAGGCAGCCGCTTCGACCCAGGCCCGAATTTCGGCACCTGCCTGTGCCAGTGCTGTCACATCCGCCACATCCAGCGCCGCCAGCCGGGTATTGATGCGTGCGCGTAAATCATTTTGATCGAGAAAGTCCCAGAATGCCTGCGCTGTGGTGGCGAAGCCGCCCGGCACCTTGACCCCAACGCCTGACAGGTTGCGAATCATTTCGCCCAGAGACGCATTTTTGCCGCCCACACGCGGCACATCTGCCATCGATAGGGCCTCCAATGAGACGATATAGTCAGCCGGGACTGTCATACTTCTCTCCATGAAAAATCGCATTGCATTCTGCGTATCCGATCACACTGGCGTCACCATCGAAGCCGTGGCAAGAAGCGTGCTGTCGCAGTTTCCTGCTTTTGAGTTTAGCCTGATTGTGCTGCCTTTCATTGACAGCCTTGAGAAAGCACACAACGCAGTCGCGCGGATTACCGTCACGCCCAATGCGTTGGTGTTCTCATCCGTGACCGACCCGGCTTTGCGCGTCACGCTGCGGGAAAGCGGTGCACCCCTGTTTGATCTGTTTGAAATGCTCATCCCGACCGTAGAGCGTTCACTCGGCCAAACTGCCACGCCCCATGGCGGCCACACCCATGGCATGACACACAACTACGAGTCGCGCATGGACGCGGTGAATTTCAGCCTGGCACTGGACGATGGCCTGCAAGCACAGCGGCTCGATCAGGCCGATCTGATCCTGATTGGCGTCTCGCGCGTCGGCAAAACCCCCACCGCGCTCTATCTTGCCCTGCAATACGGCCTGCGCGCCGCCAACTATCCGCTCACCCCGGAAGACCTTGCGCTTCACACCCTGCCCGAAGTTCTGCTGGCCAACCTGCCCCGCTTGCGTGCCCTGACCATTTCCGCGGAGCGTCTGGCAGCCATCCGCCAGGTTCGCTATCCCGACAGCCAATATGCCAGCCTGGAACAATGCCGCACCGAACTCGCAGCCGCCGAGCGACTATTCAAAAGCCATGACCTTCCCATCATCGACACCACCCGCATGTCGGTGGAGGAAATCGCCGCACGTCTGCGGGATACGCCCTGAACATCCCGATCACAACGCGCGGCCTTTTCCCAAGCGCGCGCCACCGCGCATCCTGTTGGTCAAATCGTACCGGCTGAAATTTCCGTTTCCGCGCTTAATCTTTTTTGGCCCGGTGCCGATAAAGACAGTATTAAGGATAAACAAGCAGATTCGCAGGCCCAACCCATGTACCCCAATTCAACGAATAGCCTGTATGCGTCGATGCGCCTGACGCTCCGCTCCCTGCCATGAGGCGCATCGGACGTCTTTCGACCTGGAGGCTGGCCCTGCTGGCGGGCTTTATCACACAATTGCTGCTGCTTGTGTTTGTCGCCACCATCGGCTTGAGACAACTTGAGCTCACCACGCACAACCTTAATCAGGTGGTCGATGTTCATCTGCGCAAGCAAACTCTTACCCACACCATGGCGGTCAACGCACGTGAGCGATCAATATTCATGTTGATGCTTTCCAGGATTGAAGATCCGTTTGAGCGGGACCGGTTAATGCTCCAGTTCAATCAAAACGCTTCGGCATTCAGGATTGCACGCAAGGAACTCCTGAGCCTGTCGTTAAACCACCGGGAACGTGAACTGATTGCACAACAGGGACAGCTCACCGGGGTTTCCCAGCCGATGCAGCTCCAGGTTGTAGACTTGATCGGCGCCAACTTCATCCGGGATGCCGAGGAACTGATCCTCAAACAGGCCATCCCGATGCAGAACAAAGTGATTACAACGCTTGCGCAACTCGATGCCGAAGTCCAACGGGTTGCGCGGGTGGCCAGCAGCAAAGCCCACAAGGATGCGGAAGTCGCCCGTCTCTGGATTGTCATGCTGTCTGGCATCGCCCTGCTGGTGGGGCTTCTTGTCGCAGCCTTCGTCCTGCATTACACCCACCGCGTCGGCCGCGAGCGTGAGCGCCTCGCCACCGAAGACACCCTGACGGGCCTGCCCAATCGCATGCTGTTCATGGACCGCCTGGAACAATCACTGATTCGCGCCGCACGTCATCAAACCCTGGTCGGCGTGATGTTCATCGACCTGGATCGCTTCAAGCGCGTAAATGACACGCTTGGTCATGCCAGCGGCGACCAACTCATTTGCGAGGTGGCCAACCGACTCCGCGCGACCGCACGCGCGGAAGACATTGTGGCCCGGCTGGGCGGCGATGAGTTTGTAGTGGTGATCAGCGACATTGTTGAGATCAAACACATTCTGCAGGTCGTGGAAAAGATGCTTGCGGCCGTGGCTGAGCCTTACCGCATTGCCGAGCGTGAGCTATTCAGCAGTTGCAGCATCGGCATCAGCGTGTACCCCAATGACGGCAACGATTCCGGCAGTCTGTTGAAACACGCCGACACCGCGATGTATCACGCCAAAAACAGCGGCCGAAATCGCTTTCATCTGTATAACCCCACGATGAATGCCATGGCCGAGGAAAGACTGCAGCTGGAGACCGATCTCCACTATGCCTTGGGGAGAAACGAGCTCATCCTCCACTACCAGCCCCAAGTCAATCTGAACACGGGCCGATTACATGCAGTCGAAGCGCTGGTGCGCTGGAACCACCCGGAGAAAGGCCTGCTCAGTCCAGCCGTTTTTCTGGAGATGCTGGAAGAAACCGGGAAAATCGTCAGCGTGGGGCGCAAACTGCTCGAGACGGCCTGTCACCAGACCGCGG
>JBKJIS010000242.1:0-8011 GCA_046598305.1 Thiobacillus sp.
ACGCCGCGAAAGTTGGGGCGCACCGATACCCAGCCTGCTTCGTTGGCTGCTTTGGCTAGCGTGGTCACCACCTTGTTGTCCATGCTGCCGCCATGCAGCGGGTGAGGATGGGCGACCAGCAGCAGGCCGCGGCGATCGGTTTCCGGATCGTCGATCACCGTTTCCAGCTTGCCTGCGGGCACCGGGATACGCAGTTTGAACCGTTTCACTTCAGTCTCAAGCGTTCGACGATCTGCCCTTGCTTGAGGTGCATATCGAAGATTTCATCAATATCGGATTCATCCACATAGGTGTACCAGACGCCCTCGGGATAGACGACCAGAACCGGTCCCTCATTGCAGCGGTCCAGGCAACCAGCGCTGTTGATGCGGCACTTGCCTTTGCCAGCGAGGTTGGCGTGTTTGGATTTTTTCTTCAGATAGTCGCGCATCTTCTGGCCGCCAGAGGCACCGCAGCTTTGGGCGCCGTCATCGCGTTGATTGGTACAGAAAAAAACATGGTGCTTATAATAAGGCTTAGTCATCTGAGCTGCTTTGATTGGGTAGGTGGACCGAAGACTTGAGCGCGTTGTCGTACGCCAGGTCGACCGGGTATTTTCGCGCATTGATAGCTAACTTGTCGGCAGCCGCTTCCAGTAGGTCGATTTCCAGAATATCGGCCAGCCGGGTCAGGTAAATCAGCACGTCGGCGATTTCCTGGCGGACCGCCTCATGTTGCTCGGCATTCAGCTGGTGACTCTGTTCTGCCGTCAGCCATTGAAAGGGCTCCAGCAACTCTGACGCTTCTACACTTAGCGCCATCACCAGATTCTTGGGAGTATGGTAGCGTTCCCAGGCGCGAGCGCAGGCAAACTCACGAATGCGCAGGCGCAGGGTATCCAGGCTGTCGATTGCGGTATTGATCATGGCAAGCATAATACCTTGGCAGACGATGACTTCATGACGCAGCTGTTGGCGGCTCGTCGCATTGGCAGGGTGGGATCAGGTAAGTTCTTGATGGAAGAGGGATTCACGGGAATTGTTTGTACTGGCCTGTGAATTGCTTATGTATTGGGGTGGTCAGGTTAGGGATTTAATCTGCTCTGGCATAATGTCGACAGAGTAATTGCAACTATAAGGGAGGATGGACATGAGTACGATCAACAAGTACATCGCACGCGCTGGCGTTGTGTTGGCAATTGCTGCGCTGGCAGGCTGCTCCAGTACACCCGCTTATCCGCCCGCACCGACGCAGACGGGTAATGTTAACTGGAACTATCTGGTCGGCCCGGGTGACTCGGTTCAGGTATTTGTCTGGCGCAACCCCGAGGTGTCCGGCACTTTCCCGGTGCGTCCCGATGGCAAGATGACGATGAATCTGATCGAAGACCTGCAGGCCTCGGGCAAGACGCCCACCCAGCTGGCACGAGATATCGAAAAGACACTCTCCAAATATATTCAGGAACCCATCGTTACCGTGATCGTGTCGGGCGGCGTAGGCCCGTTTGATCAGCAGATCCGCGTGGTGGGCGAAGCTGCCAAGCCGCAGGCACTGAACTATCGCGAAAAAATGAGTTTGATCGACCTGATGATCTCGGTGGACGGGTTGACCAACTTCGCCGCAGGTAACAAGGCTTATATCCTTCGTACAACCGAAGGCAAGCAATCGCGTCTGGGGGTTCGGTTGGAAGACCTGCTCAAAGGCGGTGACATTTCTGCCAACGTAGATATGCGTCCCGGCGATGTGTTGGTGGTCCCGGAAAGTTTGTTCTAAGTTTACTTACGCCGTCCTTGGCTGCACTTTTGATGGAACGAACATTCGCATAGCATATGGATCAGGTACTGCAACAAATTCTGGGGTATGCGAAAGCCACCTGGTATCGGCGCTGGTGGGGCGTGGCGATGGCCTGGCTGGTATGCATCGTCGGCTGGACCTGGGTGATGGTGCTTCCCGACCGTTACGAGGCATCGGCACGTGTCTATGTTGATACGCAGACGTTGCTCAGGCCCTTGTTGGCCGGGTTGGCAGTCGAGCCCAACGTGGAGCAGCAGATCAAGCTGATGACGCGTCAGCTGGTGAGCCGCCCCACGCTGGAAAAAGTTGCGCGCATGACCGATCTGGATGTGCAGGCCAAAACGCCGGAGCAAACCGAATCCATGCTGAACGGCTTGGCAGGTAAGATTTCGATTGCCGATGCGGGTCGTGAAAACCTGTATACCATCAGCTATCAGGATGCCAATGGCGATCTGGCCAAAAAAGTGGTGCAGTCCTTGTTGACCATTTTTGTGGAAGGCAGTCTGGGTAAAACCCGTCAGGACATTTCCAGTTCGGCGCGTTTTATTGAAGAGCAGTTGCAGCAGTATCAGCAAAAGCTCAACGATGCCGAGAGCGCGCTTACGGAATTCAAGCAGAAGCACATTGGCATGATGCCTGGACAGGGCGGTGACTATTACACCAAGCTGGCCGAGACTTCAGGCCAGTTACGGCAAGCGCAGCTGGACCAGCAAGAAGCGACTAATCGGCGCAATCAGTTGAAGCGACAGTTGGTCGACGAAGAACCTGAACTCACCGCGGCGGCGGCGGCAGTTTCAACCCACAGCGAAGTGGATGGCCGGATCCAGGCACTGCAGCAGCAGATGGATCAACTCCGCCTGAAATATACCGATCTACACCCCGATATTCAGTCGACCAAACGCTTGATTGACAAGCTGGAAGCGCAGAAGAAAATTGACCTTGCCGACCGTAAGGCAGACCCGGCAGGCTCAAAAATCCAGAACCCCGTCTATCAACAACTCACCATTGCAATTGCCGAAGCGGACGCCACCGTCTCCGCGCTGGGCGCGCGCGTGGCTGAATACCAGCGCCGTTATGGTGAATTGCGTAATGCGTCCAACATGATCCCCCAGGTGGAGCAGGATTTCACCCAGTTGACACGTGACTACGATGTGTATCGCCAGAACTACGATGCATTATTGAAGCGTCGTGAGTCGGTCACCATGTCGGGTGAGGTTGAAAGCAAGACCGACACCGTGGATTTCCGCGTGATTGATCCGCCGTTTGTGCCGAGTAAGCCCGCGTGGCCGAACCGGCCAATGTTGCTGTCTTTGGTCACGCTGGGGGGCTTGGGCGCAGGCATAGTGGTTGCTTTCCTGTTGAGTCAGCTGCGCCGCACCGTGACCGACCGCAAGGCCTTGCGCGAGTTAACTGGTTTACCCCTGCTGGGCGCGGTTTCACGGGTGGAAACCACTGAATCCTTGCGCCGCAAACGCAAGGGCCTGCTGGCGTATCTGGCTGCGCTGGGGAGCTTGTTTGCCGCCTATGGCGCGGTGATGGTCGTGCAACTCGTGTTGTCGCGAGCGGGCTAGGAGAATTCATGAGCATTATTGAAAAAGCTGCTGGAAAAATTGCTTCAGGTGTCCCGCGCACTGTGACCCAGAGCAGCGATACGGATCCTGTCAAGGAAACCAGCCTGATTGAAGATGCGCTCAGCAAACAGCGCAGCACTCCGGCAACGCCCTTTGTCGCGACCCCCGTGGAGCCGGTTTTCAGCGAACCGGACGCCGAAGTGATGGAGGGCAACAGTCAGGTCCAGACAATTAACCTGGCGCGTCTGCATCGAATGGGTGTGGTGTCACCCGATGCCGAGAAAAGTCAGGTCGCCGAAGAATTTCGCATCATCAAGCGGCCATTGATTGCCAACGCCTTTGGGCAAGGTGCTGCGCGGGTCAAGAATGGCAACCTCATCATGGTGACGAGTTCGTTGCCAGGTGAAGGCAAAAGCTTTTGCGCCCTCAATCTCGCCATTTCAATGGCGATGGAAATGGATCGCACCGTGCTGCTGATCGATGCTGACGTCGCAAAACCACGCATCCCCGAATACCTGGGCATTCAGGCTGACAAGGGGTTGCTTGATGTATTGCAGGATAAAGACCTCAAGCTGTCCGATGTGATGATCAGAACGGATATTGCCAAGCTGACGATTTTACCGGCGGGCCGAACCTACAAGCGCGCCACCGAACTGCTCGCCAGCGCTGCGATGACCCGATTGATTGAGGATATTGGGAACCGTTATCCGGACCGCATCATTCTGTTCGATTCTCCTCCGCTTCTGGCCACCAGCGAGTCGAGCGTGCTGGCCACGCACATGGGGCAAATTGTCATGGTGGTGGAGGCCGAAAAAACCTCGCAGGATGCCGTACGCGAAGCGCTCAGCCACATCCAGTCGTGTGAAGTGGTCAGTATGTTGTTGAACAAAACCACGCCGACTCCGGGCGCAGATTACTACTATGGTTACTATGGCAGCTACGGTAAATAAGCACGGCCCGCGTGATGTGAGCCCATCTTCGCAGCGGCAGGCGCCGCTCGCGGGCATTGTGTCTTTATTCATGGGGATGACTTGCGTGTTACCCGCGTATGCCGTCGATTGGCGTTTTGAACCCAGTGTAGGGGCATCGGCCACCTACACGGACAATGTCAACCAGAGTGCAAGCAATCCGGAAGACGCGCTGATTCTGAGTGTAACGCCAGGATTCAACTTGAGATACCAGGGTTCGCGGCGCGTTCAGGCGACCCTGAATTACAGCCTGACTGGCGTGTCGCGCACCAGCGAGAACAACAGCACCGACCTTTTCCATAATCTGGCTGCGCTGGGCCGTGCCGAACTGATTGAAGATTTCCTGTTTCTGGACGGCACGGCCAGCATAGCGCAGACACTGCTGTCGTTGACGGGTTCGCCCGCAGACGCCACAACCAATAGTGCCAACCGGGCAACGGTGGGGGTGTATTCGCTGAGCCCTTATATCAAGAAACGGTTTGGAACCTTTGCCACCGGGCAGGCCCGCTTTTCGACTGGCGGCGCAATATTCGCTGACAATGCAGGCGCAGACTCGGTAAGCAATACATTCACAGCAGGCTTGAACAGTGGTACCCGATTCAATGATCTGAGCTGGCGGCTTAATTATTCACTCCGCAAGCTGGATAGCAGTGACACAGGCGGCAATTCAAGCTTCGAACGCGCATCCGCCACGGCGGGGGTTGCGCTCACCCGTAAGTTCCGCATTTTTGGAACCTATGGCCAGGAACGAAATGAGTTTTTGAACGCGAGTGGCGCCGACGGTGTTTTTTACAGTGGCGGCTTTGCTTGGGCACCTTCGCGGCGCACCAGCATAGAAGCCTCGATAGGTGAGCGGTTTTTCGGGCGTACCTACAGCCTCTCGGCCAAGCATAAGATGCGCGCCACGGCTATTCGGGTCAGTTATTCGGAAGATGTGAGCGATATTTCCCAACAATTGCTGCAGGATAGCGGACGCATTTTTTGGGTATGCGGTGGCCGGCTCTACGAAACACCTGATTTCAATCCGCCTGCTGATCCTGCTGGTCAGGCTGGCTGTACCGGCGGACCTTATACAGCGACCCAAGTGGCCTCGAGCTATATAACGCTCGGGGTGCCACTGTCTGACTTGATTGCAGGGGGTCTGTATGATCAGGCATTGGCCAATGGAATTTATGTGATCAAATCGTTTAACGCTGGCGTGTCGTGGTCCAAAAGTCGTCTCGGCCTTGGGTTGTCGGCATTCGATACCAAGCGCATTTCTCAAAGCATTTCCGGGACGCAAGACCACACGCAAGGTGTGTCCGGTACGGTCAGTTACCGGCTGTCACCCCACACCAGCGCAAACGGCAGCGTTTCGCTCTCCCGCACCAACACGGTGTCTCTGATCACTCCATCGCGTCAAGATGATCTGGCGACGCTGAGTCTGGGAATGAATCATCGCTTCGATAAGGACCTGTCGGGTGGGTTAGCTTATCGCTACCAGCAACGGAACTCGGACGCGACTAATTCCGACTTCAACGAAAACAGTCTGACAGCTACCGCCACTATGCGCTTCTGACCCGCCTGCCTGAATGGCACAGACATTACTTCACATTCGGTGCGTATTGTTGCTGTGTCCCACCAAGATAACGGATCGCTCATGTACGAAGACTATTACCGCTTTAGTGCCAAGCCGTTCCAGCTCAACCCGGACCCACGTTTCTTCTATGGGTCCAAGGGACACAAGCGGGCGATGGCCTATCTCGACTATGGTCTGTCACTCGGCGAAGGCTTCATTGTCATTACCGGTGAGGTGGGCGCGGGCAAGACCACCCTGGTGCGCAATCTGTTTCGGCAGCTGGAAACCCACAACCTGATCGCCGCGCAACTGGTGTCGACTCAACTGGATGCCGAAGATACGCTACGTAGCGTGGCAGCCTCATTTGGCCTGGAGCACGAAGGGCTGACCAAATCTTCACTGTTAAAAAACCTGGAAAACTTCCTGATTGCCGCTACCCGCCAGGGCAAGCGCGCGCTACTGGTGGTGGATGAAGCGCAGAACCTGACACCGCGCGCGGTGGAAGAATTGCGCATGCTTTCCAACTTCCAGAACAACGAACGCTCCCTGATCCAGACCTTTTTACTGGGGCAGCCCGAGTTTCGCGGCATCCTGCAAAGTCCGGATATGCAGCAGTTGCGTCAACGTGTTGTGGCGTCCTATCACTTGGGCCCTATCGATGCCGACGAAACCCGGGGCTATATCGAACATCGACTTCGGACGGTCGGCTGGGATGGCGCACCGGGATTCAGCAGCGAAGCTTTTGCTGCCTTGCATCGCTTTACCGGGGGCATTCCGCGACGCATCAACACCACCTGTGATCGTCTGTTGTTGTTTGGTTTTCTCGAAGAGAAGAGCCACTTCGGCGAGGCTGAGGTTAACGAGGTCATTGCCGACCTGAAAAGCGAAGTGGCCCACCAGGATTTTCACGGTCCCACCGGTGTTAACCATCAAACCCCTTCAGGCGGCGTGTTGCACAATGAAGAGTCGGTACGCCTGACGCAACGTGTCGAACAAATGGAGCGTTCGGTCAATCGTATCTTGCCTATCGTGCGCAAGATTCTCTATACCGTGAGTGATCGCCAGGTGGAAGCGGGCGGAGCTAATCCGTCCGAGAATCACGACGCTACGCATTAATGCCCGCTATGACCCAGATATTGTGTGTCGCAGGGGCGCGCCCCAATTTCATGAAAATCGCACCGATAATGGCGGCACTGGCCGAAACCGGCATCACCGCGCAGCTGCTGCACACGGGCCAGCATTACGATGCGGCAATGAGCGACAGCTTCTTCGCCGACCTCGGGATTCCGCGTCCAGACCATCACCTGGAAGTGGGTTCCGGCAGCCATGCTGTGCAAACGGCCGAAGTCATGAAACGCTTCGAGCCGGTGCTCGACAGTGTGCAACCTCAGGCGGTGCTGGTGGTGGGCGATGTCAACTCCACCCTTGCGTGCGCGCTGGTAGCGGCCAAACGGGGCGTAAAAGTCATCCACGTTGAAGCCGGTCTGCGCAGCTATGACCGCAGCATGCCGGAAGAAATAAACCGCGTGCTCACCGACCAGATCTCTGACTTGTTGTTTATTACCGAGAAGAGTGCGCTTGCCAACCTGCAGCGCGAGGGGATTGACCCTGCGCGTGTCGAGTTTGTCGGCAACGTGATGATCGATACCTTGTACCGCAACCTTGAGCATGCAGTGTCGGCTAGCCAGACGTTGGGTAGCCTGACGTTAGGTACAACACTTGCCGGGTACGCGGTGCTGACTTTGCATCGCCCGTCCAATGTCGACGATCCCGCTACGCTGGCTGCGCTGCTCGATGTGGTGGGCGAAATCAACCGCAGATTGCCGGTGGTGATACCGATGCATCCACGTACACGTGGAAATATCGAGAAATTTGGATTGAGCGCAAAACTTGATGCTTTGCATATCTTGCCGCCCTTGGGTTACCTGGAAATGCTGGGTCTGATGCGGGATGCAAAACTGGTGCTTACCGATTCTGGCGGCATTCAGGAAGAAACGACTGCGCTGGGTGTGCCCTGTTTGACACTGCGTGAAAACACCGAACGCCCGATCACGATAGTCGAAGGGACCAACACCCTGGTTGGCCCGAACCCCGATGCAATTCGGGCCGCCTTCAACGACGTGATGGATCATGGCGGCAAG
>JBKJIS010000298.1:0-2851 GCA_046598305.1 Thiobacillus sp.
GCGCTTTGCAAGTTATTCCAGCGTACCAGATCAAATGAATCCCGATACAAGGTCGCCACCCAGTCCGCCAGTAGCACGGCTGCATAGGTTTCTGCATCGCGAGTATCGCAGGGTGAAAATCCAGCACTATGCTGGTATCCGATCACAACGGTTGCAGCGTCATAGCCCCAGCGATGCAGTGCAATCGCTGCGGTGCCTGCAAGCAATGTCACTTCTTCGGACAAACTCGATTCTGCCGCCGAAGCAATCGAATTAAGTGCTGCTGGAAATTCTGAGAAATTAAGCTTGGCGAACAAGGCTTCTATGTGCGCCGCAAGTTCGGGAGTATTCGCCATGTGCCAGAAATTGAAGACCACGCTTAGACGTGGCTGGGTAACCTCGGTAACGGCATGATAGGAATCCGCGTGCAGCAGGAAACCAACGGCCTTGTTGTATTCAGGCTTAACACTGAATACGGCTTCGCCCGCAGGCGATGAGAATAATTCCAGAACACCGCCATGTTCAGCTTGCCATTGCTTATTGAGTTGCACGACCAGTCGCGCAATTTCATAGCCTAAAAAGGGCCGGTCGCTGTGTAAGCCAATGACTTGTCCGGGTAGCATTCGTTGAGCCGTGACCAGCACACGATTAACGAGTGGCAATCCAGTAATCTCACGCATTCTGGTGAGTATTTCGGCCTGAAATGTGGCTGGAATAGTCTCAGTAACGTCACACATAGAGCAGCGGTAAAGCGCACTGTCCCGATGCTGCCATGCAATATCTTGCGAAAATAACTGATCAAGCACATCGCACTGCTGTTCAGAAAATGCGGCATTCACATAGAAAAATGGAAATGGATGGTTGTGGTGGGTGGGTTGTAAAAGCAATGACTGGACTCCCTTGTGAATTGGGGTTAGATGACACGATAAAATACAAAACAATCCTGTCCCCGATTGTCCCCCATACGTTTTCAGCGCGCCTTGCGAAACAGACACGTCGCTAATTTCCTGCCCTCATCCAGCAGCAACACGCTGGAAGCCGCCAGCGCCGCAAGCAACCAGTCGTTGAGCCGCAGGTCGGTGGTGCCAAAGAGGCTTTGCGCGGGCGGCCAGTGCACAGCAATGATTTGCAGGGCGAGCACGCCGGCCAGGGACAGCCACAGCTTGCCATTGCGGAAGAAGTTAATGTTGAAGGCGCTGCTGTGTTCCGCGCGGGCGTTGAACACGTTGAAAAACTGGAACAGGACGAAGGTGGTGAAGGCGAGGCTAAGGGCGTAGGTCTGACCCTGCGTGGCGAGGCCGTGCTGGAACATCAGCAGCGTTCCGATCATCATGGTGACGCCGTAAAACGCGAGGCGCGTCAGGCGTTGCGCGGTGAGAATCTGCGCCGACTGCGGGCGCGGCGGCTCGTGCATGATGCCAGGACGGGCGGGTTCGATGCCGAGCGTCATCGCGGGCGGGCCGTCCATGATGATGTTGATCCACAGCAACTGAATTGCGGTGAAAGGCGCGGGCCAGCCGAGCAGGGTGGCGGCCAGCACGGTAAGGATCGCACCGATGTTGGTGGAAAGCTGGAAGCGCACGAACTTGACGATGTTGTCGTAAATCAGCCGCCCTTCTTCCACAGCGCGGACGATGGTGGCGAAGTTGTCGTCGGTCAGCACCAGCGTTGCCGCTTCCTTGGTCACCGCGGTGCCGGTGATGC
The DNA here is from genome assembly GCA_046598305.1 of Thiobacillus sp. Lineage (GTDB taxonomy): Bacteria > Pseudomonadota > Gammaproteobacteria > Burkholderiales > Thiobacillaceae > Thiobacillus. Next base: position 1,684 of record JBKJIS010000298.1, read on the forward strand.
CCATGGCCACGCCGATATCGGCGGCTTTGAGCGCAGGCGCGTCGTTCACGCCGTCGCCGGTCATGGCGGTGATATGGCCATCCGCACGCAATGCATTGACGATCTTGACCTTGTGTGTGGGCGAAACGCGGGCGAATACGACGATGCCGTTGATGCGACGCGCCAGTTCGACATCGCTCATGCCGTCCAGCTCGCGGCCTTCCACCACGTCGCCGCCCTTCAACGCGGCATCCACCAGGCCGAGTTCGCGCCCGATGGCGGCAGCGGTGAGCCTGTGGTCGCCGGTGATCATCTTGACCTGGATGCCGGCCTCCTTGCAGTGCGCGATGGCCTGTTTCGCCTCGGCGCGCGGCGGGTCCATCAGCCCCGCCAGTCCCAGAAACGTCCAGCCGGACGCCCAGGCCATGAGGTCGCCCGCCGGGTCGAAATCGTGTGCCGGGATGATGCGCCGCGCCACCGCCAGCACGCGCAGGGCCTGCTCGGCCAGATGCGCGTTTTCGGATTCGATGTGGCTTTTGGTGGTGGCATCGAGCGGGGCTTCGCCGCGCTGTCCGGTTGTGGCCTCGGCTTCGCGCTGTCTGGACGTGGCCTCGGCTTCGCCGCTGCCGGGCAGCCAAAAACCTGAACGCGCCAGCAGCACGTCGGGGGCGCCCTTGATGAACATTTCCACGGTTTCCCCGGCGTGATGGAAGGTCGCCATGAACTTGTGCGCCGAGTCGAAGGGGATTTCGGCGATGCGCGGCTGCGTGTCCAGCTCGTGTTCGGGATCGAGGCCGCCTTTTTGCGCCAGCACCCACAGCGCGCCCTCGGTGGGGTCGCCGATCAATGCGCCGTCGCGCACGCGCGATTCGGTACACAAACACATGGGCAGAAAAAATGCGCGCAGCGTGCTGTCCGCGAACGGCGCGCCTTCCAGCGCAATGGCGCCTTCCGCGCGGTAGCCTTCGCCGCTCGCGGTAAAGCGCCGCCCGCCCACCCATCCAGCACGCGCGGTCATCTGATTCAGCGTTAGCGTGCCGGTCTTGTCCGAGCAGATGACGGTGGTCGAACCCAGGGTTTCCACGGCGGAGAGTTTTTTCAGGATGGCGTTGTTTTTCGCCATGCGCCACATGCCGATGGCGAGGGTGACGGTCACCACCGCGGGCAGACCTTCCGGAATCGCCGCCAC
>JBKJIS010000021.1:0-7857 GCA_046598305.1 Thiobacillus sp.
CCGGCGCTGGTCACTGCCTGACGATAGATGTGGTCCTGTACATCGCCGGCGGCGTAGACGCCTTCGATATTGGTGGCAGTGGCGTTGCCCTTGTTGCCGCTCTTGGTGACGATGTAGCCGCCTTCGAGATCAATCTGGCCTTCGAAGATGGCGGTGTTGGGTTTGTGGCCGATGGCGATGAAGACGCCGGTCAGCTTGATGTCCTGGGTCTTGTCATCCTTGGTGCTCTTGATGCGCATGCCGGTGACGCCGGTCTTGTCGCCCAGCACTTCGTCCAGGGTGTGGTCGAGGGCGAGCGTGATTTTTCCTTCCTTGACCTTGGCCATCAGGTGATCGACCAGGATTTTCTCGGATTTGAAAGTGTCGCGACGATGCACCAGGGTGACGTGGCTGGCAATGTTGGCCAGATACAGCGCTTCTTCAACTGCGGTGTTGCCGCCGCCGATGACGGCCACTTCCTGGTTCTTGTAGAAAAACCCATCACAGGTGGCGCAGCCCGACACGCCCTTCCCCATGAAGGCTTCTTCGGACGGCAGGCCGAGGTACATGGCCGAGGCGCCGGTGGCGATGATCAGCGCATCGCAGGTGTAGGTGCCGGAGTCACCCACCAGGGTGAACGGTTTTTCGGTCAGCTTGACGCTGTTGATCTGGTCGAAAATGATTTCGGTCTTGAAACGCTCGGCGTGGCGCTGAAAGCGGTCCATCAGGTCGGGGCCTTGCACGCCATCGACGTCGGCGGGCCAGTTGTCGACTTCGGTGGTGGTCATCAGTTGGCCACCCTGCTGCATGCCGGTAATGACGACGGGCGACAGGTTGGCGCGCGCGGCGTACACAGCGGCGGAATAACCTGCGGGGCCGGAACCGAGAATGATGAGTTTGTGATGGATGGTGCTCATGGTGTGGTCTCAGGGTAGTGAAAAGGATAAGCCGCTTATTCTAACCAATGTTGGCGGCCTCATTGCCTTGCTGGCAGCTCGGCATTAAGTCTGACGCGGCTTTCGTCTCGCGTCCGGATGCAATATCCGCGATAATTCAGAGCACTTTCATCCGATAAGTTCCCATGGCGCGTCCCGCTCCCCGTTTGTCGACCCCATTGCCACCCCGCATGCAGCGCTTGTTGCGCGAAGCCCGCGCGTTGCTGGTGGGGTTTACTGCGATCCTGCTCGCCGCGATTCTGCTCACCCACAACACGGCTGACCCCAGCTTCAGTACCACCGGCGACGGCGGCGCGCTGCATAACCTCGGCGGTCGTTTCGGCGCGTGGCTGTCGGACCTGATGCTGATGCTGTTTGGTGTCTCGGCCTGGTGGTGGGTGCTGTTGGCTGTGGCCTACGTTATCCGCACTTTTCGCCATCTCGACGAAGTGCCGCTTGCCAGCGGACGGCAGCAACGCTGGGTTCGGCTGGGTGGGTTCAGCCTGTTGCTGCTGACGAGCACCGGTGTTGAATGGCTGCGTGCCTGGCATTGGGCGGTAAGCTTGCCCGCTGCCCCTGGCGGTGTACTGGGTTCCGGCGTGGGTGCAGCGGCGGGCGCGCTGCTCGGCTTTACCGGCGGTTCGCTGGTGCTGCTGTTGCTGATGGCGGTGGGGTTCAGTCTGTTTTCCGGCATGTCGTGGTTGAGCATGGCCGAGCGCACCGGCGAGGCGGTGGAAGGCGCGTACTGGAACATCATCCAGAGCTGGCAGGCCTATCGCGACCGCAAGCTGGGCGAGGTGGCGCAGCAAAAACGCGAAGCCAAGGTCTTGGTGGAAAAAAGGAAAATGGTCGAGTCGCCGCCAATCCGCATCGAGCCGGTGGTGAGAGAAGTCCCGCAATCGCAGCGTGCCGTCACTGAAAAGCAGGCGCCGCTGTTTTCCGAACTGCCTGATTCACCGTTACCCCCGCTGCATCTGCTCGACCCGGCGGACGACGTGGTGGAAAACGCGAGCGCCGAATCGCTGGCCTACACCTCGCTGATGATCGAACGCAAGCTGGCCGAATTCGGTGTGGTGGTCAAAGTCGTATCGGCGTCGCCGGGTCCGGTCATCACCCGCTACGAGATCGAGCCGGCAGTCGGCGTCAAAGGCAGCCAGATCGTCAATCTGTCAAAAGATCTGGCGCGCAATTTGTCAGTAGTCAGCATCCGCGTGGTCGAAGCCATCCCCGGCAAACACACCATGGGGCTGGAAATTCCCAACCCCAAGCGGCAAATGGTGCGGCTGTCCGAGATTCTCGGTTCCAAGGCCTATCACGACAGCGTAAGCCCCCTGACCATCACCCTGGGCAAGGACATCGCGGGCAATCCGGTGGTGGCCGATCTGGGCAAGATGCCGCACCTGCTGGTGGCCGGTACCACCGGTTCGGGCAAGTCGGTCGGCGTCAACGCCATGATCCTGTCACTGGTGTACAAGGCGGACCCGTCCGCTGTGCGCATGATCATGGTCGACCCCAAGATGCTGGAACTGTCGATTTACGAAGGCATCCCGCATCTGTTGGCGCCGGTGGTCACCGACATGCGGCAGGCCGCCAGCGCGCTCAACTGGTGCGTGGGCGAAATGGAGCGGCGCTACAAGCTGCTGTCGGCCGTTGGCGTGCGTAACCTCGCCGGCTACAACCAGAAGGTGCGCGATGCGAAAAAAGCCGGCACCCCGCTGACGCATCCGTTCAGCCTGACGCCGGACAATCCCGAGCCGCTCGACACTATGCCGATGATCGTGGTGATGATCGACGAGCTGGCCGACCTGATGATGGTGGTCGGCAAGAAGGTCGAGGAATTGATCGCGCGGCTGGCGCAGAAGGCGCGCGCGGCCGGCATCCATTTGATTCTGGCGACACAGCGGCCGTCGGTTGATGTCATCACCGGCCTGATCAAAGCCAACATCCCGACGCGGATTTCGTTCCAGGTATCAAGCAAGATCGACTCGCGTACCATCCTCGATCAGATGGGTGCCGAGGCCTTGCTGGGGCAGGGTGACATGCTCTACCTGCCGCCAGGAACCGGCATGCCGCAACGCGTACATGGCGCTTTCGTGTCGGACGCCGAAGTCCACCGCGTCGTTGATTACCTGAAGTCGCTGGGCGAACCCGAATACATCGAAGGCATCCTCGAATCCGCCGAAGAAGGGAGCGAGGGCGGTGAATTCGGTGAAGCAAGCGCAGAAGCCGACCCGCTGTACGACCAGGCCGTGGCTTACGTGCTGAAGTCGCGCCGTGCGTCGATCTCGTCAGTGCAGCGTCAATTGCGCATTGGCTACAATCGCGCCGCCCGCATGGTCGAAGACATGGAGCGCGCCGGCCTGGTGTCGCCCCAGCAAAGCAATGGCAATCGTGAAGTATTGGCGCCAGGAGGCGACGCATGAATTTTTACGCATTAATTCCCGCAGCAGGCAGCGGCTCACGCATGGGCGGGAAAGTTGAAAAGCAGTACATGCTGCTCAATTCGGTTCCCATGATTGCGCACGCCATGATGGTGCTGGCGCGTGAGCCACGCATCAGCAAACTGTTTATCGTGCTCTCACCCACCGACAAACGCTGGAACAACTACGAGTGGCAGGGCTGGGAAGAGCGCATCGAAATCCTGCGCTGTGGCGGCGCTACCCGTGCCGAGACCGTTTTGAATGGCCTCGAAGCCATGTCCAAAGTATGCAACGCCGATGACTGGGTGCTGGTGCACGACGCCGCGCGTCCCTGTTTGCCCGACGAAATGCTCGACAAGTTGCTGACCGAAGTCGCCGATGATCCTGTCGGTGGCCTGCTCGCCGTGCCGGTGGCCGATACCCTCAAGCGTGCCGCGGCCGACGCTTCATCCGGCGCGAGGGCAGAAGCCACCGTGCCGCGTGCCGGCCTGTGGCAGGCGCAAACCCCGCAAATGTTTCGTCACGGCAAGCTGGTCGAAGCCCTGCGTGCCGCCGGCAGCGACATGACCGACGAAGCCTCGGCCATCGAACAACTCGGCCTGCAGCCCAAACTGGTCGAGTCCGACAGCCGCAACCTCAAGGTTACTTACCCACAAGATATGGAACTGGCGAGCCTGATTCAGGGGAAGTTGAATGAGTGATCTGCGCGTCGGCCACGGCTTCGATGTGCATGCCTTTGCCGACAACCGCAAGCTCATCATCGGCGGCGTCGACATTCCCTTTGAACTGGGCCTGGCCGGTCATTCCGACGCCGATGTGCTGCTGCACGCCATCTGCGACGCGCTCTTGGGCGCCGCTGGGCTCGGCGACATCGGCCGCCATTTCCCCGATACCGGTGCCGCGTTTGCCGGCATCGACAGCCGCATCCTGCTGCGCCGCGTTGCCGAGCAATTGCAGCAACGCAACTGGCGCGTCGGCAACGTCGATGCCACCCTCATCGCGCAAGCCCCCAAAATGGCACCGCACATCGCACGCATGACTGCGCACATCGCCGCCGACCTCGGCCTTGCCATCGACCGCGTCAACGTCAAGGCCACCACCACCGAAAAGCTTGGCTTTACCGGTCGCGGCGAAGGCATCGCCGCTGAGGCGGTGTGCCTGATCGAGCGTGACTGAACCTGTCCCGGGCGAGATGGATGATTGCTGCCGGGCGCTGGGCAATATCTTTATCGAACAGCTATGGCGCAGCGTGAAATACGAAGATGTGTATCTGAAGGGCTACGCCAATCCGCTGGAGCTGATGATCGGGCTGGCGGAGTACTTCGTGTTTTACAATGGCGAGCGCCCGCACCAGTCGTTAGGCAACCAAACACCAGAAGACGTGTACGCAACGGCCAGCGGAGGCGGCGCAAGGATAGTAGATAAATTCAGCAAGAATGAGGCAGCGCCATTCAGCTGCGAGCAGGACGAACAGTACAGCTTAAACTAGGCTGGTTTCTGTCTTGACGGATGGGTCCACTGTAGGGAAGGGCAGTTTCAGAAGCAACGGGTCCCTTGTTGCGGTTTCATCAAAATGTGTCAGGTTTTCATGGTTTAGCCATGTGGCGGAGCGTTGGCCGAATTGGGCCACCCTACAAATCCGAGTAAAACCAACACCTTGAAAAGTGGCTTTGGCTGACAACACATTGGCATAAATGCTGCAAGCAAGTGAGTACTTGAATACAAACGCATACTCCTTATGTCCGAATTGTTTGAAATGTTGAGTTCGATCACCCGCCGCAGAAAAACGGCAGGTGGATCACCTTTCGCATCGGTGAAAGCGACCGAGAAATGGTTGAAAACACTGCCGGCCGACTCGGAATACGATGCGCATCATGCTCTGGTCGAAGGGCTGGAGCGATTTAACGCGGATAACGAAGAAGCTACGCTAAGCCGGATGAAATCGCTGCTGAAGATCGAATCAGCAGGCTTCCCCTTACAGGAAGGAATTGTTGAACAGTATGGTCGCAACCAGGCGGCGTTTCGGCTGGCACGTCAGGCCTTGTGGCGTGAGTCGTGGGTGTTCTGGTCGCTGCTGGCAGAGGCTTGGCTCGGGATGCTCAAGCAGGCATATCGTGGCAAGGCAAGCGCCGAACTCAAACCCTTTGCCGCCGAGATGGCCGCTCGCGCAATTCACTATGCGGGGCGGGTGATACGCTGGGATTACCATCAGGCGCGCATTCCGGCGGGTTCAGCCTGGCGACGTGTGCACAAGATTTATCGTCTGGTCGAACGTGATGGCTTTGCGACCCGGGAGGTGCTGATCAATGGCAAATCAACGCATTGTGCCCGCGAATATGCGTTGGTGGTGCTGATGGGTCTGGTGCATCCGATAGGCTATCGTACCCAGGAAATAGAATCCATCGCGCAAATTTTTCACGATTTCATGCTCTTGCCGTTGCCAACGCAGATTCCAGAGCGTGACATCCATACTCATGTGGTCGATCTGTCGCTGAGCGAAGGTGCCTGCGTATTGGATGATGAGTGGGTGCAGGGCCGACGCCTGCGCTATTTTGATCTGAGGGCTTTGGTTGCCTACTTGAAAGCGTTTGATCAGGATAATCCGGATGAATCAGAAAACGTTTTGATCCGTCAAGTAGCGAGTCTGATTGAACGGGGTGGAATTCGCCGCAATCGCCAGCGTACGCACCGCTTTGGCCGGGTTTGGGTGGCAGCAGGGATGAATAACATTTTGACCGCACTGGCGAGCCCTGATCCGGAAAAAACACGCCCGGCACTGGAGCCCTGGATGCTGCGTGACGAAAGCACCGAAGGGATGGGCTTTGCGCTTCCTGATGAACCCGATATGCCGCACGGTCGTTTGGTGGCGGTGAGTTGGGATCCCGCAGAAAGCGTCTGGCAGTTGATGGCGATCCGTTGGAATCGCCAGGAAGATGGCCAGCATCTGATTGGCACCCAGCGTTTGTCACGTCACCCCAAGCGGGTGGAGATATCGTTTGAAGACGAGGTGCCAACCGGCGCATCCGAAACGACCTGGGCAGTGTTCTTACCGTTGACGCACACCGAGCAGGGCGTCAGTAATTTACTGATACCGTCAACCCATTATCGCTTGGGGGCCGCAATGGTGTTGCGCGACGGCGACATGATGTATCGCTTGCGGCTGGGCGAGGTGCAGGAAAGCCATGAGGGCTGGCTGCGTGTGGTGATGGATGTATTCGGGCGGGAACAGTTCGCCGTTGCCGCTTAAAGGGTTATTTAGCGAGTGCGAATGTCGCCGAAGTGAAAGTCGAATGAACCGGCGCGACGGTCGCTGAAATATTGCTCCAGCGTCGCGTGAACCGTGCGAAATGCGATGTCGTTCCAGGGGATTTCGGCTTCGGTAAAGAGCCGGGTTTCCAGTGATTCAATTCCGGGCGCAAAATCCAGATCAAGCAGTCGGGCACGGAACATCAAATACACCTGATTAATGTGCGGCAGGTTGTAGAGCGTATAGAGTGCGCCTATTTCAATGCGCGCGCCGGCTTCTTCCCAGGTTTCGCGTGCCGCACCTTCAAGTGTGGTTTCGCCGTTTTCCATAAAGCCGGCAGGCAACGTCCACAGCCCGTACTTGGGTTCGATCGCGCGTCGGCATAGCAATACCTTGTCTTCCCACTCAGGGATGCAGCCCACGACCATTTTGGGATTTTGATAATGGATGACGCCACAGTCCGGGCACACATGGCGTGGCAGTTGGTCACCTTCCGGCACGCGTAGAACAACGGTGTTGCCACATTCACTGCAAAATTTCATGCTGCATCCAATCGGTTAGTTTCAGGGAAGGTAGCAAAATCTCCCCACCTTGATCAAGGACGAAACTTGGACCCGGCTTCGCGAGCGTTTATCATTTAGCCTCATTTATCGTTGTTTTGACTGTTCATGCGCCCCTCCCATATTGAAACCATCCTCGACCGCGAGTTCGATTCCGCTGCCGAAGGCCACCATACGCCCGTCATGCTTTGGGGACCACCTGGTGTGGGAAAGTCACAGATAGTGGCCAAGATAGCCCTCCAGCACGGTGTGCCGCTGATCGACATTCGCCTGTCGCAGATGGAACCCACCGATCTGCGCGGCATTCCGTTTCGTAATGGTCAGCTGGTCGAGTGGTCGATTCCCTCGGTGCTGCCGGATGCCGAACGTCATGGCCCCGCCGGCATTCTGTTTCTGGATGAAATCACTTCAGCGCCGCCGACGGTTTCGGCCGCCGCCTATCAGTTGATTCTCGATCGTCGGCTGGGTGAGTATCAGGTTCCCGAAGGCTGGGTGATTTTTGCCGCCGGCAACCGTCAGGGCGACCGGGGCGTCACTTACGCCATGCCCGCACCGCTGGCCAACCGCTTCACGCATTATGAAGTCGAGGTCAACCTCGACGACTGGATCGTCTGGGCGAACAGCGTAGACATCGATACTCGCGTGATCGCCTTCCTGCGCTTCCGTCCTGATCTGCTGTTCAGTTTTGATCCGGCGCACACGCCCATCGCTTTTCC
>JBKJIS010000157.1:0-18693 GCA_046598305.1 Thiobacillus sp.
ACTCAACCACGGTGCGACGCCAGACTGTCGCCAGCCTTGACGCCCCCCCCCAAGTTACATTCATACTAGTCTTGCGCACATACAGTGGCGAAAGCGTTTCTTAAAGTTCTTATCGGGAGTCAAACATAATGAAAAAACTTACACTCGCTCTGGCTGCGGCCGGACTGCTCAGCGTTGGCACTGTCGCCCATGCAGAACAATTCAGCTACACCTTTGTCGAACTTGGATACGCATCGGCTAACCTTGATTTTGGCGGCGGCGATGTTGATTTAGACGGCTATGGTGTATTGGGCTCCTATCAATTTAAAGGGACACCTTTCTTCGTTACTGCTGGAGCGGCCACCGCTGAGCTTGATGTCCCGGTGAGTAATAAAATAAACACATACGATATTGGGATTGGTGCGCGCACTTCACTGTCTAAAACAGTTGATGTCTATCTTAACTTGTCTGCTGTACGCGCGGATATTAAGGTCGCCGGGTTCTCTGATAGCGACACTGGATATCGACTAATTACGGGACTGCGTTTTGCCGCAACTGACAAGATAGAACTTGGCGCTACCGTTGCTTATACCGACATTTCTGATGGCAATGGAACAATCCTCAATCTAAACGCCAGGTACAACCTGACCAAGAATGCTTCTGTCGGCGTTCTCTACGCTGTAGGAGAGGCTGAGGGATTGGATATAACTGGTTACGGTGCCTCCTTCAGATACGCGTTTTAAATAGCTCGCGTAGGGCGCAATAACCAAATGGAATTGCGCCGAAGGCAAAACGGGGTCAGAAACGATTTGTGTGCCGCGCTGCACTGCCACGACCACGGTGGTCTTTTCGGCCCCGGCACCGTCCCGGGTTTTGCCGCCTCGCTTCTTCGAGGCACAAGGGAGGTCCCGGCGCTGGCCTTTGCAGGAAACCGGGAAGCGGGTTTCGTCCGCTTCCACGATCCCCGTCAGGGCCGACGGCTTCTGTCCGGACAGGAACTGCAGGAACTTGTGGCGCCAGCGAAACGCCTTGTCCACCGACATTCCAAGCCGTGCCGCTGTCTTGCGGATAGACAGTCCATCCGCCATACAAGCCGCGTTCTCCAGCAATTGTCCTTTGCCCCGCAGTCGGTGAAACGGGGTGCCCGTCAGCGCTGTGAAGGTCTTGCCACAGTCTTTGCAGCGGTAGCGCTGTGAACCGAACTCCATCCCATGCTTGTTTACCTTCGCGCCATCGCAGTGCGGGCAGCATTTGCGTTCCGCCATGCGCGCCATCACCAGTCGCTGTACGCCGTCCGTGTCCCGGCGCTGCCGCAGCGTCTCCAGCAGGGCCTCGAATTATTCATTAGTCAGCCCTTCCAGGCGCGCAACCAACTGTTTGTATTCGGCTTGTTCCAATTTCGGTTTCCAGCTAACGCAGGAATCATACTGTAAACACGGTTAAGCTGAACTCAGCCTTTTTGGGGCTCTTTTTAACCCGCGATGCAGAGTGGCCGTGTGCGTTTCGCTCGGGGAAAGCTCGGCGAACGGGTCTGGCAACTTGATGTTTTAGTTTAACTTTCTGATTAAATGGAGCAAACTTCGCTAGATAGATTGAGGAGCCAGACATAGCAAGCACAGAGGCCATCCTTCAGGGGTGGATTTTTTGTTATTCAGGGGGCTGTATAGGCTCTGCCTTGGGCGGCCCCCTTCCTTTTAGGCGAAATCGATCCATGCGTACTTACCTTCTCGCATTACTTATTGCGCCCCTGTGTGTGGGCTGTGCCATTGTGGCTGTCGCCGACGTGGCTGTTACGGTAGTGGCCACAACCATCAAAGTCGGCGCTACTGTTGTTGGGGCGACGGCGGATATTGCTGCAACCGGGGTAAAGGCAGTCGTCGGAAGCGATGACGGGAAGAAGCCTTGAAGAAGTACGGCAATCCTAAGATATTCAAAACCGATCAGGGTAGCCATTACCGATCAGGGTAGCCATTTCACCAGTGGCAGCTTCACTGGCGTGCTCAAGGCGCACGGGATAGCCATCAGTATGGACGGACGCGGGCGGGCATTGGACAATATCTTCATTGAGCGGCTATGGCGCAGCGTGAAATACGAAGACGTTTATCTGAAGAGCTACACCAACCCGATGGAGTTGATGATCGGCCTGACGGAATACTTCTGTTCTACAATGGCGAGCGTACGTACCAGTCGTTAGGCAACCGCACCCAGAAGAGGTGTATGCGACGGGCAGTGAAGGCGGCGCAAGGATAGTAGATAAACGGGGCTGCGCGCAGGATGGGACAGTACAGCCCGGCCTCGAACCCAACTTCCACAGGAATTAACCATGCAACAGCAACTGGATGTGTTCGTAGCCTCTATTTCTTCTTTCTGGACGCAACTTGCGAGCTTCGTGCCCCAACTGCTTGCTGCCATGATTCTGCTATTTGTCGGCTGGTTAATAGCCAACCTGGTGCGCACTGGCGTCATGAAACTGCTCGACATTTTGCACTTTGACAGCCTTGCCGAAAAAACCGGCATCGAAGCCTTTCTCAAGCAGGGACATCTGGATGTGTCACTGTCACGAATCCTCGCCAAATTAGCCTATTGGGTCATTATCTTCATCGTGATTGTCACGGTCGCCAACAGCCTCGGCCTGCACATGGTGGCAGACCTCTTCAACAAGGTGGTGCTCTATATTCCCAATATCATTGTCGCCATTCTGGTGCTGGTGTTCGGGATATTGGTGGCGCGCTTCATCAACCGCATGGCATTCGCCTACCTCAACAACATCGGGGTGCAGGGCGCACTGACCATCAGCACGTTGGCTGAATATGCGGTCATCATCTTCGTAGTATTCGTCGCGCTGGAACAGCTGGCAATTGGCACGACTCTGTTGACCGCGGCCTTCCAGATTGGGTTTGGTGCAATCGGCCTGGCTTTTGCCCTGGCATTTGGCCTCGGTGGCCGCGAATGGGCTGCAAGCGTGATCAAAAAGCTTACCGAGAAGTAAAGGTAGCGGGTTGCAAACCCACCCGGTCTAACCAAAAACGGCAGTTTGACTCGCTTTATGGCGACTCAAACTGCCGTTTTTCAATGCGCGAAATGTATTAACGCATGCGTGGTTTACGCGTGTGCTTATCCGGCACACCGCGCATCTGCCGGCGCGGACTGGGCGCCATGTCTGCCCATCCCAGTACGCGCGCGACCATATCTTCTTCAAGTTCCATTTTCTGGCCACGGCGCAGTTGCGGCGGCAGTGCAATCGGGCCAAACCGGATGCGAGTGAGGCGCGATACGGTCAGTTTAAAATGTTCAAATATCCGACGCACTTCACGTTTACGGCCTTCCTTGATAATTACGCGATACCAGCGATTCACCCCCTCACCGCCTGCAGCAAAACAGCTTTGCAACTGCGCTGGGCCGTCGTCGAGTTCAACTCCTGCCAGTAATTGCGCAATCATGTCTTCGGACAACTCGCCCAATACACGTACCGCATATTCACGCTCGACTTCAAAGCGCGGGTGCATCAGATTATTCGCGAGTTCGCCCGAGGTAGTGAACACCATCAAACCGTCGGTATTGAAATCCAGCCGGCCAATGGCAATCCATTTAGCACCACGCAGCCTGGGTAAGGCATCAAACACTGTTGGGCGGCCCTTGGGATCATCGCGCGTGACAATTTCGCCTTCCGATTTGTGATAAATCAGAATGCGCGTTCGCTTCTCATCAAAACGTAAATACACGCGCCGGCCACTCACCTTGACTACGTCACGCGGCCCGACCTTGCTACCGATCAGGGCCGTCTCGCCATTGACCTGCACCCGGCCCTGGGCAATCCATTCTTCCATCTCACGACGCGAACCGACCCCCGCCGATGCAAGCGCTTTTTGCAGGCGCTCGCTCGCGGCCTCGGGCGCGGTAGCCTGTTGCAGGCGGCTCGCTGCGCGACCCATGGGGGCAGAAGGCGAACGGCGGATGGGGGATGTGGGGCGGGGCATAATTCAATGAATCTCGGTAACTGCAGGTTCAGGCGCAGCGCTGATGCGAATGGTTTCGATCACCGCACCAAACGTCTGGGGACCGCCATTGTCCTGCAATTCTGCCCTGATTTCAGGAATTAATGCAGTTTCGTCAGGGGTAATGAGTTGACCAAGCTCTTCCAGCGGCGGTAATTCAGACAGGGTACGCAGCCCCAGATCACCGAGAAAGTGATTGCTGGTACCAAACAGTGTGGGGCGACCCGGTACGTCACGCTGGCCAATGGCTTCGATCCAGCCACGTTCTTCCAGCGTTTTTATAATGTTGGGGTTAACCGACACACCGCGAATATCCTCGATATCACCGCGCGTAACTGGCTGACGATAGGCAATGATGGCAAGGGTTTCCAGCACGGCACGTGAGTAGCGTGGCGGCTTTTCGTTCTTCAGGCGTGATAACCAGGGCTGCATTTCTGCGCGCGTCTGAAACCGCCAGCCGTCTGCCACCTGGACCAGTTCGATGCCCCGGCCCTGCCACTGGGTTCGCAATTCGTCGAGCGTGCGACGGAGCAGATCGTTCGAAAATTCTTGTTCGAACATGCGCTTAATTTCAACCAGCGAGAGCGGCTCTATAGCGGCTAGCAATGCCGCCTCTATCACTACTTTCAGATCATCCGGATTGTCATTCGGTTGTAAATTCATGGAGCTTTACGTAAATAGGGGCAAACGGCTCGGCCTGGGTCACGTCGAGCAAGGTTTCCTTGGTCAACTCAAGGACGGCCAAAAAGGTGACTACAAGCTCATGTACAGTGGAAGAATCCGGGAATAACGCTTTGAATTCCATAAATTCACCATGCGACAATCGCTTCAAAATTCGGGTCATATGTTCGCGAATAGATAATTCCTGGCGACCGATGCGGTGATGCGTGCGATTTTTTGCGCGCGAAAGAATGGCCAGCCATGCAGCGGCCAGTTCTTCCGGGTGCAAACTCGGACAATGCTTGGCCGATGCGGGTAAAAACACGCTCACCGTATCGAAATCGCGCCCGGCCTGAGGGAATTCATTGAGATGCTGGCCCGCGCGCTTCATTTGCTCATACTCCAGCAGGCGCCTGACAAGTTCAGCACGCGGATCGTCGCCTTCGTTAGCTTCTTCACTCTGTTGCAGCCGTGGCAGCAGCATGCGTGACTTGATGTCGATCAACATTGCCGCCATCAACAAGTACTCGGCCGCCAACTCCAGCCGCGTGGCGCGTGCAGCCTCGACGTAGGCCATGTACTGTTTGGTCAGCGCCGCCATGGGTATGTCCAGCACATCCAGATTCTGACGGCGAATCAGGTAAAGCAGGAGGTCGAGCGGGCCTTCGAACGCTTCAAGAAAAATCTCCAGCGCATCCGGCGGTATATAAAGATCATGTGGCAACTCTTTGAGCGGTTCACCACGCACTTTAATTGCCGTAGCTGGCATAGCTTGGTGTTGTGGCCCGAGTAGGTCTGCGACATTCATATGAATATTTTACTCGACTCGGCCAAGCCATTGTTCGTGCAACTCACCAAAATCCAAGAAGTTTGCTGGATGACTTGCATTTTACCGATCGGTCAACTAGTATCAAAAACATGAATATTTCCCTTGATACCCGTTCAAGAATTATTGCGGCTGCAAAGCCGCGTTTCCATTCTCGCAGCTATGCCAGCGTGGGCATCCAGGAGATATGCGAGGGTGCAGGCGTTCAGAAAGGCAGTTTTTATCATTTCTTTCCTTCCAAAAGAGATTTGATTGTAGCGGTCATCGAAGAATTTGCCGATGAATGGGCGAATGGTTTTGTCGCTGAAGCATTTGATCCTGCACTGCCACCGATGGAGCGTATTGATTATTTGATCGACGCGGCCTACTACTGGCAAAAATCCATCAAGCAGGTGCATGGCCGCATGTTGGGTTGTATTTTCGGAAATCTGACCCTTGAAATTAGTACGCAGGACGACATATTGCGAGCGAAGTTGCTAGCCATTTTTGGACGAGCGAAATCCCGTTTTATGGATTCCCTGGATGAAGCCGTTGCAGCCGGCACGATTGCGCCGCTTGATACCGCTTTGACTGCTGAAGCAATGTTGGCCTATCTCGAAGGGGTTATTTTGCTGGCCAAAGCACAAAATGATCCGGAACTGCTCTATCGCCTGGGTCCCGCAATCAAAACACTGCGGATTGAATTAAGGATTTGATGAAAGCACAGGGGTGCTGCGGCGCAGCTGCTTTTTTTTCGGCCATTAATTAATTGACTGACCGGTCTAACAATACAGCAAGAGTAAGGCGTTTACCCCCAGGTTCTTAACGCACCTGGATTTTTAACGCACCATTGGTCGCAAGATCATTAAAACAGGAGTCAACAAAATGAATACATCCGCAGCCACACAGGTTCTGGACGCACGGGGCCTGAATTGCCCCCTACCCATACTTCGCACCAAGAAGGCATTAAATGGAATGGCTGCTGGAGAAACGCTATCCATCATCTCGACTGACCCTGGATCCGTGAAGGATATGCAGGCGTTTTGTAAACAAACCCGAAATGAGTTGGTTGCTTCAAACTCAAATGAAGGCGAGTTTGAGTTTTTTATTCGTAAATCTTAAGGAGACGATGATGGGTGCATCTGATGAAATAATGATTCAAACCCTGGATAAATCTCAGTTCGACCAGTGGTTCGACCAGCGCTTCGAAACCAAAATGACCGAACGAGAAGAAGCACACGTGGGGTCACTTGCAATCATTGCCACCAAGGGGACATTGGACTGGGCCTATCCCCCGTTCATTCTGGCATCGACCGCATCTGCGTTGGGGTGGGATGTATCGGTGTTTTTCACGTTTTATGGTCTTGAACTTCTGAAGAAGAATTTGACGCTCGAAATCAGTCCGCTGGGCAACCCGGGAATGCCGATGAAAATGCCTTTCGGCCCAGAATGGTTCAAGGGCATCAACTGGAAAATCCCCAATATCGTGATGGCGAGCGTGCCAGGGTTCGAAAAGGTAGCTACGGGTTTGATGCGTCAAACTATCAAGAACAATGGCGTCGCAACGATTGAAGAATTACGGAGTGCGTGCATCGAAGCCGATGTCAAACTGGTGGCGTGCCAGATGACGGTGGACTTATTCGGGTACTCGCCAGACGACTTCATTCCTGAAATCAAGGACTGGATCGGCGCTGCGTCCTTTCTGCCGGTCGCGCAAAAGTCGGATGTGTGTCTGTACATCTGAATGCTGCTTGGGCTGACTCCCTGCCCTGAAATAGCCAGTCCGTCTGGTCTTCCGGTATTCCAGCTTCCGTTCAAGGCTGCTGGAATACCACCTCTGCCACATCTTGATAACGCTTGGCGAAATGCACGGTCAGCCCTTCGCGGATGTGTTCGGGCAACTTCTCGAAATCACGCCGGTTGGCATCGGGCAGAATCAGTTCAGGGATACCGATTCGGCGCGCGGCAATGACTTTTTCACGGATGCCGCCTACCGGTAGAACGTGGCCGGTCAGCGTCAGTTCACCTGTCATTGCAAGCGGGCGCTTGATTTTGACGTTCTTGGCTAATGACAGCAGCGCGGTCGCCATGGTGACGCCGGCGCTGGGACCATCCTTCGGCGTTGCGCCTTCCGGCACGTGGAGGTGAACAAAGCTGGTGTCGAAAAATGTGCTTTCCGCGTTGTAGGCCTTCAGGTGCGAAGCAACGTAACTGTAGGCGATTTCGGCCGACTCCTTCATCACCTCGCCTAGTTTTCCGGTGAGTTTAAAGCCTCGATTCAGCGTATGGATACGCGAGGCCTCAATCGGCAGCGTGGCCCCCCCCATCGAGGTCCAGGCCAAACCGGTGACCACACCGACGCCACTCATGGGTTTTTCCCGGCTGAATACGGGCTTGTCGAGATAAGTCTCGACTTCCTTGATGCCTACCTTGATCGGCGTGGATTCGCCGCCCAAAATCTTGACTACGGCCTTTCTGGCTACCCGGCCCAGCTGTTTTTCCAGGTTGCGTACTCCGGCTTCGCGAGCATAGCCCTCGATCACGTGGCGCAACGCACCATCGGTAATTTTGAGTTGCGTGTTTTTCAGTCCGGCTCGGGTGAGCACGCGTGGCCACAGATGATTCCTCGCAATCGCAACCTTTTCTTCGGTGATGTAACCCGACAGGCGAATGACTTCCATCCGGTCGAGCAACGCCGAGGGAATCGAGAAATCATTGGCCGTACAGATGAACAGTGCTTTGGATAAATCAAACCGCACATCGAGGTAATGGTCGAGGAAACCGGAATTTTGCTCGGGGTCGAGCACTTCCAGCAGCGCTGAAGCCGGGTCCCCCTGATAATTTCCACCGACTTTGTCAATTTCATCCAGCATGATGATCGGGTTGGCTGATCCGACTTCTTTCAATGCCTGCACGAACTTGCCCGGCATGGCACCAATATAAGTACGGCGATGGCCCTTGATTTCAGCCTCGTCGCGCATGCCTCCAACCGAAAACCGGAAAAATTTACGGCCTAATGCCTCGGCGATGGATTTCCCGATCGAGGTTTTTCCCACACCGGGCGGCCCGATCAACAGCAAAATCGAGCCAGCCATTTCGCCACGCATCGCTCCGACGGCCAGAAATTCAATGATGCGTTCTTTGACGTCATCCAACCCATCGTGGTCACGGTCGAGAATGCTACGTGCGTGTTCCAGATCAATTTTGTCTTGGGTGTGCACACCCCACGGCAGTGAAGTCAGCCAGTCCAGATAATTGCGGGTCACCGCGTATTCCGGTGAGCCGGTCTCCAGCAGGGAAAGCTTGTGCATTTCCTCGTCGATGCGCTTTTTCGCGGGCTCGGGCAGCGTCAGCTTGGCGAGACGCTCGTTGAAGGTGTCGAGCTCGGCGGTTTTATCGTCCTTGGCAAGGCCGAGTTCTTTCTGGATAGCTTTAAGCTGCTGGCGCAGAAAAAACTCGCGCTGCTGCTCGCTCATTTTCTCGTCAACCTTTTCGCGGATGTCCGATTGCAGACGCGCCACGTCGAGTTCTTTCTTCAGCAACACCAGCACTTTTTCCATGCGCTTCTTCAAGCCCATAGCTTCCAGCACATCCTGCAAAGCCAGTTTGGATGCGGTGGTGAGGCTGGCTGCAAAATCAGTCAATTGGGAAGGCTCATTAGGCCCAAAGCGATTCAGAAAGAATTTGAGCTCTTCAGAATACAGCGGATTGAGGGGCAGCAAATCCTTGATGGTATTGATGATGGCAATGGAATACGCACGAATTTCTTCGGAATCCGGCTTGCCGACTTCGTTCGGATATTCGACTCTAACTTTGTACGGCGGCACTTCAGACAGCCACTCGACGATACGGAAACGCCGCCTGCCCTCGGCAATGAACTGCATTTTTCCGTCAGTGCGCACGGGGTGATGAATTCGGGCCAGGGTACCAATGCTGCGGAAGTCCGACCGTTTCACGTCGTCGGTATTGTCTGGCTTGACCACCACCAGCCCCACCATGTGATGCGCGGTTTCGCCGATGACCTCGACCGTTGGCAACCACGGCGCTTCGTTCATCAGCAAAGGCAGGGTTTGCGCGGGGAAAAAAGGCTTCTCGGTCAGCGGCAGCAGATATAACTCATCCGGCAGTACCGGTGACGCCGGCAACTTGCGTTCGTTGGACAGGAATTCACCTTCGAGCGCAGGGTCATTGGGCATGATCAGATTTTTGTAATCCAGTTAACAGGAGGTACAAGTATCGGGCCAATCGGGCCATTTTCAAGGGTTGCTTGAATTGGATCTGACCGGAATTTCCTCGATGGTGTCCGGCAGGCCAGACAAAATCATCAATTCGACCCGTCGATTGCGGGCCCGCCCTTCTGCTGTGTTATTGGGTGCAATCGGCAGGCTGGCCTCGCGACCAATGGCAAACAAGCGGACTGGCGCAATGCCGTTTTCAACCAGCAAGCGCACTACACTGCTGGCGCGCACCGCCGACAACTCCCAATTGGACACAAAAATTGAATTACTGATCGGCACGTTATCGGTATGGCCGGTGATTTCAAGATTGAACGGCTCGGTGCGCAGGTGTTCTGCCACGGCGCGCAGTACCGTCAGCGATTGCGGTTCGAGTTCGGCTTGCCCTGCGGCAAACAGCACATTGGCATTGATTTCAATGCTGACGCCACGGCGACTCTGGGTGACCCGTACCTTGCCTTCTTTCACCAGCGGAGCCATCACATCAAGCAGGTTACTGGCCACTTCGGTCATGTGCGCCTGTTCTTCTATCGCCTGCTGCTGCTTCAGCGTGCGTTGTTTCACCTCGGGAGGCAGGGGCGTTGTAGACACCTGCGGTACCGGCGCATCCTGCGAGGGGGGCTTGCCAAAGGCATCGCCCAATGAATTGGCCACAACACGGTATTTGCTTTCATTGACCGCTGAAATCGCATACATCACTACAAAAAAGGCGAATAACAGGGTGATAAAGTCGGCGAACGAAATGAGCCAGCGGTCGTGATTTTCATGCTCGATCGTGATGCGCCGGCGTCTGCGCATTTACAGATAACCCCTCAGGCGCGCCTCGATAAGGCGTGGATTGTCACCCTGAGCAATGCCCACGAGCCCGTCACAGAGGATCTCGCGTTCGGTAACGCGACGCGCGATGGTGAACTTGATCTTGTTTGCAAGGGGCAGAAACACCAGGTTGGCCAAGCCTATGCCGTAAATGGTGGCGACAAAGGCAACCGCAATTCCTGCGCCCAGCTTGCCTGGATCCGACAAGTTTTCCATGACATGGATCAGGCCTATGACTGCGCCCAGAATGCCGAGCGTAGGCGCATAGCCTCCCGCTGATTCCCACACCCTGGCAGCCTGACGCTCGGCGGTTTCGAAGCTGATGATCTGCACATCAAGCGTGTCGCGAAGTTTTTCTGCATCGGCGCCATCTATCAGCAACTGAAGCCCCGTTTTCTGGAATGGATCACGCGTCATGTAGAGGTATTTTTCCAGCGCCAGCAGACTCTCCTGCCGGGCAGTATGTGACCACTGAACGATACGGCGGATGAGGGTCTCTGCCTCAGACTCGGGCGGTTTGAAGGCCCATTTAGCCATCCGGACCCCGCGCATGAAAACAGCCAGGGGGTAATGCAGCAGCACGGCCGCCAGGGTGCCCACCACCACAATGACAAATGCAGTGGGTTGCAGAAACAAGCTGATATGGCCGCCTTCCATGGCTTGGCCGCCAAAAATGGCGGCGCCCGCCAGCACGAGACCTATCAGGCTTCCGCGATCCATGAATCTTCCTTCAGCTTGGTACGCAGTCGTGCGATGGCCTGACCATGAAGCTGACAAATGCGGGATTCGCTGACACCGAACACTTCAGCAATTTCACGCAGATTGAGTTCTTGCTCGTAATACAGCGACATCAACAATTGTTCGCGTTCAGGCAGGTTTTCGATTCCGGCGATAATGCAGGCACGCAAATTGGCATCGAGCAATTGCGGCAGTGGCATACTGGACTCATTCGCAGTCTGCTTGTCGAGAAAGGAATCACTCTCGTCCGACTCGCCGAAATCTTCGAAATACATCAACTGGTGACCGCGTGCATCGCCCAGTAGCGATTGATACGTCTCCAGGGGAATTTGCATGGCGTTGGCTATTTCGCCTTCGCTGGGTTGACGCCCCAACTGATGTTGCAGCATGCCGATGGCTTTTTCAATTTTCCGCATCGATTGCCGGGCACTGCGTGGCATCCAGTCTGAATTGCGCAGCTCATCTATCATCGAACCACGGATGCGTTGAATGGCATAGGCTTCGAATTGCGCACTTTGCGCTTCGTCATAGCGACTGATGGCATCCAGCAAGCCCATCATGCCGGCCTGAACGATGTCATCCTCTTCTACGCTGGGCGGCAAGCGCCCCATCATATGGTGTGCCAGTCGTTTGACCATTGGCATGTATAGCGTCAGCAAGTCGCCTTTTTCGCTTCGGCCAGTTGCGGTGTACATGTGCTATCCCCTTCTACACGAATCCACCAGGCGGCTGCCCTGGATCACACGCTGCATGAACCCGCCCACACTGCCCAGGCTGGGCGGCTGCGGCCAACGCAGCAACCCCTCCGCCAGCTTGCGAAACTGCGAGGTGGAGAGGGCTACGGGAAACGCATCCACCACTGAAGTCCGCAAGTCACCCGCACGGGTCAGGCGCTCGTCTAAAGGAATATATCCCAAGTAGTCGACAGACACACTCAGATAGCGCTCGGCGGTTTGCGCAAAATTCTGCGCCACGGCCTGTGCCTGCTCTGGTGATTCGATGCGATTAAGCAGCAATCTGAATTGGCGCTTGCCAAAATTATGGGCCAGACGCTTGACCAGCGTGTAGGCCTCGGTGATCGAAGCGTTTCCGGGCGGCAGCACCACCATGATTTCGGATGCAGCCAGACCCAGCGGCAATGCATCAGGATCGGTGGCCTCTTCCATATCCACAAGCACAACATCGACGCCGCATTGCAGGCGGTTGAAGCTTTGCGCCAGCCATTCCTGATCGCGTTCGGACAAACGTCCCAGCCGGTTGAATCCGCCGCCTATCGGCAACACCTGAACATTGTCTGGACCATTGAGAATCAAGGCTTCCAGCTTGCACCGTCCTTCGATCACATCGGACACGTCGTAGCGCGGCGTCAGCCCCAATGCAGCGGATGCGCCCTGCCCCTGCGGTGCCTGATCAATGATGAGTACGTCACGCCCGGATCGTGCCAATGCCACGGCAAGATTGGTCGTTGCGGCAGTCTTGCCTGCGCCCTTTTGACCCGACATCACGGTAATGACCTGAAATCCGGTTTGCCCCAGCAAACGGCGCAGCCCGGCGGCCTGATCGCCCATAAAGTTAGCCAAAGGACACCGCACTTTCACGATAGGATGATTGATTGTTTGAGAGCGCGAATCCCAGTTCGCTGTCATCGAGCTGCCAGGGTGATGCCGCTGAACGGGCTTTGAATGCACGATGAATAAGGTATTGGCGGTTGGCCAGATGGAGATCCTCAGGCACGCGCTGGCCGGTCGCCAGATAGTGCACATTCAGTTCGTGACGAATCGCACAATCGAGCGCGGGACCCAGGCTCGCGGCTTCGTCCACTTTAGTCAGGATGCACCCATCCAGGCCGCGCTTCTGATACGCCTCCACCACTTCATTCAGGGTCTCGCCGTGACTGGTGGCGTTGAGCAGCAGCAAACGTTTGATTTGCTTGCCGGCCTGACACAGCATTTCAACCTGCTCGGACACCGCTTGGTCACGCTGGCTCATCCCAACGGTATCGATTAGCACCGTATGTTTGTTACGCAATTCGGACAGCGCCAGCTTCAAATCGGCGGCGTCGCGCACGGCGTGCACCGTCACCCCCAGAATCTTGCCGTAAATACGCAATTGCTCGTGACCGCCTATCCGGTAACTGTCGGTGGTCAGCAAGGCTAGTTTTTCAGCGCCGTGACGCACGACAAAACGTGCGGCCAGTTTTGCCGTGGTGGTCGTTTTTCCCGCACCCGTCGGGCCCATCAAAGCAAACACGCCGCCGCTGTCGAGCATATTGGTTTCGTTCTGCATCACCTGCAAGCGCTTCATCAAGGTGGTGCGCATCCAGAGCTGTGTCTGATCAACATCACCTTTCGGCAACTCGCGCAGCATCTCACGCGCCAGTGTGGCGCTAAATCCCGCCGACAGCATGTCGCGCATCATGGCGGCCCCTGCTGGATCCCGACCCGGCAGATCACGCCAGGCCATATCCGACAACTGATTTTCCAGCCGCATGTGCATAGTCTTGATTTCGCTGATCACGCTCTGCGCCAATTGAGCACTATCATCGCTGGGCATGCTCACACGCTCAGTCAATCTGCGTTTGATCGTCACGGCAGACGCAGGCTCCCTCTCCACTTCGGGCTCCATCTCGGGCTCCGGATCGCGTTGTATTTTCGGCGTCCTGGCCTTGTGGGCCACAACATGAACAGGGGCTTCTTCAACGGGTGGCGCCAAGGAAGCTATGTCTTCAGCCGGCATGGCCAGAACTTCCACTCCGCCCTCCACGGCACGATTTGACAGAATGACTGCATCGGGACCGAGTGCGTCGCGTAACTGGCGCATGGCTTCACGGGATGTTTTGGCGACGATACGTTTGATGTTCATGCTGCTCCTCCTACAAGGGAAGTGACTTTGATATGTTTGCCTTCGGGTACTTCAGCGTGCGAAAGCACTTTGAGTTGCGGCACGGCACGCCGCAGAAAACGGGCAAGCAAGGGACGCAATACTGCCGGCGTCAGCAGCACCGGGGGATGCCCCAATGCTTCCTGTCGTTGCGTCGAGGTCTGGGTTTTTTCCAGCAAGGTATCGGCCAGCCCCGGCTCCATACCCGCAGAATCGTGGCCGGCCTGCAACGTCTGTAACAGCAAACGTTCCAGCGCCTGATCCAGCGCAATCACTGGCAGTTCACTGACCGATCCATAAATCTGCTGAACAATCGAACGGCCCAGCGCAACCCGGACCAGAGCGGTGAGATCGTTCGGGTCCTGGACATGCGTTCCATGCTCCAGCAAGGTATCGATGATGGAGCGCATATCGCGTATGGCGACGCCTTCGATCAACAAGGTTTGCAGCACTTTCTGCACAGCTGACAGTGTCAGCATTTTCGGCACCAGTTCTTCCACCAGTTTGGGGGCACTCTTGCCAAGATGGTCGAGCAAGGCCTGTACTTCCTGCCGCCCAAGCAGTTCGGCCGCGTGTTGCGTCACCAGATGATTCAGATGCGTGGCCACCACCGTACCCGGATCGACGACGGTATAACCCATGGCCTGAGCCTGCTCGCGCTGGTTGGATTCGATCCACACTGCGGGCAAGCCAAAGGCTGGATCCGTTGTCGCCACGCCGGGCAGGGTTCCCGTGATACTGCCGGGATCAATTGCGAGGAACAGCCCGGTGCGCACTTCGCCGCTGCCGATTTCAACGCCCTTAAGCGTGATGCGATAGCTGTTCGGATTGATTTCGAGGTTGTCGCGGATATGCACGGCGGGCGGCAAAAAGCCGATCTCACGTGCGAATTTCTTGCGGATGCCCTTGATGCGGCGAACCAGTTCACCGTCGGCTGCGTTATCCACCAGCGGAATCAGGCGGTAGCCGACTTCCAGACCCAGGGTGTCAATGGGTGCAACGTCTTCCCAGCTGGCTTCCAGTGCTTCGACCATCGCGACGGGGGCCACAGGCTCTTCTATCGGGACTTCTTTTTTCCGCTTCTCCATACTGTAGGCCAGCCAGACCATGCCGCCCGCCAGAAGCAGAAAGACTAAATTAGGCATCCCCGGGATCATGCCCATCATGCCCAGAATCACGGCGGTGATGTAGAGCGCCTGCGTCTTGCTGAAGATGCTGGATAGCATCTGTCCGGCGATGTCTTCATCTGTGCTGACGCGGCTGACGATAATGCCGGCGGCAATCGAAATCACCAGCGCCGGGATCTGCGCCACCAGGCCATCGCCAATCGCCAGCAGGGTGTAAGTGCGCGCTGCATCGGCCAGCGACATATCGTGCTGCATCAGACCGATGAGTAGCCCGCCGACGATGTTGATGATGAGGATGAGAATGCCGGCGATGGCATCGCCACGAACGAATTTCGAGGCGCCGTCCATGGAACCGTAAAAATCCGCTTCCTGGGAAATTTCGGCACGACGGCGACGCGCCTCGTCCTCATTGACCAAGCCGGCGTTGAGGTCGGCGTCGATCGCCATCTGCTTGCCCGGCATCGCGTCCAGGGTAAAGCGTGCGCTGACCTCGGCGATGCGCCCGGCGCCCTTGGTAATGACGATGAAGTTGATCACCACCAGGATGACAAACACAATGATACCGACCGTGTAATTGCCGCCGACCAGAAAATGACCGAAGGCCTCGATCACCTTGCCAGCGGAATCCGGCCCGGTGTGGCCTTCCAGCAAGATCACACGGGTCGAGGCAACGTTGAGCCCCAGCCGCAGCAGCGTGGAAAGCAGCAGCACGGTGGGAAAGGCGGCGAAATCGAGTGCTTTCTTGGTCGACAGCGCCACCAGCAGCACCATGATGGAGAGCGCGATGTTGAAGGTGAACAGGATGTCCAACGCAAACGGCGGCAGCGGCAGCACCAGCATCGCCAGGATGAGGATGATGAAAATAGGCGCGGCCAGCGAGCTGGCATTGGCAGCGCTGAAGAGGCTCGAAAGTCGCCGTGCGCCGTTCATGCGGTGGCCTGCAGCGGGTCAAGTTCGGGCGGAACCGGCAAGGTGGTCGGCGCATTGGGATAGGCCCCACCCACTTGCTGGAAATGGCGCAGCTGGAACACATAGGCCAGTACTTCGGCCACCGCTGCGTAGAGCGTGGCCGGGATTTCGTCGCCAAGTTCGGTGTGGCGGAACAGCGCACGCGCCAACGGCGGCGCTTCCAGCAGCGGCACCTTGTGCTCGGCCGCCAGTTCGCGGATGCGCGCAGCGACAGCGTCGGCGCCTTTGGCCACCACGCGGGGGGCGCGCATCTTGCCTTCGCTGTACTTGAGCGCGACGGCATAATGGGTCGGGTTGGTGATCACCACATCAGCGGTGGGAATCTCGGACATCATGCGGCGACGTGCCACTTCACGCTGCTGGGCACGGATGTGCGCCTTGAGGTGCGGATCGCCTTCCGACTCCTTGGCTTCCTGACGCAACTCTTCTTTGGTCATCTTGAGTTTGTTGTGATGACTCCATATCTGATAAGGCAAATCGATCGCAACGATAAGAATCATCGTGCCGGAAACAATCAGGAAAATTTTTCCTATCAGGTCACCCATATGCTGAATCGCGCGCGAAGGCGATTCAAGGCTGAGCGAGAAAATTCCATCGAGGTTAGTCCAGATCAACCAGGCCGCTACGCCACCCAGCAAGCCAACTTTGCCCAGTGCCTTGACCAGCTCAATCAATCCCTGGCTCGAAAACATGCGTTTGATGCCCGATATCGGGTTCATGCGATTGAATTTCGGTTCCAATGCCTTGGTGCTGAACAACCAACCGCTAAGCATGAGTGGAGAAGCCAGTGTGGCGAGCACCATGATGCCCAGGAAAGGCGCCAAGGCAAAGGCTGCCTCAAAAAACTGGTTTGAAAGCTGCGCCATCACGTGCGCGCTGTCGCGGGCAATTCCGGGATTGAACTGAAGTGCACTCTTAACAATATGTGACAGGGTCTGACCGAGTCCACTGGCCATCATCCACAATGCTGACCCGCCCACCATCAAGATGACAAAAGTCGACAGCTCGCGTGACTGCACCACTTGGCCGTCTTCGCGTGATTTCTCCAATCGCTGTGGCGATGGGGCTTCTGTTTTTTCCTGATCGCTGCCTTCAGCCATCCCAAAATCCACCTGTTAATTGTGATCCATCGGTTATCGACGGGGGGTCTACAGGCTGAATTATTGTGCACGTTACGTGCGTGCGATCAGGGGAATAAAGGTGGATTTGGGCCGCTATTTAGCTTCAAGTCGCATGTTCAGCTGACCCGACCCTGGCCAGCAGGAAAAGAAGTGGCCTGAATTGTGCATGACAGCACACAAATCAGGCCACTCACTGTCTGGTGTCGTATTCGATCAGTTCGGGGGTGCAGCCTTGCTCACTTTGTTGCCGGCTTCTGCTTCGTTGGCCGCACTCACGCCGCTTGCTTCCTTGGTTACGGCGTCTTCGGTGCGCTTATTCATCACAATGATGCTGATGCGCCGGTTTACAGGGTCGGAAGGCTTCGCCTGATTGAAGGGAACAGATGAAGCCAGCCCCACCACGCGCAGCATTTTTGCCTCGTCCATTCCGCCCGCGATCAACGCTCGCCGCGAAGCATTGGCGCGATCGGTCGACAGTTCCCAATTGCTATACCCCCGATCGCCGCTCGCATACGCGGTGGTATCGGTATGCCCCGACAGGCTGATTCGGTTTTGCACATCGTTCAGGACACGGCCTATCTCATTCAGAATAATTTTGGTGTAGGGCTGCAAGTCAGCACTGGCCAGATTGAACATAGGCCGATTCTGCTCGTCAACAATCTGGATACGCAAACCTTCGCTGGTAATGTCAATCAGCAATTGACGCTTGAACTGCTTGAGCGTTGGGTTGCTATCAATCGCTGCTTTAAGGCGACCTTCCAGTAACTTGAGTTTGGCAGCTTCCTCACGCAAGAGTTCGGCTTTTGCCGCCTCAAGATTGTAGGATTTTTTTTCCGGGATGGATTCACCCTTTTTCACTTGCCCCGCCATGCGCGTCAAGTCCTGGCCGCCGCCCTTGAGTACGCTGGAACTGTCTCCACTGCCATCGCCGCCCCGCATGGCCACTTTGAGCGGTGTCTTGAAATACTCTGCAATACCGGCCAGGTCGCCCTTGGCGGTTGAGCCCAACAGCCACATCAGCAGGAAAAAAGCCATCATCGCCGTCACGAAATCGGCATAGGCGATCTTCCACGCGCCACCATGATGGCCACCGGCCACCTTCTTGATGCGTTTGACGACGATGGTTGCTTTTTGCTCGCTCATCTAACCTGGAAACCGTAGTTGGACGCGCCCGATGGTGCGTCTGGGCGGGTGTCTGGCGCGAAGCGACGAGGCGGCAGGCCGGGGCCTGCAACGAGGAGCGACAAAGCCAGGCGCATACGACTCCACACGGGCTTTAGCCCGTAGTGGATCGGAGTCCCCTTGTGGGGCACGCCCAGACGTGCCAGCGGGTGCGTAGCGCTCTCACCCAATAGGTGATGGCTATCG
>JBKJIS010000136.1:0-12099 GCA_046598305.1 Thiobacillus sp.
AGCCTCAAGCTGCCGCTGCCCTCACCGGAAACAGCGAAGCGACTGGCCGACGCGCTCTTGGTCGTGGCAGATGCCTTGCGGAACAAAAGTTCCTGAAAATGAAAGAACAGTGAGCAGTCCATGGTTTTACCGCCCCAATTCAATTCGCCCAACAGCGCGACCGGTGATGAGTAGACGCCTTGCTTCTGCTGGGACACCATCGAAGTCTGCGTGCCGCCGAACGGAGTGATCGATACGCTGGAGATCGCGGGCTTCACCAGAGTGAAGCGCCACATCGAAACCCGCGTGCTGTCGATCCTTGGCGAGGATCAGGCGGTCAAGCCGGGCTGTGATGGAGGTGGATGAATTAAATTGACTCAGAGTAAATTAATTATACTAAGGGTCAAGTCTCCACATCATTTATTCGCCAGGGTTGCAACCCAGTGCAGCGCAGATTTCTTTGTGAAGCCGTTCGAACGCTTCTGACTTGAGATTCCCCAAGGTAAAAATGACGGCGTCTTGATTGAGGGAGAAGAGTTTTGTGGCGCGCACCCAACTGGTTTTTGGCAAGCGGCCTTGGGCAATGTCTTCGTCTTGCAACGGTATGGCGTCGTTATGTCCTGATTAAGAGGTGATTGCCGCGGCAAGGAAGTCACCAAAAATATCAGGGGCGGTGAGCAGTAATACCGGGCGATGTTTTTTGTGAGTCAGGTCGGAAAATGGGAACGGGATTTGGACGATGTCAGAGGGCTTTAACATCATTCCAAACCTTATCATCGGGATTGTCCCAGACGTGTTTCATCACAACTTCCTGAGCATTTTCCAAGTCGCTTATTTCGGCGATATCCGCAGCTTTATTGCTGAGGTACTCAATAAAATGCAGCGCTTCCAATGCTAAAGGCTCCGGCAACGGTTTGGCGATTTGGTAGATTTGTTCGGCGATGGACACTAGATTCCCCCTTTGCTCAGATTGCATGAGAGAAGCGTAACTGCATATTTTTATTAGGGAAATACTTGCAGCCCGCGGGCGCAATATCCAACGGGCATTGCGCCGGATGCCTCAATGCACTTCGCTTATTGACGCCCTACATTGGTTTTCTTGCCGGGTACATTCAGCAAAATTACTGCACTGCCAAGACGGAAATATTGCGTCACGCTCACGTCAAGCTGTGGATGTTGGCTTGTTTCTTTCCCTGGCTTGACCCCCACGCCGGGCGCACACGTTCCGCCAGGCCGCGCCGTCTGTGCGGCGCGGCGATTCAGCCTTGCTGCCGCAAAGCGTGGGCGGCTGTCACCATGTTGCGCAGCGCCGCCTCGGTTTCCGGCCAGCCCCGCGTTTTCAGGCCGCAGTCGGGGTTGACCCAGAGGTTGCGCGGCGGAATCACCTGCGCGGCTTTTTCCAGCAGCCGCGTCATGTCTTCCGCCGACGGCACGCGCGGGCTGTGGATGTCGTAGACGCCGGGGCCGATTTCATTGGGATAGTTGAACTCGCCGAAGCCGCGCAGCAGTTCCATGTCCGAGCGGCTAGTTTCGATGGTGATGACGTCGGCATCCATCGCAGCGATGGCGGGCAGGATGTCGTTGAATTCAGAATAGCACATGTGGGTATGGATCTGCGTCGCGTCGGCGACGCCGGACGCGCTGATGCGGAACGCGCGGCTCGCCCAGTCGAGGTAGGCCGGCCAGTCTGCTTTGCGCAGCGGCAGGCCCTCGCGATACGCCGGCTCGTCGATCTGGATGATGCCGATGCCGGCGACTTCGAGGTCGACCACTTCATCGCGGATCGCCAGCGCAATCTGCAATGCGGTGGTCGAACGCGGCTGGTCGTCGCGCACGAAGGACCATTGCAGGATAGTCACCGGGCCGGTGAGCATGCCTTTCATCGGCTTGCCGGTGAGCGACTGCGCATAACGCGTCCAGCCCACCGTCATCGGGCCGGGGCGGGAGACGTCGCCGTAAATGATCGGCGGCTTGACGCAGCGGCTGCCGTAGGACTGCACCCAGCCATTTTGCGAGAACGCAAATCCGGCCAGCTGTTCGCCGAAGTATTCGACCATGTCGTTGCGTTCGGCTTCGCCATGTACCAGCACGTCGATCCCCAGCGTTTCCTGTTTTTCGACGGCGATGCCGATTTCGCGCTGCATCGCAGCGGCGTAGTCGGCTTCGCTGATTTCGCCTTTTTTGAAACGCGCACGCGCACTGCGTATCTCCGCCGTCTGCGGAAACGAACCGATAGTTGTCGTGGGAAAAGACGGCAAATTGAAGCGCGCGCGCTGCGCCATCTGGCGAACCGTAAAGCCGTTGTTGCGCACGTCATGCACCGACGACAGCGCGGCCAGCCGCGCGCCCACCGCAGCATCGTGCACGCGTGTCGAGGCGCGACGCGACGCCAGCGCCTGTGCGTTGTCGGCCAGCTCCGCCGCCACGGCCTGACGGCCTGCGTTGAATGCGGTTTTGAGTGTGGCGAGCGCGGCAATTTTTTCATCGGCATACGCCAGCCAGCTTTTGGTTTCCGCGTCGAGCCGGGGTTCGTTCGCCAGGCTCACCGGCACATGCAGCAGCGAACACGAAGGCGCAAGCCACAGGCGGTCGCCCAGACGCTGATGCAGCCCTTCGAAGCGCTCGAGCACGGCGGCAAGATCGGTCTTCCATATGTTGCGGCCGTCGATTACGCCCGCCGAGAGAATTTTGGTCGCGGGCAACCAGTCGATCACCTGCGAAAGTTCCTCGCCGCCGCGCACGCAATCGACGTGCACCCCTGCCACCGGCAGCTTCAATGCCACCAGCAGGTTTTCGCGCAGCGGGCCAAAGTAGCTGGCGAGCAGCAGCTTCACGCCCGTGCCATTCAGGCTGTGATACGCGCGCTCGAAGGCCACGCGCCAGTCGGCCGGCAAATCCAGACTCAAAATCGGCTCGTCGATCTGCACCCATTCCACGCCCTGCGCTTTCAGCCGCGCCAGAATCTGCGCGTAAACCGGCAACAGGCGGTCGAGCAGATCGAGGCGGTTGAAGCCGGCGGTTTTTTCCTTGCCCAGCCACAGAAAGCTGAGCGGACCGATCAGCACCGGCTTGGCATTGAACCCGGCCGTCTGTGCCTCGGCCACTTCGTCGAACAGCCAGTCGGCTCCCAGCGAAAATGCCGTGTCGGCCTTGAACTCGGGTACCAGGTAGTGATAGTTGGTATCGAACCACTTGGTCATTTCCATCGCGTGGCAAGCGTCATTGCCACGCGCCAGCTGGAAATATTCCGGCAAGTCCAGCTGCCCGCCAAAGCCGAAGCGCGCCGGCGCGCAGCCCAGCAGCGCAACGTGATTCAGCATCTGGTCGTAGAACGCAAAATCGCCCACTGCCACGCAATCCAGGCCGGCGGCATGCTGGCGCTGCCAGTTGGCCTGGCGAATGCCGCTTGCCACTGCGCGCAACCCGGCCTCGTCGATGTCGCCGCGCCAGAAGGCTTCCTGCGCGAATTTCAGTTCGCGGTTTGGGCCGATGCGCGGAACGCCCAGTACGTGTGCCAGTGCCATGTTGTGCTCCCAATGAATGATGGACGCCATGATGCCGACCCGCGTAACATGAGACAAACGAATATTTCTCATTAACACCATGAACAACTCTCATATCGAGCTGCGCCACCTGCGCTTGTTGCAGGCGGTGACCGAAGCCGGCGGATTGACCGCTGCCGCCGAACGCCTGCACCTCACGCAGTCGGCGGTGTCGCATCAATTGAAGGCACTGGAAGAAGCACTGGCCCTGCCGCTGGTCGAGCGTGCCACGCGGCCGCTTGGCCTCACCGCCGCCGGGCGGCGCCTGCTGGCGCTGGCGCAGGCCACGCTGCCGCAGGTGGACGCCGCGCTGCGCGATCTGTCCAAGCTGAAAGACGGCGACGCGGGCGAATTGCGCATCGCGGTGGAGTGCCACACCTGCTACGACTGGCTGATGCCGGCGATGGACTGCTACCGCGACGTGTGGCCAGGGGTCGACCTCGATCTGCTGGGCGGCTTTCAGGCCGACCCGGTGGGGCTGCTGCTGGACGGCCGCGCCGATCTGGTCATCACCTCCGAGGCGACGCCGCGCCCCGGCGTGACCCATGCGCCGCTGTTCGGGTTCGAGATGCTGGCGCTGATGCCGCCCGCGCACGCGCTGGCCAAACGAAAATATCTCCACCCGCGCGATTTCGCCGATGAAACCCTGATTACCTATCCGGTGCCAGAAGACCGTCTCGACCTGATCCGCCGCGTGCTCCATCCGGCCGGGATCAAACCGGCGCGCCGCGAAGCGCAACTCACCGTCGCCATCCTCCAGCTCGTTGCCAGCCGGCGCGGCCTCGCGGCGCTGCCCGCGTGGGCGGTCGCGCCCTATCTCGAACGCGGCTACATCGCCGCGCGCCCTATCGGCCCGCATGGTCTGTGGGGCGAACTCTACGCCGCCGTGCGCTGCAGCGATGCCGCCCGCGCCTACGTCGCCGACTTCATCGAAACCGTAAAACGCGACAGTTTCGCGCGCCTGCCCGGCATCCGTCCGGCTATCATCGCAGCATGAACCGCCGACACACTTTCCGCTGCCTCCACGTCATTCTGCTGTTCGCCCTGCAACCCGTTATGGCGCACGCCGGGCAGGCGCATGTCGCGGTGGCCTCCAACTTTGCCGCGCCGATGAAAAAACTGGCGGCGCAATTTGAACAGTCGAGCGGTCACACGCTCACGCTGTCATTCGGCTCCACCGGCAAGTTTTATGCGCAGATCAAGAACGGCGCGCCCTTCGATGTTTTTCTGGCCGCGGACGCCGAAACGCCGGCACGGCTGCTGCGCGAAGGCGATGCCGTTCAGCGCCAGACCTATGCCATTGGCCGGCTGGTGCTGTGGAGCGACCGCCCGGGGTTCATCGACGGCAGCGATGCCGTGCTGCGGCAGAACCGCTTTCGACGGCTGGCGATTGCCAACCCCAGGCTGGCGCCTTACGGTGCGGCGGCCGTCGAAGTGTTGGCCAAACTCAAGCTCACCGACAGCGTGCAAGGAAAATTCGTGATCGGAGAAAACATCGCGCAGACTTATCAGTTTGTTGCCAGCGGCAACGCCGAGCTCGGCTTTGTGGCGCTGTCGCAGGTGATGCAGGACGGCAAGCTCAGCAGCGGCTCGGCCTGGCTGGTTCCCTCTTCGCTTCACGCGCCGATCCGCCAGGATGCGGTGTTGCTGAAGCGCGGCGAGAACAACGCGGCCGCGCGTGCGCTGTACGACTATCTGAAAACCCCGGTTGCGGCACTCACCATCATTCGCAGCTACGGCTACGAACGCTAGATGATTTTATCCGCAGCCGACGGTTCGGCGATCACCCTCACGCTGCAACTCGCTGCCGTCACCACGCTGCTGCTGATGCTGATCGCCACGCCGCTGGCCTGGTGGCTCACCCACACCCAAACCCGCTGGCGTGCTGCGGTCACCGCGCTGGTGTCGCTGCCGCTGGTGCTGCCACCGACGGTGCTGGGGTTTTATCTGCTGGTGCTGCTCGGTCCCAAGGGCGCGATCGGCCAGTGGATGCAGCAACTCGGACTCGCCACCCTGCCCTTCACCTTTGGCGGGCTGGTGGTGGGATCGGTGGTGTTCTCGCTGCCGTTCGCGGTGCAACCGATCGCCAATGCGTTTGCCGCCATCGGCGCGCGTCCGCTCGAAGTGGCCGCCACCCTGCGCGCCTCGCTGTGGGATCGGTTCTGGAGTGTGGCGGTGCCGCTGTCGCGGCCCGGTTTCATCACCGCCGCCGTGCTGACGTTTGCCCATACCGTGGGCGAGTTCGGCGTGGTGCTGATGCTGGGCGGCAACATTCCGGGCGAGACGCGGGTGCTGTCGGTGGCGATTTACGATCACGTCGAGGCGCTCGAATACACGCAGGCGCATCTCCTGTCGGCTGGGCTGGTGCTGTTTTCTTTCGCGGTACTGCTGATGCTGGGGCGACACAGCGGCCAGTGGCAGCGCACGGCCACATGAGCACCATCGACGCGCGCTTTCGCACCACGCTTGGCAGCTTCGAGCTCGATGTCGAATTCAGCCTGCCGTCGCGCGGCATCACTGCCCTATTCGGCGCATCGGGCTCCGGCAAAACGACCCTTCTCAGATTAATCGCCGGCTTGAGCCGCGCGCCCGGCTCGATAATCGTCAACGGCGAAACCTGGCAGGACGACCGCACGTTTCTACCCACGCATCGCCGCGCACTCGGTTATGTATTCCAGGAAGCCAGCCTGTTCCCGCACCTGAGCGTGCGCGGCAATCTGGAATATGGCTGGAAGCGCGTGCCCGCTACCGAGCGCCGCATTGGCTTCGACGATGTCGTCGAATGGCTCGGCCTGAAAACCCTGCTCACGCACCGCCCGCAGCAACTGTCCGGCGGCCAGCGCCAGCGCGTCGCCATCGGCCGCGCCCTGCTGGCCAGCCCGCGCCTGCTGCTGATGGACGAGCCGTTGTCGGCGCTCGACGCCGCCAGCCGCGCCGACATCCTGCCCTATCTGGAACGCCTGCACCGGCAACTTGAGTTGCCAATCATTTATGTCAGCCATGCGCTCGACGAAGTGGCACGACTGGCCGACACCCTGCTGCTGATCGAAGCCGGAACAATCACCTATCAAGGTCCACTTGTGGAGGGCCTGACCCGGCTCGACCTACCGCTGGCGCACCGCGACACCGCCAGCACCGTCATCGACACCACCGTGGTTTCGCACGATGCAGAGTTTCATCTCACCCAGGTGTCCCACGGCGGCATCACACTCAGCCTGCCCGGCCTGCATGCCGCGCCGGGAGAACCCCTGCGCGTTCGCATCGCCGCGCGCGACGTCAGCCTTACCCTCGCCATGCCCAGCCAGACCAGCATTCTCAACCTGCTGCCCGCACGCGTGATCGAACTCGCCGATGATGCTCCGGGCCAGGTACTGGTGCGCTTGGCACTGGAAGACACTGTGCTGCTGTCACGTATTACCCGAAAGTCGGCACATGCTCTGGATTTGCAGCCAGGCATGGAAGTGATCGCGCAGGTAAAAAGTGTGGCAGTTGCCTAAGCGCAGCAATCAACCGGGAATACTTACGTACAGGAAAAACAATCATGTCTGAGCCTGAGGCTAAAGCTCGGCAAACAGATACACCAGCAGCGCACATCCCAGCACCACCACCGACAGATTCATCGCGATGCCCGACCAGGTGCAGTAGCGCGCGGGGATTTCGATCGGCTTGAGTGTTTTCAGCACACGCCGAAACTGCACGATCGAAAAGCCGATCACCAGCAGGGCCAGGGCAATAAAGGCGATGCCAATCCAGAATGACAGGTCTCGCCCGATATGCCCAGGGATCGGGCGGAACGCATGCATGAGCATGCCGAAGCGTTCGATCACGAAGCCAAACGTCATCAGGGTCAGGCCGGTTCGGTTCCACGCCAGCAGGGTGCGCTCGGCGGCGAAAAAGACACGCGCATCATTCAGGTCGGACATCAGACGGGCTCCACTTCAGTAGGTAAATGGGTTTTCAGGGTTTGCGCCAGACGCTCGAAGGTTTCGGGAAACGGCGCACGCTTGCGCCACACCAGTCCGATAGTGCGGCCCGGAACTGGCTTTTTGAAGGGCCGGACTTCAACCGATTTTTTGCTAATGCGCGGCCCGGCATCGACGGCCAGCGCAGGCAGCAAGGTGACCCCCAGCCCCATGCCCACCATCTGGCGCAGGGTTTCGAGGCTGGTGGCGCGCACTTCTTCGCGGCCTTTCGAGTGTGTGCCGCAGACATCGAGTGCCTGGTCGCGCAGGCAGTGGCCTTCATCGAGCAGCAATAATTTCTCGTCCATGATGTCCGGCACTTTCAGCACAGCGTGTTTGGCCAGCGCATGCCCGGCAGGCAAGGCGGCGAAGAAGGGCTCGTAGAACAGGGGCTCAACACGCAGGTTGTCGTCTTCGACCGGCAGCGCCAGCAAGCCGGCATCCAGTTTGCCATCGGCCAGGTGCTCCAGAATCTGCGGCGTCATTTCCTCGCGCAGCAGCAGGCGCAGACCCGGGTGTTTTTTATGCATCAGCATCAGCGCGTGCGGCAGGTAATACGGCCCCAGCGTAGGGATGATGCCAAGGCGCAAGGTGCGCGCCATCGGATCCTGCGCGTGCTTGGCCAGTTGTTTGATGCGCTCGGATTCTTCGACGATGTTGCGGGCGGCTTGCAGAATCTCGCGGCCGATCGGCGTTGGGGTGACGCGTTTGAGGCTGCGGTCGAACAGGGTGACGCCAAGAAAGTCTTCGAGCTTCTTGAGTTGGGTGGAGAGCGTAGACTGGGTAATGCAGCACGATTCTGCTGCCCGTCCGAAGTGGCCGTGATCCGCCAGTGCCACCAGATATTTAAGTTCTTGCAGGGTCATATCTGTGTGTTCTATTTTATCAATCGACTTATTCTAAATTATTCATTATCCACCATTCATCCCATGGGCTTAAATGGGAGGGTTCGGTAGTTCATTCAATGATTAACAGGAGAGAAACATGTCCGAAAGCAAATGCCCATTTCATCACGCCGCTGGAAGTGGCCCGACGAACCGCGACTGGTGGCCGAACCAGTTACGGCTTGAAATTCTGCATCAGCATGCGCCCCAGTCCAATCCTATGGGTGAGGGTTTTAACTATGCCGAAGCATTTAAAACACTCGATCTCGTGGCGGTGAAGACGGACCTCGAAGCCCTGATGATCGATTCGCAGGACTGGTGGCCGGCGGATTACGGTCACTACGGCCCGTTTTTCATTCGCATGGCGTGGCACAGCGCGGGCACTTACCGCACGGCTGATGGCCGCGGCGGTGCGGGACACGGCAACCAGCGGTTTGCCCCGCTCAATAGCTGGCCCGACAACGTCAACCTCGACAAGGCGCGCAGGTTGCTGTGGCCGATCAAGCAAAAATACGGCAAGAACATCTCTTGGGCCGACCTTATCGTGCTTACGGGCAACGTCGCAATGGAATCGATGGGCTTCAAGACCTTTGGTTTTGCGGGCGGACGCGAAGATATCTGGGCGCCGGAGACCGATGTTTACTGGGGCAGCGAGGACACGTGGCTGGATGACAAGGCGCGCTACTCAGGCGAGCGTAACCTCGAGAATCCGCTTGCAGCGGTACAAATGGGCCTGATTTACGTCAACCCGGAAGGTCCGGGCGGCAATCCGGATCCACTCGGGTCCGGTCGAGACGTACGCGATACCTTTGAACGCATGGCGATGAACGACGAAGAGACGGTGGCGCTCACCTGCGGCGGTCACACCTTTGGCAAATGCCACGGTGCCGGCGATGCGGCACTGGTCGGTCCTGCACCCGAGGCGGCCGGATTCGACGAGCAAGGGCTGGGCTGGAAGAGCAACTTCAAAAGCGGCAAGGGCGGCGACCAGATCGGCAGCGGCCTGGAAGGCTCGTGGACGCCGACCCCGATCAAGTGGGACATGAGCTATCTCGATATGTTGTTCGGCAACGAGTGGGAGCTGACCAAAAGCCCGGCGGGCGCGCATCAGTGGACACCGAAACAGGCGACCGACAGCAACATGGCACCGGCTGCACACGATGCCTCGAAGAAAGTGCCGATCATCATGACCGCTGCGGATATGGCGATGCGGATGGATCCGGCCTATGAGGTGATCGCACGACGCTTCCACCAGAACCCTGACGAATTTGCCGATGCCTTTGCCCGCGCCTGGTTCAAGCTGACGCACCGCGACATGGGCCCGCGTTCGCGCTATCTCGGCCCCGAAGTGCCCGCGGAAGAGTTGATCTGGCAAGACCCGATTCCCGCTGTTGACCATCACCTGGTCGACGACCAGGACGTTGCCACGCTCAAGAGCAAGATACTGGCAGCCGGGCTTTCAGTTTCGGAGCTGGTTTCGACCTCCTGGGCGTCAGCATCCACGTTCCGCAATTCAGACAAGCGTGGCGGCGCCAATGGCGCGCGCATCCGCCTCGCGCCGCAAAAGGACTGGGAAGCCAACCAGCCGAAGCAACTGGCCAACGTGTTAGCAAAGCTCGAAGGCATCCAGCGTGAGTTCAACACCGGCGGCA
This sequence comes from Thiobacillus sp., assembly GCA_046598305.1. Classification (GTDB taxonomy): domain Bacteria; phylum Pseudomonadota; class Gammaproteobacteria; order Burkholderiales; family Thiobacillaceae; genus Thiobacillus. The sequence goes on from JBKJIS010000136.1 coordinate 10,020, forward strand.
AGAAAGTCTCGCTGGCCGATCTCATTGTGCTGGCGGGGTGCGCCGGTGTCGAAGAGGCCGCAAAGAAAGCGGGCCATGCCGTGACGGTACCATTCACGCCGGGCCGCATGGATGCCTCGCAGGAACAGACCGATGTGGAAGCCTTCGCCGTGCTCGAACCGATCGCCGATGGCTTCCGCAACTACCAGAAGGCGCAATACACCGTTTCGGCCGAGGAACTGCTGCTCGACAAGGCGCAATTGCTAACGCTTTCCGCGCCAGAGATGACGCTGCTGGTGGGCGGCATGCGCGCCATGAATGCCAACGTTGGACAATCCCATAACGGGGTCTTCACCCAGCGGCCGGGCGCACTCACCAACGACTTCTTCATCAACCTGCTCGACATGGGCATTGTGTGGAAGCCGGTGTCGAAGGATGAAGATGGTTTTGAGGGGGCTGACCGCAAAACCGGAGAAAAGAAGTGGACCGGCACCCGCGTCGATCTGGTCTTCGGTTCGAACGCTCAACTCCGAGCATTGGCTGAAGCCTATGCCAGCTCGGATGCGGAGGAGAAATTCGTCCACGACTTCGTGGCAGCGTGGACCAAGGTGATGAATCTGGATCGCTTTGATCTCGGCTAATCCCAAGGTCGGTGCCCGCCCCGAGCCGGGCGGGCATTTGAATTAAACGCGTAAAAAATGAGGACCCAAGATGAAAGCCATTTTGATTAACCCCGAAAATCGATCTATCGATGCCATCGACTTCGACGACCGCGATGACCTCGTCAGGCTCATCGGGTTCGACACCCTTGAATCGGATGCGGTTGGAACGACAGGGGACCGTCTCTATTTTGACGAGGAATGCTTTCTGCGCGGCACCAGCGGACGCTTCCAGATCGATACGATCATTCCTGTATCAGGCAAGGGCGTAATCGTCGGCACGGCCGAAGATGGCAACACGCTAAGCGATGTGGTGACGGGCATCGATGAACTGCGCAGCCGCATTAAATTTCTTTAACTGAATGGAGGGCAAAACCATGACTGAAAACTGGCGAAACAACCTGCTTGTTGCACTGGCCATGCTTGGCGCAGGCCTTGAGGGTCTAGGGCTGGAGAGGGCATGACGTGGGCAGCCAAGCTCATGCGGCTTTCATTGTTCATCATCACGACGGAACTTGCAGCGGAAAAATAATGCCTCCGTTTCATTCGCAGCCCTGGCCTGACGAATGAAAGGGGCTTGCCGTAGCTCGGCCGAATGCCGGCCACATCAACCGGACTATGCAACGCAACCGAGGCGTCCAGAGCACCGTCAGCTTGCCTGATAGCCGCCACTGCGGCTGTAAATTTGCGCATTCACGCCCACGACGCGGCACGCCAAATCGATCAACGGCCCTCCCGAATTGCTGGAGGCGCCGATCACCCGCGCACTGCGTTCACGCTTGTCTGAAAGCTTGACGTTGATTTCGCGTGCGCCGCATGCCGGATTTGAATCAAGAAGCGGAGCGACCCCCATCCGATCAATCGTGCATCTGCGATACCGGCCGCATGCCAGACACTGCTTCAGGATGGACCTGCGGCCGCCCGGCCAGCGCCAGCATATATATCCGCTGCAAGTCCTCTTCGCTGACGTCGACAAACGTATCGATTCTGGAAAGCGCATAGACCAGATTGTCATGCGGGATCATCTTTTCCTCAGCAGGCTCGGACACGACCAGGTTGCCCGACTGGCGGAGATGCCAGCTTTGCGGATAGCGCCGCCAGTCAAACGGATAGTTGAACACTACCGCCACCCCCAACAACACAACCGCATTGAGCAGCACCGGGCTGAGCACATAGCCATAGCCCAATGCATGCACCGTTTCACCGCCCAACAGGGCATACAATGCAGTCGCGCCGCCCGGCGGATGCAGACAGCGCAGGCCATACATGGCGGCAATCGACAGCGCCACCGCCAATGAAGCGGCGAGCATGGGCTCGGCGCCCAGCCAACGTGCGCAAGCCACGCCAATCAAGGCCGATACCAGATGCCCACCGAACACAGGCCACGGTTGCGACATCGCACCGTGCGGCGCGGCGAACAACAGCACCGCCGACGCCCCCAT
>JBKJIS010000255.1:0-6119 GCA_046598305.1 Thiobacillus sp.
ACTTCGCGCAGGCCCATTTGCCACGGATGTGACGCTCTACCGTAAACACGCCCGATGTGTAGTCGAGTGTCTGCGCCGATTGAATTCTGACCCACCCTGCCGATTCAATATTGACCCAGGACGGATAGTTGCATTTTGATTTAGCAACTGTGGATAAGTGTACTCAGTGTCCGGTTTTTCCCTTCCCCCTTGTTGTTGGTTATCGCCAGGGCAATGGAGTGAAGGGCGTAGCCCGTAACGCAATTGCCCTGGCTTGTTTCACTCACAACGGATCTGCACCCGTTGCTGCTTTGGCAACCTTGCGCGTTTGTTCCCTGTCCTTGATCCGCGACTTGGTTGCCATGCTGCTGTGCTGGAATCGGTAGGACTCGTTGCCCGTCTCGACGATGTGGCAATGGTGGGTCAGACGGTCAAGGAGTGCCGTCGTCATCTTGGCGTCCACAAACACACTGGACCATTCCGAGAAGCTCAGGTTGGTCGTAATGACTACGCTGGTGTGCTCGTATAGTTTGGACAGCAAGTGAAACAGCAGTGCCCCACCAGCCTGGCTGAACGGCAGATACCCCAGTTCATCCAGGATGACTAGGTCCGTGCGAAGCAATGACTGTGCAATGCGTCCGGCCTGTCCCTTTGTCTTCTCCTGCTCCAGGGCGTTGACCAGATCCACCGTGGAATAGAAACGCACCCTTTTGCTTTGCAAGGTGACACCAGCAACCCCCAGCGCGGTAGCCAAGTGTGTCTTGCCAGTTCCAGGCCCACCAATGAGCACCGCATTTTGGGCCGTGTCGGTGAATTCCAGCGTTGCCAATTGCTTGACCAGACTCTCGTCCACCTTGGAAAGATGGAAGTCAAACCCGGCCAGGTCCCGGTGAATCGGGAAGCGGGCTGCCTTCATCTGGTGGCTGATGGAGCGCATCGCACGGTCCGTGTGTTCGGCTTGCAGAAGATGCTCGATCAACCATTTCGATGTTGCGGTCCCAGTTTCTCCCAGCGCAACCAAATCCGTCCAGGCACTTGCCATGCCGTTCAAGCGCAGCTCTTTGAGCTCCGTGGTGATGTCATGGCGCATGGTGGGCCTCCACCTCTGTACGCAGGCTGTCATACCGGCTGGTGTTGGCCAGCGGTGCCTCCGTGAGCTGCAACGTTGTCTCGACGCAATCGGGTTGCGGCTTTGCATTGAGGCGGGCCAACACGTTCAGAACGTGCTCGACGCTGAGTGCGCCAGTCTCCACCACCAACTCTACCGCCACCAGAACGGCTTCCAATCCAGCCGTGGGCACACAGGCCAGCACTTGGGCCATGACCTTGTCGCCACCAACTCGCCGCAGCAACCCCTGTCTGAGTCTTTGCAGTGGCACCGGCATGTCGGCAAACGGCGCGCCGTTGCGCAAAGCTCCTGGCTTGCGCTGAACCAATTCAATGTAGTGCTGCCAGTCGTAATTGACACGCCCCGCATCTGACAGGCGTTCGTGCCTAGCAACAATGGCATCGCCCGTGGCCACAGCCACTTGCCCCGGGTACAGCCGGGTGCTCAGTTTCTGACCCACCAGTTCACATGGAACGGAGTAACGATTGCGCGCCACCGCCACCAGACAGGTGCTGCTCACCCGCGCCTGCTTTTCTACATAGCCATCAAACGCAATCGGCATGGGCATCATCACGGTGCGCTCCTGTTCAAGCATCTCTAGGACGCTGAACTCCCTGTATTCAGGATGACGCAGCTCTGCCCACAGCGCGCGGCAGCGCTCCCCAAGCCAGGTGTTCAGCTGCGCAAATGAGTTCCACTGGATATTTTGCGCATCCAGCCAGATGCGCCTGCGGCTGTCTTGCACATTTTTCTCCACAACACCTTTCTCCCAGCCGGAGGCAACATTGCAGAAGTCGGCATCGAACAGGTAGTGCGCGCACATGGCATTGAAACGGGCATTGACCGTGCGGCCCTTGCCTTTTTTGACCTTGTCTACCGCTGTCTTCATATTGTCGTAAATCCCCCGCCGGGGAATGCCGCCCAAAGCAGTGAACGATCTGGTGTGGGCGTCAAAGAGCATTTCGTGACCCTGGCTCGGATAGGCTACCAGCCAGAACGCACGGCTGGCGCAAAGCTTGAGATGCGACACCTGCAACTTGTAGTAAATGCCGCCAACGACCATGCCTTCATCGCTCCAGTCAAACTGAAACGCCTCACCCAGCTCGAACAGCAGCGGCACGAATGCCTTCAGAGCCTTGCCTTCCTGGCCGCGCCATTGCCGCACAAATGCCGTGAGCTGGCTATAGCCGCCGGTATAGCCGCGCGCCTGGATTTGCACCAACAGGGCTTTGGCCGTTCGCCGGTTTTGCTTGGTGCGGTGTGAGTCCGCCTTGAGTGCCTGCTCAATTTCTGCGTGATAAGCATCGAGCTTGCCGGGCATGTCCTGGCGGACATACTTCAAAGCGTCCTGTGCCTGCGGTTCTCGCACCCATCTGCGGATCGTGTTGCGCGACAGGCCCGTGAGGCGCGCTATGTCGTGCAAAGACTTCTTGTCGCGGAAATACAGCCGCTTGATTCTTCCCAAAATTTCCATGGTGATCACCTTTTTTGCTCCTGCCTAAAAATCAGGCAGAGCCAGTAAAACACCTGGGTCAGTTTTGGATCAGCACACCCCCTCTAAGTGGGTCAGTTTTCGGTCAGCGCCAACAAGTTGCGTACAGGACGTACACAAAACGGTCGGTCGTCAGGAATCTCGGAATTATCCGCGTCTGGTCCGTCAGGTTCGGCATGTCAGGCGTATTCGGTTAACCGTCAATTGGTCTACATGTTGTTGGTTGGGATCCGCAGATTCCGACTCGCCACTTCTGCCGGAGTTCGCCATATTGCTAATGTCCGCTGGCGCCTTTTGGTGCGCGTTGGCGCGAGATGGATTTTGGCGCCTGTGCCTCAAGCTGCTGTGCTGCCTTGGACAAGCCGGAAAACACAGAATCGACTACCCTTTGTGAGAACCCGGCAGGTATTTGCCGTTGTACCTGCTCTATGGCCGAGGGTGTCTTCTCAATGAGTTCGTGAACAAGTTCCTCAGCATCCACGCCGTAACCCGCCAGCTTTGCGGTGCTATTGAAGTGCCGGCGCAATACTGCATGCATTTGATAGTGCCGATTCTTGCCTTGCAGTGCCATGGCCAGCTTGATTTCCTGGTCGGCCCATTGGTTGGGCCCCGACCCCATGACAGGGTAGGCTGACATCACATCGTATACGGGCGTGAGGTGAAATCGGCTCGCAGCGCCAGCAAGCAACTGGATGGAAAAGTTTTTAGCGTGCCCATCAGGTGCGCGCAGCATCCAGAACAGGATTTGAGAAGCCATGACGGTCCGCATGTCCTCCTGTGCTTTGGCCGATTGCCGCAGGATAGTGAAAATTTGCTTGAGCCCAGGGCCGCCGTCGCTTTCGTACTTGAGCAAGGGAGATGTTCCCGTCGCCTGGCAGAAGTCCTCTTGCACCAGGCGCAACAGAGTCTCGCCCGAGGCCGAGAGCCGTCGGTCAAAGCGTTCGACATTGAGCACACGTTGTTGTCCAAAGGTCGCGATTTCCACATTCGCCGTCGGCAGTCCGTAGGCGCGAAGCAGTTTCATGCACAGCCACTCGTTGTCCACTGAGGTGCTGAAGTCCGCGCGACGCCCTCCCACCATGCCAATGGGCAGCTTGAAAATATGGGTGGTCGGTGTTGTGCCCCGAGGCTTGTGCCACTTGCCCTCCCACCACAGGTACGCGTCTTTTTCCTGGGCTCCGGCGAGCGAGATGCGGAAGTCGTCTTCAGGGTCCGGACCGGCGCCAAGGTACCCAGGCGATACAACCTCTAGCAAGTGGCGCTCGATGTCCTCCTCTGTCAGCTCGACTCCGTCTATCGTGTCCCAGCCCGTTGGGTCCTCGTCTTCTGCGAGCAACTGAATAGCGCCTACGCAGTCGCGCCCGATAGCGCGCAGCAGATCGAACGGCTCGAGCGATCCGGTCTTGAATCGCAGGGCTACTCGTTTTCTGATGTCGGAGCTATCTGGCAGCAAATTGTCGAAGTAGTTGGCAACGCTGTCGCCTTTGATGGGTTCGCCATGCATGTTGAAGGGAAGGGACAGCGATAGCGGTCGGCCCAGTTCAGAGTCCTGCCAGACGCGCTCGTACTGCAGTTCCATGTCCCCGCGCGTGGGCGTTGTCCAGCGGCCCACGCGCTGGCCGTTGGCCCAAAGTGCCAGTGTTTGACCCTGAGACTTGCGCCTCATGTCACCACTCGACGTTCGTGTCGGAGTCGGTCAATGTGCTGCGCTCACCGAGATGCAGTTGCATTCCGACCACCGAGCACCAGGCTAGAAGCTGCTTGAAACTGATCTCATCGGGGTGCAGTTCCAGGTACGAAATGCGATTTTGGCTAAGCGAAAGCCGGCTTGCCACTGATGCCTGGCTCAGCTTTCGCCTGTTCCTGGCAGCCTTGAGCAACTGGCCCAGTTGCAAGGCGGTGACCAAGGGTTGCGCAGCAGGTTGATCCCGTGACTGCGCGCGCGGGCTAGGTTGGACATTTGATGCGGAAGTCATGGAAACAAATCTAGATAGCTGCTATTCAGCTAAGTGAAATTTAGCTGCAATGCAGATATATGTCAATTAGCCGGTATCGGGCTACCAGATGATTGGCTGAAGAGCGAGCAACCGGCCCTATATTCCTCGAACGTTCTAACGCGTTCTTTGCTCGTACCTGGGGCAAGGATAGCCAGCATAAGCCCTGTCCACAGAAACACGCCTTACAAACGGACAAGCCTGTCGTGGTTTACACCAGGGCTACGGACGGCATTCCCCGGCGGTGGACGCGTTGCCATTTTGTCCGCCAATCCGGGGCCAAAAGAGGACTAACCCTTGCGAAATCCGCAAGAACGCTTGCGCACCGACATCATGCTGCATCATGGCGGTGTGGGCGCAGAGGTCGGGGTCGATCGGGGTGGTGTCAGGAGTCGGATGTGGCGCGCACACGCGATGCGCCATGTACTGTTGCTATATACCTCCAAGGGGCCGCCATGAGCATCACCACTGTTTTCACCAACAACCGCTCCCAGGCCGTGCGCCTGCCAGCCGACGTGCGCCTGCCCGAAGGTGTCAAGAAGGTAGAAGTTCGCGCACGCGGGTTGGACCGCATCATCTCGCCGGTGGGCCACACCTGGGACGAGTTCTTCCTGCGTGGGCCGCAGGTGTCAGACGATTTCATGGCCGAGCGCGATACCCAGCAACAGGCCGAACGCGAAATCTTCTGACTTCATTGCGATGCTGAATTACCTGCTCGACACCAACTTAGTCATCTACGTCATCAAGCGCCGGCCCGTCGAGGTGTTGGAGGTCTTCAACCAGCACGCAGGGCGCATGGCGATCTCGGCCATTACGCTGTCCCAGTTGTATCACGGTGCAGAGAAGAGTGCCAAATTGGCGCAAAACCTCGCCGTGGTTGAAGAGTTCGCCAGCCTGCTCCAGGTGTTGCCATACACCGCCAAGGTGTCGCTCCACTACGGCGCTATCCGTAGCGCGCTGGAGAAGGCCGGTCGGCCCATCGGCGTGAACGACCTGCACATCGCCGCCCACGCCCGCAGCGAAGGCCTGACCCTGGTCACCAATAACCTTGGCGAGTTCGAGCGGGTGCCAGGTCTATTGGTGGAGAACTGGGTCGAGTCGTTGAACTGATCCTCCGTTTGCTTCCTGAATTTACGCCTCAAAAAGGGTGCCAATAACTCCGCCAATCCATAGCCAAAGGCAGATTCACCTGCGGGAGGCCCGCATGATTGCGCGCATACCGCAATGATGCTGCATCATCACCATCGGGGTGTGGGCGGAGAGGTCGGGGGTGGCGGTGGCTGGTGGTGGATTGTCTTTTTGCATCGATGGCTCATGTGATCATCGCCCGGCTCGCCAGGGGGTGAGCCATTCGATGAGTTCAAATTAACGGTGTGCGGCTGGTCCGGCCAGATAGAGATTTGATCTATGGCAGCCGTCAATGACCGATCGTCGCATTGACACCTCAGGTCAGTCTTCGACGACGGCTTAGCTTTGCACGCTGGGTTGACTACTGGATGTGCAGCAGCCCGTGTTCCATCAGCGTCTGAACCGTTTCGGCTTGCGT
>JBKJIS010000239.1:0-8719 GCA_046598305.1 Thiobacillus sp.
ATCAACGTCACGCCGCTGGTCGACGTGATGCTGGTGCTGGTGGTGATCTTCATCATCACGGCGCCGCTGCTGGCCAGTTCTATCAAGCTCGATCTGCCCAAAGCCCAGACCAGCGCAGTTGGCGCGGCGCCAAGGTTCGTGACCGTGGCGCTGGACAAGGCCGGCCAGGCCTTTTTCAACGACCATGCCGTTTCCCCTGAGCAGCTTGCCGAACGGCTGGCCCTGGCCGCCCGGCAGAGCCCGGAGACCGAAGTGCAACTGCGCGCCGACCAGACCGTGCCCTACGGCAGGGTGGTGGAAGTGATGGGTGCGGCGCAAAAGGCCGGGCTCAACCGCATCGGCTTTGTGGCAGAGCCGCGCAATCCCTAGCCTGCGCGGCAGAAGGCACGCCGGCTGCAAAGGGCGGCGGCGGGAGGGGCTCGGAGGGCTGAGAGACAGCATGCCCCCTGGCTCGCTGTGGCGCCTTGGATCGGGGTCTATGGCGCAAAACTCATTTATTACTGGGCCACGCGCTGATCGCAGTACTCCGGCGCCGGCGCGTAGGCATAGGCCGGCTCGGGGTAATAGTGGTTTCAGAAAATGCCGGTTTCGGCAAAGATTTTTTTCGCCCCAGTGGATGACAGCCGCTTTGCCAGTTCAACAGCCGCTGCCGAGGCGCCGACCATTGCCGCGGCGTCGTAACTGGTCATGTTCTGGATTTCATCGGGCAGTGGCGCCGCGAGTTTGACCTTACAGCCCTTCTCCATCATCACCATCAGCTCCGAAATCTGCGCCAGACCCACCGCCCACGCCGGATGATCGGCCACATACTGCATGATGCCGGAGCCGGTTTTGACGACAGTGATTTTCGATCCAAGTTGCGTCGTCAAATCCAGCTCGTTCAGCAGTTTTTCGGAATAAATGCCACTGGATGCCTCATTGCGTACCACGTGGCTGGCACCGAGCAGCAGCGCCTTGAATGCCGCTGCATCGGGTATCGCCGGCACTGGCGCATCCGCATGGATCACCACGCCCATGCGTGAACGGCCGAGGAAACCGCGACTGCCGATGATGAGTTTGTTCTGTGCCGCGAATTCATTCAGTACCGCCGGCGTCGCCACCACCACGTCGGCGGCCTCGCCGGCAGCAACCCGTTTACGCACTTCGGGAACTGGCGTGAATTCGATTTCGACTTTGATGCCGGTATCCCGCTCGAACGCTACAGCGACAAGAGCGACGCCGCGTTTGACAGCGCCGGCGCTGAGTATCCTGAGGGTGTTCATTGCATGTCTCTATAGGCGGCTGCGATATGCGAAAAATCATAGCATCTCCCCGCAGCAACGCCCAATATCCGGACTGTTCAACGACGCTTCGCTGGTAGGATATTATGAGTATGGGTAACAGGCCTTGGCGCTGAAATTGAAAGGGAAGAACACGATGAGCAGCATATGGAGCGCCGAGTATTGGGCAGACAAGGGCGGGGTAAAACTTTATGTCTACCGCAAGCGCGCCGCCGCGCCACAGGGAGAAGCCGCATCCCTGCCGGTGCTGTTCCTGGTGCATGGTTCTTCGGCCTCCGGCCGTTCCAGCTTCGACCTGCAGGTGCCGGGCAGGGCCGATTACTCGCTGATGGATCATTTCGCGGGGCTGGGCTACGACGTCTGGACCATGGACCACGAGGGCTACGGCCGCTCGGACAAGACGGCCGGTAATTCGGACATTGCATCGGGGGTGGATGATCTGGCTGCGGCGTTGCGCATCGTCGAGCGCGAAACCGGGCAGGCGCGCTGCAGTTACTACGGCGGATCTTCCGGCGCTTTGCGCGCCGGGCTGTTTGCGCAGCGGCATCCCGAATGCGTGATGCGACTGATGCTGTCGGCGCTGGTGTATACCGGCGAAGGCTCACCCACGCTTACCAAGCGCCGCGAGAAGACCGAGGAATACCGTGCCCACAACCGCCGCAAAGTGGATCGCGCGTTCATTCACAGCATGTTCAACCGCGACAAGCCGGGCACTTCGGAAATGATCGCCGCTGATGCCCTGGCAGACGCAGAACTTGCGCTGTCGGATTCAGTGCCGACCGGCACCTATCTCGACATGTGCGCGCATCTGCCCGTGGTCGATCCGGAAAGAATCAGCTGCCCGGTGCTGATCATCCGCGGCGAATACGACGGCATCGCCACCGAGGCCGATCTCGTCAGGTTTTTCGAGAAGGTGCCCAGCAAGGACAAGCAGTTCGTTTTCATTTCCGGCCTTGCGCATGCTGCGACGCTGGGCATCAATCGCCACAAATTCTGGCACGTGATGCACGCGTTTTTGTCGCTGCCTGATAACAGATCGTTAATCGTTTGATATAAAAAGATAATCCACAGATCAAACCGGGGAGAGGACCATGATCAGAGGCATCGTTATGATGTGCGCCTTAATGATGGCTTAAGGCAATGCTGAATAAGTACCTGCTTTTCAAAAGACGCCCTCGTAAGTTGTTGATCTATAAAGGCTCTAATTTTTCTGAAATCACTTGTTCAGCGTAGCCTTAACTAACGATCTGATTTGATTGGATATGTTGAGATTTATGCCTATTCGCCAAAACACTCTACAACCATTGATACTATTCGTTTTGGCGGCAAATTAAATTTTCGTCGCTAGGAGCCTGCCGGACTTTGGGCATCGATAGCGAAAAAGAGCCCCAGCGAGGACAGTTTTTACCGAATTTGCAGGCCCATAGCTCGGCTATGGGACAAAAAAAACCGGTGAAAAATGGACCGCTGCGGCGCTTTTGCAGCCGATGCTCCCAAAGTCCGACAGGCTGCTAGCTAATAGAACTTGAGCCTTTCCTATCCAAATACATGGAGACTGCATGAAACACCGACACTTGGAATGTGCGCATTGGTTAACCGGATTGTTGCTCCTGATTGCGGGTCCGCAGGTTCTGTCCCAGACTTGGACACCTCAGAAAAATGTTGAGATCGTCGTTGGTTCCGCGCCCGGTGGAAGCAACGACAAGACCGCACGGTCCGTGGCGCAAATAGTCGCCGGCAAAAAGCTGATCAATAGCACGTTGACCGTAGTCAACAAGCCGGGCGGTGGCGGCAACCTGATGCTCAATCACATGACGCAGCACCGTGCGGACGGCCACTACCTGATGGTGACAACCCCGACGCTGCTGACAAACCACATTACCGGTAACAGTCCGCTCACTTACACCGACTTCACGCCAATCGCTTCGATGGTCAACGATTACGTGGTGTACGTGGTCAACGCCGACTCGTCGATCAAGACTGGCAAGGACCTGGTCGACCGTCTGAAAAAAGACCCCAGGTCCGTCACCATCGGATTTGCAACCACGCTCGGCAGTCACAACCACATCGCCGCCGGGCTGTTGATGAAAGCGATAGGCGGCGAAGCGAAAGCGCTCAAGGTTGTGGCATTCAAGGGCGCGGCGGAAGCCATCACCACATTGATGGGCGGCCATATCGACCTCGTCACCACGGCGGCAGGCAACGTCGACGCGCATGTGGCGAGCGGCAAGCTGCGGGTGGTGGGTGTCGCCGCCGCCAAGCGATTGCCCGGCGTGTTCGCGCAGGTTCCGACCTGGAGGGAGCAAGGCGTCGATCTGATCTGGGGCAGCTGGCGCGCCATCATGGGCCCCAAGGACCTCACGCCCGCGCAGGTCCAGGCATGGGAAGGCGTGCTGCGCAAGATGACCGAGTCGCCCGAGTGGAAGGCCGACCTGGAAAAGAATTTCTGGAGCGAAGACTTCACCACCGGCGATCAGCTCAAAAAAGACCTGGCGCAAGACTACATTTCGATGAAATCGGTGTTGACCGAACTTGGCCTCACCAAGTAGCGCGGTGCAAACCATGTCCACATCCATCCGGTTTACGGGCCGTCGTCAGGAGAACGGCAGCAGCGCCCAGAAGCGGCAGGCGCGCTGCGGGGCGGCGGAAATCGGCGGGTGCAATCCATGAAGGTCGACCGCATTATTGTTGTGTGCATCGTCGTTCTCGCCGCGGTCTATTTCTATGCGACCGAGCAGATCCCCACACTGCAAATCGGCGATCCGTTGGGGTCTAAGGCGATCCCGCGCGCGCTCGGCGTCGCGTTGCTGGTGGCCGCCGGCCTGCTGCTTCTGGAAATGAAGATGGCGGCGAAAAACGACCAGCCCGCGGAAACCGTCAGCGGCCCGGAAGACCGTCGCCATTATCTGGTCGTCGGTGCCGTTGTCGTATGGACTGGCATTTATTTCGCAGCGTTCGAGTGGCTGGGTTACGCGATCACAACGGTCATTTACCTGTATGCGCTGATGGCCTTTTTTAATCGCGGCAAATGGAAGACCAACGCCCTGACATCCGCGCTGTTCAGTTTCGGCAGTTATCTCGTATTTACCAGGCTGTTCGGCACGCAGCTTGCCACCGGCGTACTTCCCTTCTGATATGGAAACCCTCGGTCACATTCTCAACGGGTTCAGCGTCTCCCTCCAGCCGATCAACCTCTGGTACACCTTCGTCGGTGTGTTTATCGGCACCATCGTCGGCATCCTCCCCGGCATCGGGGCGTCGGCCAGCATCGCCCTGCTGATCCCGATGACATTCGGCATGGACCCGACATCGGGTCTGATCATGATGTGCGGCATCTACTACGGCACCAAATACGGTGGATCGACGACGGCGATCTTGATACGCACTCCCGGCGAAGCGGCATCGGTGATGACCGCCATCGATGGCTACGAGATGGCACGAAAGGGACGCGGCGGCGCGGCGCTGGCCGTGTCGGCGATCGCTTCCTTCATCGCCGGAACGATCGGCGTCGTGGCGCTGACGGTGTTTGCGCTGCCGCTCGGCTCGATGGCGCTCAAGTTCGGACCGGCCGAGTACTTCACCCTGATGCTGTTCGCGCTGACCGCAGTCGCCGCGTTGTCCGGCAAGTCTCCCGCCAAGGGCATGCTGTCGACCGTGCTGGGCCTGATGATTGCCACCATAGGCATCGACCTGGCGAGCGGACAGCAGCGCTTTACCGCGGGCGTAGCCGAATTACAGGACGGCGTGGGCTTCATCGTGGTGGTCGTGGGGATGTTTGCCCTGGCCGAGGTTTTGCGGGGCATGGAGCAGTTGTACAAGGGCACCGCATCCGAGGCCATGCGCATTACCGGCAAGCTGTGGCTGACACGGGACGAGTGGAAGCGCTCGGTGGGGCCGATCTGGCGTGGCGGCATCATCGGGTTCATCGTCGGCGTGCTGCCGGGGGCCGGCGGCACGATTGCCTCGCTGCTTTCATACACGACGGAAAAGCGGCTTTCAAAACATCCGGAAGAATTCGGTAAAGGAGCGATCGAGGGCGTTGCCGGGCCGGAGGCCGCCAACAACTCCGATACCGCTGGCGCCATGGTGCCGTTGCTTACACTAGGCGTCCCGGGGGGCGGCGCCACCGCAGTGATGCTGGGCGCTTTCATCATGCACGGAATCCAGCCCGGACCGTTGTTGTTCCAGACCCGTCCGGACCTGGTGTGGGGGCTGATCAACAGCATGTACATCGGCAACCTCATGCTGCTGATACTGAATCTGCCGCTGATCGGATTGTTCGTGCGCCTGCTCTACATACCCAGTGGCATACTCTATCCGCTGATCGTGGCGATCTCCGTGATCGGCACCTACGCCATCAACGGCAGCATGGTCGAGCTGTACCTCGTCTTGTTTTTCGGGGTGGTGGGCTACATTTTCGAAAAGGTCAATATACCGGTGACGCCACTGGTGCTGTCGCTGGTTCTGGCCGGCATCATGGAGCAGTCTTTCCGTCAGGCAATGACCATATCGGACGGTAGCTTGACAATCTTCTTCAGCAGCGCAATCACCGTGACGCTGGTCATCATGTCGGTCGTTTCGGTGGCACTGCCATTCATATTGCCGAAGTTGAAGAAGTTACAGGGCGCCGACGCGCAGATTGGCGCGTGAGCGCTCCCGTTCAGGTGGTTTTCATTTATGGTGCCGATCGATTCGGTGCTAACACACGCGACAACAGGAGAAAAAGCAATGAGTAATCCCCCGCCCATCGTTGCAGAGGAATTCTGGGCCACCAAGAACGGGGTCAAGCTGTGGGTGTATCGCAAGTATGCCGGGCCGGTCGATGTGCCGCGGCCGCTGCTGTTCCTGGTGCATGGTTCGTCCTATTCCAGCAAGACCATGTTCGACCTTCAGGTACCCGAGCGCAGCGGTTATTCATTCATGGATCATTTTGTCCGGCTCGGCTACGAAGTCTGGACCATGGATCATGAGGGCTACGGCCACTCCGACCGCACTTTGAGCAACTCCGATATCGCCAGCGGCGTCGATGACCTCAAAGCGGCCATGGCGATCGTCACCAAGGTCACCGGTCAGACCAGGGCCGCGTTCTTCGGCCAGTCCTCCGGTGCGTTGCGGGCAGCGCGATTTGCGAATTTCCATCCGGACCACGTGGAGCGGCTGATGCTCGATGCGTTCGTCTGGACCGGCAAGGACGCACCCACGCTGATCCAGCGCGCCAAGCTGTTGCCACAGCTGCAGAGCAGCAATGTCCGCAAGGTCGATGCCGCTTTTTATCGCACGGTGTTTACGCGCGATTTTCCGGGGGCATCCGAGCCGATGATCGGTGACGCTGTCGCGGAAGCCGAACTCAAATACGGGGACACCGTGCCTACCGGCACCTATCTCGATATGGTTACCAACCTGCCGCTGGTGGAGCCTGACCAGGTGAAGTGCCCGGTTTTGATAGTGCGGGCCGAGCACGACGGCATCGCCACCGAGGAAGACCTGATGGGCTTTTTTTCGCGGCTGCCCAATCCCGACAAGCAAATGGTGAAAATCGCCGGACTGGCGCATAACGCGCCGCTGGGTGTGAACCGCCACCGCTTCTACCATGCTATCCATGCCTTCCTCACGATGCCCGAGAGGATCGTCATCGGGGCCGGCAACAGGCAGTGAGGTCTCGGAGGGATCGCTTTCCCGCCCAAACGACGGACTTTCTGGCCCCCGCGGCCAAGGCCCGTGAAGGGGGTTGTGGGGAGGGCCTTCACAACCCCACCCACCGGCCCGGCCGGGGCTCGCCAGCTTAGTCGGCGTAAGTCACGGTCAGATCGTCGAGGCCGTCCACATGGCCTTCGAGTTTGTCGCCGCGTTGCACCGGGCCAACGCCGGCGGGCGTGCCGGACATGATCAGATCACCGGGCCGCAGCGTGACGAGCTTCGACAGATAGGCGATTGTTTCCGGCACGTTCCAGATCAAGTCCGCCAGATCGCCCCCTTGGCCGGGTGGCCCACCAGTGTGACCGGCTTAATCGCGGTGCACGGCGCCGAATTGTCGAATGCCTTGCCCATCTCCCACGGGCGCCCCATTTTTTTCGCTTCGCCCTGAATGTCGCGACGGGTCATGTCAAGCCCGACGCCATAGCCGAAGACGTGATCGAGCGCGTCTTCCATCCGGATGTTCGCACCGCCCTTGCCAAAGGCCACCACCATCTCTATCTCGTGGTGCAGGTCTTTGGTCTCTTGCGGATAGGCAATGGTGGCGCCGTTCTGCACCACGGCATCGGCTGGTTTCAGGAAGAAAAACGGCGGCTCACGGTCTGGATCGTGGCCCAGCTCGCGGGCAGACTCCTAGCCGCTTTCGGCGCCAGGCAGAACCGGCGTCTTGGGGAAGTCGATAGCGTAATCCATGAGCATCTTCCTTTTTAGTTGGGGGATTCGGGAACTGCGGAGAGTTGGCGGAATCGTGGGAAAGTTTCCCCGCCATCAGGCCAGCGACGGGGAGTATTCATAGCGCTGCGTATTGACGTAAGGCACGCGGTATTCAATCGGCTGGTCGTTGTAGGAAAATGCCACACGGTGTATCTGGAGCAAGGGCATGCCCGTGTCGATGGCCAACAGTTCCGCATGCCCGCTGCTCGCCAAGGTGGCGCGGACGCGTTCCTCGATCCGTATGACGTTTATTCCGAAGGCGACCTGATACAGGTTGTACAAAGTGCTCGGCCGGTCGCGCAACTGGGCTTCCGTCAATCCAGAAAACATCGCTTCCGGCAGGCTAATTTCGTACACCAGTACCGGTTCGTCGTTCAGGCTGCGCAAATTCGTAAACTGCACGGTGTCGGCTTCGATGGCAATTCCCAGCCTGTCGCAGGTCGCCTTGTCCGCCTTGGCTTTGCCAAACGCCGCCAGACGCAAGGTCGGATAGCTCTTTTGCGAGTCGTGTCGCACGACGTTGAGAAACCGGAACAATTGGGGGCCGCGGTTATGCATGGCCACAAATGTGCCGGGGCCCTGGTGCCGGATAAGGATGTTTTCCGCTACCAATTCATCGATCGCCTTGCGCAAGGTGCCGATCGATACGCCAAAACGCAGGCAAAGCTGTTTTTCTGAAGGGATCGAATCGCCCTGCGGGGATTTCCATAAACTAACTGTAAACGACACTGGGTCAATTGTTCAACCTAGAAACCGCATCGCATGCAGGACGTGCCGGGAGCGGCGTACGACGTCTGCGCCTGAAGCGGCAGGCGCGCCCCACCGCGGTGCCAAAGTGTGGCCCTACAATTTGGCCATGCAAGAAAAGTACAACCATATCGAGGTCGAGAAGGCCGCGCAGGCGCGCTGGACCGCGCGCGACGCCTACCGCGTTACAGAAGACAGCGGCAAAAAGAAATACTACGCCTGTTCGATGCTGCCCTACCCCAGCGGCAAGCTGCACATGGGCCATGTGCGCAACTACACCATCA
>JBKJIS010000152.1:0-21389 GCA_046598305.1 Thiobacillus sp.
CTCATGCCGCAAGTTTAAGCATTTATTCACCTTTTGGCGGAGTTGGTAGGGAGGGTTAGGCGCGAATTTTGCGCCGTAACCCACCGTTCGGACACCAAAAGCCGTGGGTTACGCTGCGCTCCACCCACCCTACTCACCTGTTCTAAGCGGCCACTGCCATGACTTACGTCTTAAACTTGTGACATGAAGGTCTGTCCCTTGTTGTCTCGGGTAGTTTCGCGTCACCATCCCAGGGCCTGCATTGCGTGAAATTCGGCGGAGAACTCGGCAAATCGATGCACTTCTATTGCGGCACGCATGCCAGCCATCAACCGATGGTAGTAATGCAGGTTATGGATCGTGGCAAGTCGTGCGCCAAGGATTTCGTTGGCGCGGATCAAATGATGGACGTAGCCGCGGCTGAAGTGGGTGCAGGTGTGGCAGGTGCATTCCTCATCGATCGGCGCGGTGTCGATCTTCCAGCGTGCGTTGCGGATGCGGATTTCTCCGCGCCGGGTGTAGAGGATGCCGTGGCGTGCATTGCGGGTCGGCAGCACGCAGTCGAACTGGTCGATGCCCTGGCCGACCGCATGCACCAGATCGGACGGTGTGCCCACGCCCATCAGGTAGCGCGGCTTGTCGGCTGGCAGCTGGGGCGCGGTGTGCTTGAGGATGCGCGCCATGTCCTCTTTCGGTTCGCCGACGGAGAGGCCGCCGATGGCATAGCCGTCGAAATCCATGTCATTCAGTTCACGTACCGATTCGTCGCGCAGGTTCTCAAACATGCCGCCTTGCACGATGCCATACAGGGCGTTGGGGTTGCCGGCGTGCGCGGCTTTTGAGCGTTCGGCCCAGCGCAGACTCATCCGCATCGAGTCGGCGGCTTCGCGCTCGGTGGCGGGGTAGGGTGTGCACTCGTCGAAAATCATCACGATGTCGGAATTCAGCGTGCGCTGGATCTGCATCGAGATTTCGGGGGTGAGAAACAACTTGTCGCCGTTGAGCGGTGACGAAAATTTCACCCCTTCTTCTGTGATCTTGCGCAGCTTGCCCAGGCTGAACACCTGGAACCCACCCGAATCGGTGAGGATGGGCTTGTCCCAGCCCATGAAGCGATGCAGTCCACCAAACTTTTCGATCACCTCCAGCCCTGGGCGCAGCCACAGGTGGAAAGTGTTGGACAGGACCATCTCGAAGCCGATCTCGGTGAGCTCAAATGGCGACATGGCTTTGACCGTGCCGTAGGTGCCTACTGGCATGAAAGCCGGAGTTTGAATGCTGCCGTGGGCCAGGGTGAGCTGGCCGCGTCGTGCGCCGCCGTCGGTGGTCAGGAGTTCGAATTTCATTCGGGCAGGCGCTTTTCTAAAAACATCGCATCGCCATAGCTGAAAAAACGATAGCGTTCTTGTATGGCGTGCGCATACGCTGCGCGGATGGCATCCATACCGGAAAACGCAGAGACCAGCATCAATAGCGTGGATTTGGGCAAATGAAAATTGGTGATCAGCACGTCCACCACATTAAAGGCATAGCCGGGGGTGATGAAAATATCGGTTTCGCTTGCGCCTGCGGCAAGCGGGCCTGATTGTGCCGCGGCTTCCAGCGAGCGCAGGCTGGTGGTGCCTACCGCCACTACACGGCCGCCGCGCGCGCGGGTTTCATTGATGGCGTCGACGGTGGCCTGCGGAATCGTGTAACGCTCGCTGTGCATCTTGTGGTCGGCAATATTGTCCGTTCGAACGGGCTGGAAGGTGCCGGCGCCCACGTGCAGCGTGACGTGGGCGGTGCGCACACCTTGTTGCTTCAGGGTATCGAGCATGGCGTTATCAAAATGCAGCCCGGCGGTGGGGGCGGCGACCGAACCGGGTTCGTTCGCGTACACGGTTTGATAACGTGCCTCATCATCGGCCGTGGGCGTGTGTTCGATATAAGGGGGTAGCGGCAGTTGGCCCAGCTGGTCCAGCACATCGAGTACGGGGCGGGGAAAGCGCAACTGGGTCAGGTCGTCCTGGCGGGCCACCACATTGACCATTGTGTCATCGGCCAGGCGTATCTGCGATCCCGGCTTGGGCGCGTGGCTGGCGCGGATGAACGCCAGCGCCTCGCAGTCGTGGGTGACCCGTTCAATCAGCAATTCGAGTTTTCCGCCCGAATCTTTGTGGGCAAACAGGCGCGCCTTGATGACGCGCGTATCGTTCATCACCAGCAGATCGTTGGGGCGCAACAGAGTCGGCAGGTCGCGAAACCAGCGGTCGGCGAGGGTGCCTTGGGTGTCTACCTGCAGCAGCCGACTGCCGCCGCGCACCGTGGGTGGAAGCTGTGCAATCAGCTCTTCAGGTAGATCAAAATTAAAATCAGTAACTTTCATGGGGCGCGATTATAGCGTTTGCCTTGCAGGGAGGCGCCTGATTCGGTGATAATGCGCGCCTCTGTCGCTGGGCGCGTTCGCGTTCGGCACCCTTGCCGGGATGGCGGAATCGGTAGACGCAGCGGATTCAAAATCCGCCGCTGGTAACAGTGTGGGGGTTCGAGTCCCCCTCCCGGCACCATTTGTTTGTTCATATTGATCCGGTTCTACCCGTGTGCAGCCCTTTGTTTGACTGATTGATGTTTGTGGGCACTAATTAGGTGCATGCTTGTCTGTCATGGGGTCATGGTCAATCCGTGCGGCGTTGCCTTAATCAAAGCTTCACAGCGCTGACATCACCATTCTCGGCGGGATTTCCTATAGTTCTTATTCGACGTTTACAGCGGTAAATACTGGTGGCACAGGCGTTGCTTGTAGACTGTTAATGACCATTCCAGCGTCGCCAGGACGAGGAGGAAAGATGGCTTTATCTGTACAGACATACTCTAAGGAAATGGACGATCACGATCCGCTGCATCGGCCGGTATGCCGACTGTTGCAGGTCCATCAGGAAAACATGGCATCCGTGCACATGCGCGACCTGTTTGTCGCCGAGCCTGGGCGGTTCGAGCGTTTTTCGTTGCAAGTAGGCGACATTCTGCTGGATTATTCGAAGAACCGCATCACAGACGAGACCATGCGTTTGTTGATGCAACTGGCTGAAGAGGCCGATGTGCCGGGCTGGCGCGAGCGCATGTTCAGCGGCGACAAGATCAACCATACTGAAAACCGCGCCGTGCTGCATGTGGCCTTGCGTAATCGTAGTAATGATCCGGTGATGGTCGATGGCGATGATGTGATGCTGAAAGTGAATGCCGTCATTGAGCGCATGGAGGTGTTTGCCGAGCAGGTGCGCAGCGGGCAATGGCGCGGCTATACCGGCGAACGCATCACCGATGTGGTGAATATTGGTATTGGCGGTTCGGACCTGGGGCCGCAGATGGTTGTTCAGGCTTTGAAACCCTATCGCCATCCGCACCTCAAGCTGCATTTCATTTCCAATGTCGACGGTGCGCACGTAAAGGAAACCCTGGAGGCGTTGAATCCCGAGACCACGCTATTCATCGTGTCGTCCAAGACCTTTACCACGCAGGAAACGATGACCAATGCGCACTATGCGCGTGACTGGTTTCTGGCGCAGTCGCAGGCAGAAGCGCATGTGGCGAAGCATTTCGTGGCGGTCTCCACCAACTGCGAAGCGGTGACGGCTTTTGGCATTGACCCGGCCAATATGTTTGAATTCTGGGATTGGGTGGGGGGGCGTTATTCACTGTGGTCGGCAATCGGGTTGTCAATCGTACTGGCTGTGGGGCCCGCACGTTTTGCTGAACTGCTGGAGGGCGCACACGAAATGGACGCGCATTTCCGCCATGCGCCGTTGGCGCAGAACATGCCGGTGATCTTGGCGATGCTGGGGGTTTGGTACAACAACTTCTTCGGCGCCGAGTCGCAGGCCATCCTGCCGTATGACCATTATTTACGCAGCTTGCCCGCCTATCTTGAGCAGGCGGACATGGAAAGCAATGGCAAATCGGTGGATCGTGAAGGCCATGTGGTGGACTACGCGACTGGCGCTATTGTCTGGGGTGCGTCCGGCATCAATGGTCAGCATGCGTTTTATCAAATGTTGCATCAGGGCACCAAGTTGATTCCGGCCGATTTTATCGTGTCGATTGAGCCGCCCACCGAACTGGAAGGACACCACGATATTCTGATTGCAAACTTTCTGGCACAGACCGAAGCTTTGATGCGCGGGCGCACCCGCGAGGAGACCCAACTTGAATCGGGCGCAGTCCAGGCTGGCCAATTCATTCAGCACAAGGTTTTTGACGGCAATCACCCCAGCAATGCAATCCTGCTGCAAAAGCTTTCGCCGCATGCGCTGGGGATGCTGGTCGCCCTGTATGAACACAAAATATTTGTGCAGGGCGTGATCTGGAATCTGAATTCATACGACCAGTGGGGGGTGGAGCTGGGCAAGCAACTGGCCAGCCGGATTTTGCCGGAACTGCATGCGGATACGCTGGTGGGTAGCCACGATGCGTCGACCAATGCGCTGATCAATCATTACCGCCGCATGAGTCATCCGGGCGCTAGCCTGTAGTGCGCTGTATGGAGTTGATAGCGGGAGATATAGGCGGGACAAAATGCTGGCTGGCCTGGGTGACATCGACGGCGGAGGGGGAAGAGAAATTGCGCTTTGAAAAAGTATATTCCAGTGCTGATTTTGTGTCGGCCGATGCTTTGTTAAAGCAGTTCATCGAAGAGGCTCAGGCTGAAGTCGAGCCTGATACGTTGTGGCTGGCATTGCCTGGCGCCCTGAACGAACAGCACACGAACCTGACCAACCTGGAGTGGACGCTTGACGCTGCCGAACTACAGCAGGCGACAGGGTTATCAACAGTCCGCTTCATCAACGACTTTCAGGCCGCAGCAGCTGGCGTGGCGACGCTCACAACACAAGACATGATTGTGCTTAATCCACACGCCGCCGAGTCGGGCGGCGTGCGTGCGATTACGGGTGCAGGAACCGGACTGGGGTTGGCATTCATGATGGTCGATGCCACTGGACGTTATCAAAGCTACGCTACAGAGGGTGGGCATATCGACTTTGCGCCGGGCAATGCGCAGCAGATGCGATTGTTGGAGCACCTGAGTGCAACGTATGGCCATGTGTCGTGGGAACGTGCCGTGTCGGGTTCGGCGATGAATGATTTGTATCGTTTTTCTTGTATTGAACAGGGTCAGGCATTACCCGATTTCGTGGTTGAGGGCGCAGAATTGGTGGCATTGGCCGAAGCGGGAAACAAGATGGCAGAAGCAACGCTTGATCTGTTCATCGATTTGTACGGTGCATGGGTAGGCAATGTGGCGTTGCTGTATCAGCCGCGCGGCGGATTGTTTATCGCAGGAGGGGTGGCCGGGCATTTACAGGCGCGCATGCAGTCGCCACGTTTTATGGCCGCGGCAACCAACAAAGGCAGGATGCGCAGTGTGGTCGAACGCACGCCGATTTTTCTGGTGACCTGCAAGCGGCTGGGTGTGCAGGGTGTCATTGCCGGTGCGCGTACAAGCCAAACGTAGTTTTACCGTATTGCATTAATCCAACAACAACAATCAGGAGTAGGCATGACGATTTCCAAAGATGAGCAGGCAAAACTATATCGTTATTACACTGAACCGAAATCGGTGACCGAGTTGACACGCAAGACGCTGGCACTGGTGCTGGCAGGGGGCGAAGGATCACGCTTGAAGGATTTGACTTTATGGCGCGCCAAGCCGGCGGTGCCGATTGGGGGCAAATATCGCATCATCGATTTCCCGCTATCCAATTGTGTCAACTCGGGCATCCGTCGTATCGGTGTGCTCACCCAATACAAATCGCATTCGTTGATACGTCATCTGCAGCGCGCGTGGGGATTCATGCGCGCCGAGATCGGCGAGTTCGTGGAAATTCTCCCGGCGCAGCAGCGCACCAACAAGAGGGAGTGGTACCAGGGCACGGCCGATGCGTTGTTCCAGAATATCGACATCATGCAGCGCCATCATCCCGAATATGTGCTGGTGCTGGGGGGCGATCATGTCTACACCATGGATTATTCGGCCATGCTGTTGCATCACGTCGAAACCGGTGCCGATTTCACGGTAGGCAGCATTGAAGTACCGGTAGAAGAAGCCCGCGCTTTTGGGGTGATGACAGTAGACGCTGACATGCGCATTACCCAATTTACCGAAAAGCCAGACAAACCGGATTGCATCCCGGGCAAGCCGGGAATAGCGCTGGTTTCAACAGGTATCTATGTTTTTTCCACGGACTTCCTCTACCAGACGTTGATCGAAGATGCAGGGAAAACCGGGTCGAGCCACGACTTCGGCAAGGACATCATTCCCTCCAAGATCGGACATTCGCGCGCGATAGCCTTTCCTTTCCGCAACCGGGACGGTCTGCCTGCCTACTGGCGCGATGTTGGGACGCTGGACTCCTACTGGAAAACCAACATGGAACTGTGTTCGGTTAAGCCCGAGCTCAACCTGTACAACCGCAACTGGCCGATCTGGACTTATCAGCCCCAATATCCGCCCGCCAAATTCATTTTCGACGATGAAGGCCGGCGCGGCGAGGCAATCGATTCGTTGATCGCGGGCGGGTGCATCCTGTCAGGCGCGCGGGTCAAACGTTCGGTGCTGTTTTTCGCTACAACGGTGGAAAGCTACAGCATCGTCAAGGACAGCGTCATCCTCCCCAAGGTCAGCATCGGCAGAAACTGCCGCATCAACCGCACGATTATCGACAAAGGGACGGTCATTCCGGATGGCACAGTTATAGGTGAAAACCGGGAAGAAGACGCCAAGCGTTTTCACGTCACTCCCGAAGGTATCGTGCTGGTGACGTCGGCGATGCTCGGGCAGAATCTTTACGCGAGGTCGCAATTTTGACTACAACGACTAAACCGCTCAACGTGGTGCTGTGCTGGCACATGCACCAGCCGTACTACCGCGAAGGTCTCAAGGGCGCGTATCACCTGCCCTGGGTCTATTTGCACGGCATCAAGGATTACAGTGACATGGCCGCGCACCTGGAACGCTATCCGGAGATGCACGTGGTGGTGAATTTTGCGCCGGTGTTGCTCGAACAGCTGGATGATTATGCGCAACAACTTGATGTGCTGTTGAAACATGGCAAGCCGACGCAGGACCACATGCTGAACCTGCTGTCCGGTATCGAGCGCATTCCGTCGGATGTCGCCAGCCGCCATCGCATCGTGCAGGATTGTCAGCGCTGTAACGCGCCCCGCATGATTCATGTTCATCCGCCATTCCACCGGCTGGTGCGCATGCTTGAGTCGGATCAGATCGAAGCGGAAGACCCGCCTGCCTTGCTGAGTCATTTGGGGTATTTGTCCGAGCAGTATTTTCTGGATCTGCTGACCTGGTATCACCTGGCCTGGATCGGACATTCACTGAAGAGTCTGCCGCTGGTCAAACGCTTGATGGTGCAGGGGAAAGACTATTCCGCGGCCGACCGGCACGAGTTGCTTCATCTGATTCAGCATAGTCTGGTCGGGTTGATTCCACGTTACCGTGCGCTGGCCGAGCGTGGGCAGATCGAGCTGTCGATGACGCCTTACGGCCATCCGATTGTGCCGCTACTTAACGACTTTGAAAATTTGCGTGATGCGATGCCTGACGTGCCGGTTCCCGAGGCTAAAACCTATCCGGGTGGTGTCGAGCGCTCACGATGGCATCTTCAGCACGGCGTTGAAGTATTCGAACATTATTTCGGCAGGAAGCCGGTCGGCGTCTGGTTGTCCGAAGGGGGCGTGAGTGAGGATGCGCTGGCCCAACTGGATGAAATGGGGTTTGCCTGGACCGCTACGGGAGAAGGCGTGTGGCGTAACAGTTGTCACAAATCGGGTAGCGGCGATGCCATGGTTGAAAACAAGCCGGCGCTATTTTCTCCCGCTCTGGTCGATGGGTTCAATACGCGGATGTTTTTCCGGGACGACGGACTGTCGGACATGATCGGATTCAAATACAGCGACTGGCATTCCGATGATGCCGTGGGCGATTTTGTTCAGCACCTGGAAAACATTGCCAGCCTGTTCAGCCAGGATGCGACTCAGCACGTGGTTTCGATCATTCTCGATGGCGAAAATGCTTGGGAATATTACCCTGAAAATGGACACTATTTTCTGGATGCGTTGTATGCAAAGTTGTCGAGTCATCCGACCCTCAAGGTCAGCACTTTTGCCGAACAAACCGTGCAGGCACCCGCCATTGCCATGAAACGGCTGGCGGCGGGGAGCTGGGTGTATGGCAGCTTTTCAACCTGGATCGGGTCAGAAGACAAAAACCAGGGCTGGGATTATCTGGTTGCCGCAAAAGAAGCCTATGACAGGGTGGTCATTTCCGGAAAATTGAATCTGGAACAATTGAAACAGGCTACTCGCCAACTTGCCGTGTGTGAGGGGTCGGACTGGTTCTGGTGGTTTGGCGACTACAACCCGTCTGGCAGCGTCAGTGATTTTGAACAGCTGTTCCGAACCCAGTTACGAGAGTTATATCGCATGCTGGGCGTGGCGCCGCCTGCACTCCTCGATGTGCCGCTGTCGAGCGGCGGTGACTGGGCCGAGAACGCGGGCACCATGCGCAGGAATACTGGATGAATTTCGACACGCATCGTGCGGGCGTGTTGCTGCATCCGACTTCATTGCCATCCGGTACCCTGGCCGATGCCGGGCGCTGGCTGGATTTCCTGCAGGCGTCAGGCATGCAGGTCTGGCAGATGCTGCCGCTGGGCCCGCCGCTTGACGGGCTATCACCTTATCAATGTGCATCGGCATTTGCGGTCAATCCCGCCTTGTTTCCACCGGTACAAGAAACCCGGCCGCGGCCGGATATGCGCCGTTTTGTGAGCTGGCATAACACCCAGCGCCATTGGCTCGACGATTACGCCCGTTTCATGATCATCAAGCGGGAACATGGGGGTGCGCAGTGGACGGATTGGCCCATTCCGCTTCGCGACCGCGACCCGCACGCTCTGGCCGAGTTTGATTCTGTTCATAAGGGTGCACTCAAGGAAGTGATGGCCGAGCAGTATCGCGCGACGGTGGTTTGGCAGGGCTTGCATGCCGAGGCAGCAACCCGAGGGATTCAGTTGTTTGGTGACATGCCGATATTTGTCGCGCATGACAGTGCCGACGTATGGGCGCGACGTGATTTGTTCTTGCTGGACGAGCGCGGACAGCCCACCGTCGTGGCGGGTGTGCCGCCGGATTACTTTTCCGAAACGGGTCAACGTTGGGGCAACCCGCACTACAACTGGGCAGCCATGCAGCAAGATGGATTTGCCTGGTGGCGTGCGCGCTTGCGTGCGCATTTCGAATGGTTTGACCTGGTGCGCATCGATCACTTTCGAGGTCTGGCTGCAGCCTGGACGATTCCAGCCAGCGAGCCTACGGCAATTCATGGCAAATGGGTTGAGACCCCCGGTGCGGCATTGTTGCAGGCCATCGCAGATGAAATGGGTGCGTTGCCCCTGGTGGCAGAGGACCTGGGTGTCATCACCCCGGATGTCACTGCGTTGCGCCACCAGTTCGAATTGCCTGGCATGGCGGTGCTGCAGTTTGCATTCGACGACCATACCGACAATCCACACAAACCCGAGAACGTGCACCCTGATACCGTGTATTACGTTGGCACGCATGACAACGACACCACCCTGGGATGGTGGCGCACGCTGCCCGAGCATGCGCAGCATCAAGTGATGCAGCGATTGGGCGTGGTGGATCCCGGTGCGGTGCCAGATGCGATGATGGACATTGTGCTGCACAGCCCCGCCGCATTGGCGGTGTTGACGATGCAGGACGTGCTCCATCTGGGCACGGAAGCACGCATGAACATACCGGGTACCGATAATGGAAACTGGCGCTGGCGATTTCAATGGGACGCCCTGCCATCTGACCTGGCATCTATTTTGCTTGAAAAATTACAGAAAGCCCATCGATGCGAGAGAGTGCCTCACCCATGAATGTGCCTTTGAAAAAACCTGTCGGCAGCAATCTGCCCGTAATCAGCGCGCCGATTCAGCGCGTGCAATGCGGCACGCACCATGACCCCTTCGAAGTGCTGGGGTCACATGTGCAGACTGATGGCAGCACGCTAATCCGGGCTTTTCTGCCTGCAGCCGAAGCCGTCGAGGTGGCGGGTGGACGCATGACCCGGGTAGCCGGAACCGACTGTTTCGAGCGACTGCTGCCGCCGGGAACCGTTGTTGAAGCCCATCCCACATTGCGTTGGCAGGACAAGGGCGCGGGCGACTGGCACCCCACCCAAAGCCCCTACAGCTTTGCACCACAACTGGGCGAAATGGATCTATATCTGCTCGGTGAAGGGCGGCATTTCGAAGCCTGGAAAGTGCTGGGCGCACATTTAAAAGTGATCGATGGGGTTGAAGGCTGTCTGTTCGCCGTGTGGGCGCCAGCCGTGCAGCGGGTCAGCGTGATCGGCGATTTCAACCATTGGGATGGCCGCCGTCATCCGATGCGCTGTCGCGGGACATCGGGCATCTGGGAGATTTTCATTCCCG
This sequence comes from Thiobacillus sp., assembly GCA_046598305.1. Lineage (GTDB taxonomy): Bacteria > Pseudomonadota > Gammaproteobacteria > Burkholderiales > Thiobacillaceae > Thiobacillus. The sequence continues at coordinate 10,476 of JBKJIS010000152.1, forward strand.
GTCTCGATGCGGGTCATGCCTACAAATATGAAATTCTGGGCAGCCACGGCCAGCTGGTGAAAAAGACCGACCCCTATGCGCGGCAGATGTTCTTGCGGCCCGAGACCACCAGTCGTATTGCCGAAAACGCTTGTTATGACTGGGGTGATAGCGACTGGATAGCTGCGCGTGCCCACTTTGATTGGCAGCACCGCCCGGTCAGTATTTACGAGTTGCATCCAGGCTCCTGGCGCAAGCATGCGAATGGGGGGTTTTATGCTTGGGCCGATCTCACTACAGAACTGATTCCTTATGTAACGGATCTGGGCTACACCCACATTCAGTTGATGCCGGTGGCCGAGCATCCACTCGATGCCTCATGGGGCTATCAGGTGTCGGGTTATTACGCACCGTCAGCGCGCTTCGGTTCGCCCGATGGTTTTCGCGCGTTTGTCGATGCCTGCCATCAGGCCGGTATCGGCGTCCTGCTTGACTGGGTGCCGGGGCATTTTCCCAAGGATGATTTCGCGCTGGCACGGTTTACCGGTGAGCCGGTATACGAGCACGCCGATCCACGCCGGGGTGAGCATCAGGATTGGGGCACGCTGATTTTCGATTTTGGCCGTAACGAGGTGCGCAATTTTCTGGTGGCCAACGCCCTCTACTGGCTGGACGAATTTCACATCGACGGGCTGCGTGTCGATGCAGTCGCATCGATGCTGTATCTGGATTATTCACGCAAGCATGGCGAATGGCTGCCGAACCAATACGGCGGGCGCGAGAACATCGAGGCCATCCATTTCCTTCGTGAAATGAATACCGAAGTGCATGGTCGTTTCCCGGGCGTGCTGACCATCGCGGAAGAGTCGACTGCGTGGCCGGCAGTTTCACGCCCGGTCGAATTGGGTGGGCTGGGTTTCTCGATGAAATGGAACATGGGCTGGATGAACGACAGCCTGGCCTACATCGAAAAGGAGCCGATCTACCGCAAGTACCAGCACAACCAGCTGACCTTCAGCCAGATGTATGCGTGGACTGAGAACTTCGTATTGCCGCTGTCGCACGACGAAGTCGTACACATGAAAAAAAGCATGCTCGACAAGATGCCGGGTGATGCCTGGCAGCGCTTTGCAAACTTGCGGCTGTTCTATGCTTGGCAGTATGCGCATCCCGGTAAAAAATTATTGTTCATGGGCGGCGAATTTGGCCAGTGGAACGAATGGAACGAAGCCGATCAGCTCGACTGGGCGCTGCTTGAGTTCCCTGCTCACGACAGTATTCGTACCCTGCTGCGTGATCTCAACCGGCTGTACCGCAATGACCCAGCGTTGCATGCGTTCGACTTTGAACCACGCGGATTTCGCTGGATCGATTGTCACGATGCAGACCAGTCGGTTCTCAGTTTCATTCGTCAGGGAGGCGATGACTCGGAACCCATGGTGATGTTATTTAATTTCACCCCCGTGCCGCGCCGCGCTTACCGAATTGGTGTGCCATCGGGGGCCGCCTGGTGCGAAGTGCTGAATACCGATTCGACGTTTTACGGAGGCAGCAACTTGGGAAATGGCAAGCCGCTGCATCCACAGAACCTGTCATGGATGGGATTCGATTACTCGGTTGAGGTCACGATCCCGCCGCTGGGAGCCATTTTTCTCAAACCTTGTAAATGATTTAACGAATAAAAACAACGGACACAATAATTAAATGCGGAGCAAAAATAATGAAAAGCGGAGCAAAAAAAGTACTGTTTGTCGCCAGCGAAGCGTATCCGCTGGTTAAAACCGGCGGGCTGGGCGATGTGGCTTACAGCCTGCCGCACGCCCTGCACACGCGCGGCGCTGATATCCGCCTGGTGCTGCCGGGCTATCGCGCACTGTTGCGCCAGCTCGAACAGGTGCGCATTCTCGGCTGGCTCGACGTGCGCGGCGCCGAGGGCATCGTCAGCGCGCGCATCCTGGAAACGCGCCATCCCGATTTTGCTTTTCCGCTATGGGTGGTTGACTGTCCGCCGTTGTTCGACCGCGCGGGCAATCCTTATGTCAATGCCAGCGGCCAGGACTGGCCGGATAATGCTGAGCGCTTTGCCGTGTTTGCGCGTGTGGCGGCACTCTTGGCACTGGATGCCCTGGATACGGGATGGCAGCCAGAAGTGGTTCACACGCACGACTGGCAGACAGGTCTGGTGGCCGCGTTTCTGGCCGATCAGCCAGCGCGTCCAAAAACCGTGTTCACGATCCACAATCTGGCTTACGGCGGCTATTTTTCACACGGCGATTTTGTGCGGCTTCAGTTGCCGAGCCACTGGTGGTCACCCGAGAGCCTGGAATTCCACGGCGGGTTTTCCATGCTAAAGGCGGGCATTGTCTATGCCGATGACGTGACCACGGTGAGCCCCACTTATGCGGCCGAAATATGCACGCCTGAATTCGGCCATGGACTCGACGGCCTGCTGCTTTCCATGCAATACAAGTTGCACGGCATTCTGAATGGCATCGATACGACGATCTGGAATCCGTCCACCGACGTTCACCTGCCTGCGCATTATTCAGCTGGGCGGATCCTCCCCGGCAAGCGGCGCAACAAGCAGGCCTTGCTCGAACGTTTTTTGCCGTATGCCGACGATACGGCGATGCAGGCGCCGCTGCTGGGGCTGGTGACCCGGCTGGTCGAGCAGAAAGGCATCGACTGGGTGCTGGCGGCGATACCGGTGCTGCTCGCCGAAACCGACGTGCGCATTGTGCTGCTGGGCAGCGGCCATGTGGCGTACGAGCAGAAATTCACGCGACTGGCCAAACAGCACCCTGATCGGCTGTTTGTGGAAATCGGTTACGACGAGCCGCTGGCACACCTGATCGAGGCCGGCGCGGACCTGTTCCTGATGCCGTCGCGCTTCGAACCCTGTGGTTTGAATCAGATGTACAGCCTGAATTACGGCACCCCCCCTATCGTATTCAAGACAGGCGGGTTGGCCGACACCGTGGTCGATGCAGACAAGATCACATTGAAAGATGGCACCGCCAATGGCTTTATGTTCAAAACGCCGGATGGTGCGTCATTCCTGAACACGATTCGTCGCGCGCTTGCGTTGTATCAGAAGCCTGCCCAGTGGCGGCGCCTGCAGCAAACCGGCATGCGTCAGTCATTCGACTGGTCGGATAGCGCCGGCTCTTATCTGGCTTTGTATTCCACTTCAATCAGCGAGGATAACCATGCCATCCACACCCATTAATACTCAGTGTGCTGCTTCATTTCCCATGGATTCACTGCCGAATAGCGCCGATGCGATTGGCGGAGATATGGAGCGTTATCGGTTTTACCATATGGGCCGCTTGCAGGAGTGCCCGCCGGTCTACACCTATCAGGCACTGGCCTGGACCCTGCGTGATCGACTCATGTCGGACTGGATGAATTCCTATGCAGCACGCGATCAGCCGGGCAAACGGCGTGCGTACTACTTGTCACTCGAATTCCTGATTGGCCGTGCGCTGTCCAACCATGTGTTGAACCTCGGATTGGACGAACCTGTGCAAGACGCGTTGCAGCGATTTGGCCAAGATATGGAAAGCCTTGCCGAAGAAGAGCTCGATGCCGGGCTGGGCAATGGCGGTCTGGGTCGGTTGGCAGCGTGTTTCATGGACAGTTGCGCCACCCTGAATTTGCCGGTGATGGGCTATGGCCTGCATTACGAGTACGGGATGTTCCGCCAGCGCATCGAAAATGGTTACCAAATGGAAGACACGGATCACTGGCTGCGTGATGGCAACCCGTGGGAAGTCAAGCGTCCTGAATTTACCTGCCGAGTCCATTTTGGTGGACACACCGAACACTTTCGCGACAAAGAAGGAATCGGGCATGCACGCTGGTCCGGCACCAATGATGTGCTGGCGATTCCGTTCGATATGCCGATATCGGGTTATCGCAACCACGCAGTGAATACGTTGCGACTATGGAAAGCCGCAGCAACCGACGAATTCAACCTGGATGAATTCAACGCGGGTAGCTACACCGAGGCCGTGCAGGAAAAAAATCACGCCGAGCACATTTCGATGGTGTTGTATCCCAATGACAGCAGTGAAAGCGGCAAGACGCTCCGACTGCGTCAGCAGTATTTTCTGGCCTCGGCCAGTTTGCAGGATGCGATGCGGCAATGGCGCGCAGCCGGCAATACCGATCTGCTTCAGTTTGCCGAACAAAACGTATTCCAGATGAATGATACGCACCCCACCATCGCAGTGGCTGAGTTGATGCGCTTACTGCTCGACGAGCACAGGATGGTTTGGGACCAGGCCTGGGCGATTACTACACATTGCATGGCTTATACCAATCACACACTTTTGCCCGAAGCGCTGGAACGCTGGCCGGTTGCGCTTTTCGAGCGCTTGCTGCCACGCCCACTGGAAATTATTTACGAGATCAACGCACGATTCCTGCGTGAGGTTTCGATGAAATGGCCCGGTGATATAGATCGCCAGCGTCGCATGTCGATCATCGAAGAGGGCGGAGAGCGCCAGGTTCGCATGGCGTGGTTGGCTATTGTCGGAAGCTTTTCAGTCAATGGCGTTGCCGCATTGCATTCACGCTTGCTGAAGGAAGGACTATTCCGCGACTTTGTCGATTTGTGGCCGGGCAAATTCAACAACAAGACCAACGGCGTCACCCCGCGTCGCTGGGTGGCGCATGCCAATCCCGGCATGAGTGCGCTGATTACCAGCAAAATTGGAGACGCCTGGATTGCCGACCTGAGCCAACTCGAAAATCTCAAGCCGCTCGCCGCGCCGGAACACTCCGAATTTCATGCCCAGTGGAACGCGTCCAAGCGGGCGAATAAAGTCCGGCTTGCTGAACTCATCAAAAACAAGTGCGGCGTGGAATTTAATCCGGACGCCTTGTTTGATGTTCAGGTTAAACGCATCCACGAATACAAGCGCCAACTGCTGAACGTGCTGCACGTGATCCATCTATACAACCGTATCAAGAATGGAAAACTGGAAGGCTGGGCAGACCGCTGCGTACTTATTGGGGGCAAGGCCGCGCCGGGTTATGTGATCGCCAAGCGCATCATCAAGCTGATCAATAGCGTGGCCGAAGTCATCAATAATGATCCTGCGGTCAATGGTCGGTTGAAGGTGGCATTCCTGCCCAACTACCGTGTGACGAGCATGGAAATCATCGCGCCTGCAACAGACTTGTCGGAGCAGATATCGACAGCCGGAAAAGAGGCGTCAGGCACCGGCAACATGAAATTCATGATGAATGGCGCCATCACAATAGGTACCTACGATGGTGCCAACATTGAAATTCTCGATGCAGTGGGGGCGGATAACTTCTACCTGTTCGGTCTTCGGGCAGAAGAAGTCGACGCATTGCGCCCGAACTATCAGCCGCAGACTTACGTGGAAAATGACCCGTCGTTACGTGAAGTGATCGAGCTCCTGTCTTCTGGGCACTTTAATTCGTGTGAGCCGGGAATCTTTGACATGATCCTTGATGCGCTCATGAGCCCGCACGACCCGTGGATGGTACTGGCCGATTTCAGCAGCTACGTGGACGCGCAGGACAAAGTAGCGCAGGCCTGGCAGGACAAAGCAAACTGGACGCGCATGAGCATACTCAATACCGCATCGCGCGGATTCTTTTCAACGCACCGCACGATGCGGGAATACAACGCCGAAATCTGGAAGTTGACCTAACCCAAGTTAGCCAGACGGTTACGCGGTAAATGGAGTTTCGGAGCTCGGTGTGGGATCAGCCACTTATGTTTTGCGTTTTGTCAATGCGGAGTATTTTGAGTGTCGCGGCAATATGGCCAGTTCAATAGAACAAGGGTATATTTAACCAAACTGAAAAAGGGAAGCCATGAAGCTCGATCAAACCATCCAACAGCATGTGGAAAAACTGCCGCTCACGCTCCAAGGTGAAGTTCTCGACTATGTGCTGTACCTGGAGCAAAAGGTGCGTCGTCATCCCACTGACGACAAGCAGCGCCGCATGAAACTCTCCAGCACCCTGGAACGGCTTGTTACCCTCAACCCCTTCTCCGGGAGCAACCCTGCCGTGTGGGAGCGCGAACAGCGCCAGGACCGCCCCTTGCCGAACCGCGAATAAGCATGGTGCTGGCCGACAGCAATATTCTGATCTACGCAACCCAGCCGGAACACCCAAAACTTCGCCAATGGCTGCTCGATACCTTGCCCAAAGTTTCAGTCATCAGCCGGGTGGAGATTCTCGGTTACCACAAGCTGCAAGAAACCGAACAAATCGCCCTCGCTGAATTGCTGGACAATCTGGAACTGGTTTACCTCACCCCAGCCTGCTACGAAATTGCAATCCAACTGCGCCAACGGCAAAAGCTGACACTCGGCGACGCCCTCATTGCGGCCACCTGTCTGGAACAGCGTTACACCCTGGCAACAGCCAACATCGGGGATTTCTGCTGGATTCAAGAACTGAAAGCATTCAACCCGCTGACGAGTGAATGAAACCGCTGAATACACAAATAAACTTGGTGCGCCCTATTATTAATGGCCGACAAAAAAAGCCTATCCGAACGCGATATCTGTACTAAATACATCACCCCCGCCATTACTGGGGCGGGTTGGGATTTACACAGCCAAATTCGCGAAGAGGTGAGCTTCACCAAAGGTCGCATCATCGTGCGCGGCAAGATGCATACCCGCGGCGAACAAAAGCGCGCCGATTACATCCTGTATTACAAGTCCAATATTCCCCTGGCCGTAGTCGAAGCGAAAGAAAACGGCCACAGTGTGGGTGCCGGCATGCAGCAGGCGCTCAACTATGCTGAAACCCTTGGTGTGCCCTTTGTGTTTAGCTCCAATGGCGATGCCTTCCTTTTTCACGATCGTACTGGGCTGTCTGACAAGATCGAGCAAGAGTTGGCGTTAGATGCATTTCCTTCCCCTGAGAAGCTTTGGCAAAGCTATTGCAAATGGAAAGGGCTAGAGACTGCCGATGCACGCCACACGGTAGAAATGCCGTACTACGATGACGGGTCAGACCGTGCTCCGCGTTATTACCAGGCCAATGCCATCAACAACGCCGTAGAGGCAGTAGCCAAAGCCCAGCAGCGCATCCTGCTAGTTATGGCCACTGGCACGGGCAAGACCTATACAGCGTTCCAGATCATCTGGCGGCTGTGGAAATCTGGTACCAAGAAGCGCATATTATTTTTGGCCGACCGTAACATTCTCGTAGATCAAACCAAGAACAACGACTTCAAACCGTTTGGCGCGGCGATGACCAAAATCAGCAAGCGCCAGATCGACAAGAGTTATGAAATTTATCTGTCGTTATATCAAGCGGTCACCGGTACAGAAGAAGCGCAAAACATCTACAAACAATTCACCCCAGATTTCTTTGATCTAATCGTAATCGACGAATGTCATCGCGGCAGCGCAGCAGAAGACTCAGCCTGGCGCGAAATTCTGGAATATTTTTCTTCGGCTACGCACGTGGGCTTAACCGCAACGCCGAAAGAAACCAAAGATGTCTCAAGTATTCATTACTTTGGTGACCCGGTTTACAGCTACACATTGAAACAGGGTATTGATGACGGCTTTCTTGCGCCTTACAAAGTTGTGCGCATAGACATCGACAAAGACGTGCAAGGTTGGCGCCCAGCAAAGGGCAGGTCGATAAAAATGGCCTGGTTATAGAAGACCGCATCTTTAATCAAATCGATATGGATCGCACATTGGTGTTGGAAAAACGCACAGAACTCGTTGCCCAAAAGATCACCGAGTTTTTAGAAGCCACCGATCCCTATGCAAAAACCATTGTCTTCTGCGATGACATCGACCACGCCGAGCGTATGCGCCAAGCCCTGGTGAATCTGAATCCAGAGCGCGTCAAAGAAAGCCGTAAATACATCATGCGCATTACGGGTGACGAGCAAGAAGGTAAGGCCGAGTTGGATAACTTCATCAATCCAGAAGAACGTTACCCGGTCATCGCCACCACCTCCAAGTTAATGACCACGGGTGTCGATGCGCAAACCTGCAAACTCATCGTGCTAGATCAACATATCAAATCGATGACTGAGTTCAAGCAAATCATTGGGCGTGGTACCCGCATCAATGAAGACTACGGCAAGTTCTGGTTCACCATCATGGACTTCAAAAAGGCAACGGAGCTATTTGCAGACGAAGCCTTTGATGGCCCGCCGATAATGATCTATGAGCCTAAAGAAGGTGAATCACCCGTACCGCCAGATGAAGAGCAAGAAGTTATCCTGGATGAACATGGCAACCCTGTGTCGCCCAATGAAGAAGAGATTGACTACCCAACAACTGAGCTAGGTGAGGGTGGTGAGCCTGGCACCAAACGCGTGAAATATGTACTCGGCGATGTCACCGTGTATGTGGTTTCCGAGCGCGTTCAATATTACGGGCCGGATGGAAAACTCATTACCGAATCACTAAAAGATTACACGCGCCAAACAGTGCGTAAGGATTATTCCTCGCTGGATGAATTCCTGCTCCGCTGGAGCAAAGCAGATCGCAAAGCCGCTATCTTGCGCGAGCTGGAAGATCACGGAGTCTTGTTGGCGGCGCTGTCAGAAGAAGTGGGAAAAGATTTCGATGCATTTGATTTAATCTGCCACGTTGCTTTTGACCAGCCGCCGTTAACTCGACGAGAGCGCGCCGAGCAGGTGAAGAAGCGCAACTACTTTGCCAAGTATGGCGAGCAAGCACGCAAGGTGCTGGAAAGCCTGCTGGAAAAATACGCCGACACCGGCATTGAAAATATCGAAGACATTAAAATTCTCACCCTCGACCCGTTCAAGGATATGGGCACCGCAAGCGAGCTGATATCCGCTTTTGGTGGCAAACCCGCCTACATCGCAGCCCTCCATGAACTGGAACTAAATCTTTACGCCTGATTTAAACCTTTAACGACAAGTATCCTTCTATGAGCATCTCCTCCACCATCAAATCCATCCAGGACATCATGCGCAAAGACGTAGGTGTCGATGGTGACGCACAACGCCTCAGCCAATTGGTATGGATGCTGTTCCTTAAAATTTTTGACGATCGCGAAAGCGAGTGGGAGTTGTTGCAGGACAACTACAAATCCCCGTTGCCAGAAAAATACCGCTGGCGTAACTGGGCCGCCAATGCAGAAGGCATGACCGGCGATGCACTCAAGCAGTTTCTCGATAACGACATGTTCCCCGCCTTACAGCAGCTCGAAGCCAAAGGCGGCGACCAGCGCGCCTATGTCATTCGCTCCGTGTTTGAAGATGCCTACAACTACATGAAATCCGGCCAGTTGATCCGCCAGGTCATCAACAAAATTCAAGAAGGCGTGGATTTCAACAAGGCGCAGGAACGCCATCTGTTTGGCGATATGTACGAGCAACTGCTGCGCGACTTGCAAGCCGCCGGTAACGCGGGTGAGTTTTACACCCCGCGTGCGGTAACAGAATTCATGGTGCGCATGGTCAACCCACGCCTCGGTGAAAAGATCATGGACCCCGCCTGCGGCACTGGCGGGTTTCTTACATGCTCCATCGAACACATCCGCAAACAAGATGTAAAAACGGTAGACGATGAAACGCAATTGCAGGACAGTATTCACGGCATCGAAAAAAAACCCATGCCGCATCTGCTGTGCACCACCAACATGATCCTGCACGGCATAGATGTACCCAGCAACATCCGCCACGACAACACCCTGGCGCGCCCGCTCATCAGCTGGGGGCCAAAGGAGCGTGTCGATGTGGTCGTCACCAACCCGCCCTTCGGCGGCATGGAAGAAGACGGCATAGAAACCAACTTCCCCGCCACCTTCCGCACCCGTGAAACCGCAGACCTGTTTTTAGTGCTCATCATGCAACTGCTCAAAGCCGGTGGCCGCGCCGCGCTGGTGTTGCCAGATGGCTTTCTGTTTGGCGAAGGCATCAAGACCCGCATCAAAGAAAAGCTGCTGGAAGAATGCAACCTGCACACCATCGTGCGCCTGCCCAATGGCGTGTTTGCGCCTTACACCGGCATCAAAACCAACCTGCTGTTTTTCACCAAAGGCACGCCCACGCAACACATCTGGTTTTACGAGCACCCCTATCCGCCCGGTGTAAAAAGCTACAACAAAACCAAGCCGATGAAGATAGAAGAGTTTGATGTAGAAGCTGCATGGTGGGGCAAAGAAAAAGACGGCTTCAACAAACGTGTAGAAACAGAACAAGCGTGGAAAGTCAGCCTGGATGAAATCAAGGCGCGAAACTACAACCTCGATTGCAAAAACCCGCATATCGGCGAACAAGAAATCCACGACCCCGATGTGCTGCTGGCGCAATACAACGCAATGCAGAGTGACATCGCCGCACTGCGCGGCCAGCTCAAAGGCATATTGGCAGAGGCGCTGCAAGGAGACATATCGAAATGAGTGCACCGGCAAATATTCAGCCGCTATTCGAGCAAGTTCGCCAGGTTATTGATAGCGCCCAACAGCAAGTGCGCCATGCCGTTAACGATGTCATGGTGCAAAGTTATTGGCATATTGGCCGTTTGATTGTTGAAGATGAGCAGGGCGGTGCGGCGCGTGCTGAGTATGGCAAACAAACGCTTAAGCCATTGTCGCAAAAACTGAATGCCGAATATGGCAAAGGATTTTCACCGAAAAGCCTGTGGAATTTTCGCCAGTTTTACCTTGAATTTCCAATTCTCTCCACGGTATGGAGAGAATTGCGCTGGTCGCATTACAAGGTCTTGATGCGAGTAAAAGACAATATGCAAGCTGACATCACCCCACTAGAAAACCAAACACTTCCCCCTTTGCAAAAGGGGGGAGGGTGTAAATAGTTTTGTGTAAACGGTCATTAGGCAGGAGACTGCCGCCCCCAAAGGAAAACCATGACCAAACGCAAAACTATTTACACCCTCCCCCCTTTTGCAAAGGGGGAAGTGTTTGGTTTTC
>JBKJIS010000198.1:0-2668 GCA_046598305.1 Thiobacillus sp.
GCGGTCGCCGAGGATGTTGAGCATCACCACCGGCGACAGCAGGCGCGTGTCTCCCAATGGCAGGCCGCATAGCACGCGTACCTGCTGTTCGAACTGGTCGGTGACGCAGGCATCCAGCGTGTAGTGGCCGGAGTTGTGCGGGCGCGGAGCGACTTCGTTGATCAGCAAGCGACCCTCGGCAACAAAAAGCTCCACCGCCATGACGCCGACATAGTCCAGCTTGTGGGCAACTGCACAGGCCATGTCGCGCGCCTGGTGCGTGAGACGCTCGGGCACGCGGGCCGGAACGATGGAAACATCGAGGATGCCATTTTCGTGGCGGTTTTCGGCAACAGGGAAGCACTCACACTGGCCGGCATCGTTGCGCGCCAGCACCACCGATAGTTCACATTCCAGCTTGACGAAACCTTCCAGCACGCAGGCCAGGCCGCCGAACGCGCGGAAGGCGGTGCGTGCTTCATCGAGCGTGTCGATGCGGGCCTGGCCTTTGCCGTCGTAGCCGAAGCGCGACACTTTCAGCAGCGCCGGTGTGCCGGTCTTGATCAGCGCTGCGTCGAGGTCGGCTTCACTATTGATCAATGCAAACGGCGCGGTGGCAAAACCATTGGCGGCCAGCCAGGTTTTTTCATGACTGCGATCCTGCACGATGGCGACCGCAGCAGCGCTGGGCGATACTCGGCAATGGTCAGCTAGCGCAATCAGGCTGGCTGCCGGAATATTCTCAAATTCGGTGGTGACAGCCGCGCAGGAATCGCCCAGCTTTTTCAGCGCAGCGAGATCGGTGTACTCCGCCTGCACGTGGTCATCAGCCATTTGCCCCGCCGGGCTTGCGGCATCGGGGTCGAGCACCATGACCTTGTAGCCCATGGTGCGCGCGGCGAGTGTGAACATGCGACCGAGCTGGCCGCCGCCAAGAATGCCCAGCGTGGCGCCGGGCAGGATGGGCAGTGTATTACTCGACATCCGGCAGTTCCATCCCCATCACTGAATCCGACTGGCTTTTGCGGAAGTCGTTAAGCTGCGCAGCCAAGCCGCTGTCATATCGGGCGATCAGTGCCGCTGCAAAAAGCGCTGCATTGGCCGCGCCGGCCTCGCCGATGGCAAAGGTGGCAACCGGAATACCCTTCGGCATTTGCACGATCGACAGCAATGAATCCATGCCCTTTAGATACTTCGACGGCACCGGCACACCCAGCACCGGCACGATGGTTTTGGCAGCGAGCATGCCCGGCAGATGCGCCGCACCACCGGCGCCGGCGATGATGGCCTTGAGTCCACGTGCTTCGGCGCTGGCCGCATATTCGTAGAGCATGTCTGGCGTGCGGTGTGCAGAGACCACCCGGGTTTCGAAGTGAATGCCCAGTTGCTTCAACAGTATCGCAGCGTGTTTCATCACCTCCCAGTCGCTGGAAGACCCCATCACCACTCCCACTTGAGGCGCGTTCATCATGCCGGTCCTTGCAATGCGAAAGGCGGCATTTTACCGCGAGGACGCGCGACACAAACAAAAAGCCCCGCTTGAGCGGGGCTTTTGGCGAAGCTATAGCAGCCGCATGTTTAGACGCAACCGGTCGGCTTCGGGGTGCCGGCATAACGGCCGGCTTGTTTGGCGGGGCCAAACGGGAACAGCTCGAACAGGAATTTTTTGTCGCCCCACTCGGCGCCAAACTCTTCCTTCAGGCCCTTTTGCAGAAAGCGCAGGTTGGGCGCGGTGCCGTTCTGGGCAAACTGCTCACGCATGTGGTTGATGACTTTCCAGTGGTTTTCGCCCAGCTCCAGCTTGTCTTCCTTGGCCAGTTCGACGGCCAGTTCTTCCGACCAGTCTTCCAGGTTGACCAGATAGCCTTCGGGGTCGGTCTCGACCATTTTGCCGTTGATTTCGCGTTCCATGTTTTAGTCCTTGCTAATAAATAAGCTCAACGCCACACGATAGAATAACCCAGTAAATTAGTCAACTACCCGGACGGGTAAGTGCGCTCAATGGAACCGTCCAGTTGTGGGATTCGCCGCTTGCGTGTTTTATCCAGGCGTAATAGGCGTCATACAGGGTCATACCGTGTGCGAGCATCTCATGGTCGTCAGGATAGAGTACAGACAAACCCAGCGACTGCGCCAGTAACCCGGCACATTGCGGCGCGAGGTCGAGGCGGTCGGTGTCGGCCCCGCGCACGATCAAGGCGAGTTGCTGCAGGGCGGGATCGGTCAGCTCGTGCAGGCGCAGAAAAGCATCGAAGCTGCACAATTCACCGACGTGGCCGTATTCCACACCGGGAATGTCATAGGGTGTGGCGCGGGTTTCCGCAGCGACGTTGAGTACTTCTGCCGCAGGCACGTAGAGAAACTCGGCATCCTTATCGATGAAACGCGCGATCAGCCAGGGGCAGGCGATGCGGTCGATCTTGGGGTGTTCGCGAGTCACCCACTTTGTTTTTGTCACGTTCATTTAGCCGTGACCTTGCCGCCAGCAGCCTTGTATGCCTCGATTCCGCCTTCGATGAACCGTGCTTTCACCCCTTCAGCCTGCAACCGGTCGACCACGCTATTGGAAACACCACCGCCGCGAACGCAGTAAATGATTACGTCCAGCGTACGTGGGAGGGCGTTAACCCAGATATCGATTTTTTCAGGATTTTTCCACATCGCGCCGGGGATGATTTCATTGGATGCG
>JBKJIS010000216.1:0-15655 GCA_046598305.1 Thiobacillus sp.
ACCGGGCAGACGTCTTCCACCACCATCAGGGCTTCCACCATCAGCAGCCCCAATGTGTGCTCCTCGCCGGACAAGGTCGTGAGCAGTAGACGCGGGCTGCCCTGCTGCGGCGACATATTGGCCAGCACGGCGCGGAACATTTTTTCCAGATGCTGCGAGAATAAATGCTCCTCGAATATGCCGATTTCTTTGCGTGACCAGGCTTCACCCACGCGGGCAATCAGAGGCGCAACGATGTCCTGGACAAAATTCGCCAAACCCCGTTTGACCATCTCGCGATAAAACTGCCGCTGCAGGGCTTCGCTGTCGTGGGTTTTAACCAGATGCATCCAGCTATCGAGGCGTTGCACGTTGGGGGTGGCCAATACGCCAGGACGTGCTTTGTCGAGCGCTGCCACGGCCGCATCATCCAGCGCCAGCAGCTTGCCCGGACGATAGCCACGATCTATCAAACGCTTGATTTGCGTCAGCCGTTGCACCTGAGTCGGCGCATAAAGACGCTCGCCATTGGCATCGCGCTCGGGGGTCGGAAAACCGTAGCGCCGCTCCCATACGCGCAAGGTGTCCTTGGACAAACCGGTTTCGCGCTCAACCGATGAAATCGGCAGTCCCGGGACGAATGGCAGGGCTTCGGTTATCATTTTGTCTTGGACAAAGTGTTGACATGTGAGAATAATTGGCCTAATTTAAGCATATGTCCAGCTTTTGACCAAGACAAAATGTGGAAATCTTCTCAATTATTTGTCTCGTTAGCCGGTTTGGCTGTGGTGGTGGGCGGTGTTTTTGCAACGCTTACCGGTACCCCGTCATCGCCGCAAACGGATTGCGTCATTGCCACAACATCCGAACCGACTGAGTACGGGTTTTATGACACGCTGGACGCATCGCATCCGGCTCTATCCGACCCACGTTTGCGCGCGGCAACCTGTCCTGCCCGCAAGGTAATCCGCACATGAAAACTTTTCTTCTTATCGCAACGCTGCTGCTGACAGCCGGCGTGAACGCTGCGCCCGCCTGCCCGCCGCTGCTCAACTTCAGCCTTGCGGATATCAATGGCGAAAACCGCAACCTGTGCACGTATGCCGGCAAGGTGGTGCTGGTGGTGAACACCGCCAGCCAGTGCGGTTACACCGGCCAGTACAAGGGTTTGCAGGCATTGTCCGACCAATATGGGCCGCAGGGCCTGGTGGTGCTGGGGTTGCCAGCCAACGACTTTGGGGGGCAGGAGCCAGGCAGCAACGCCACCATCAAAAACTTTTGCGAGGTCGGTTACCGGGTTGATTTCACGCTGTTTGCCAAGACCGGCGTGACAGCAGCCAACGCCAACCCATTGCACGAAGCGCTGGCCAAGGCCACCGGCGAGCGGCCGCGCTGGAATTTCCATAAATACCTGATCGATCGCAGCGGCACGCACGCGCTGTCGTTCGCCAGTCAGGTTGATCCGCAATCGAAAGAAATGATTCAGGCCATTGAGTCCCTGCTCAGGGCCAAACCGGGCCATTCCAAGCGCTCAGAGGCGGGAAAATAAAATGCGCATCGCTGTCGTTGGATCCGGGATATCGGGTCTGTCAGCCGCCTGGCTGCTGAGCCAGCGCCACCAAGTCACGCTGTTCGAGGCGGAAAACCGTCTTGGCGGCCACACCCACACGGTGGACCTCAAGCTGGACGGCCAGACATTCCCGGTCGATACCGGATTTCTGGTATTCAACCATCGCACTTATCCCGAACTCACCCGGCTGTTCGACACGCTGGGGGTGGAAACCGTCGCCAGCGAGATGTCGTTCAGCGTGCGGCTCGATCAGCCTGATCTCGAATGGGCGGGTAACTCGATCGGCACCGTTTTCGGTCAGCGTGCCAATCTTGCGCGGCCTGCGTTCTGGCACATGCTGCGCGACATTCTGCGCTTCAATCGCGAAGCGGTGCGCGAACCGGCGCGCGCCAGCAGCATGGCGCTGGGCGATTACCTCAAGGCGCACGGTTACGGCAAGCCTTTCATCGAGTGGTATCTGCTGCCCATGGCGGCCGCTATCTGGTCTTGCCCGGCAGCTCAGATGCTGGCGTTTCCGCTGTCATCCTTCGTCACCTTCTGCCACAACCATGGTCTGTTGCAGGTGACGAACCGGCCGCAGTGGCGCACCGTTAAGGGCGGTGGGGTCGAATACGTAAACAAGCTGGCATCTGCCATTGGCGATATTCATCTCGGCCAAGCGGTGAAGTCGCTGCGCCCGCGCGGCGACAAGGTCGAACTGGTGAGCGGCAGCATGTCGGGGCTGTACGACCAGGTGGTGTTGGCCTGCCACAGCGACCAGTCGCGCGGCATTCTGGCGCACCACTATCCGGCCCAATCCAGGCTGTTGCAGCAGATACCCTACCAGCCGAACCGTGCCGTGCTGCACAGTGATGCCAGTATGCTGCCGCGCCGCAAGAACCTGTGGGCGGCGTGGAACTACCAGTCGGGCCACAGCACACTGAGCGACCGACCGGTCGCGGTGCATTACCTGATCAACCGTCTGCAACCGCTGCCAACCAACACGCCCGTGATCGTTTCGCTCAATCCGCTGCAGGAACCCGATCCGGCCATGGTCCATGGCGAATTTCATTACAGCCACCCGGTATTCAGCAACCAGGCCATCGGCGTCCAGCGCCAGATCACGGCAGCCAATGGTCGTGACGGCATCTGGCTGGCGGGCGCCTGGCTCGGCTACGGCTTCCACGAGGATGGCCTTGCCTCCGCGTTGCGGGTGGCGCGCCAGCTCAATGCCGCTGCACCCTGGCAGGGGCTCGCCCATGCAGCATGATTCCAGCTCATCTGCGCTTATCGGCTTTGGCCGCGTAATGCATGTGCGGCAGCAGCCGGTCACGCATCGCTTCGATTACCCGGTGTATTTCATGCGCCTGCCGGTGCACGATCTGGCGCATGTCGCCTCGCGCTGGTTCTCGCACAACCGGTTTAACCTGCTGAGCTTTCATGAATGTGACCACGGTGACGGTGGCGACAGCCTGGTCTGGGCGCGTGGCCTGCTGAAGCAACACGGTCTGGCTGCTGACGGCGCGATCTGGCTCACCACTTTTCCGCGCGTGCTCGGCTATGCCTTCAAGCCAGTGAGCTTTTGGCATTGTCATCGCGCCGACGGAAAACTGGTCGCAGTGCTGGCTGAAGTCAACAACACCTTCGGCGAGCGCCACGTCTACCTGCTGCGCACGGATGACCCCAATGCCACGCTGCACGCAGAGAAAGTGTTTCATGTTTCGCCCTTTTTCCCGGTGCGCGGCGACTACATCTTTAACTTTGAAGTACACGACGATATTTTTCGCGCGCGCATCGATTACGCCACCGGCAGTGGCGAGACGCTACGTACTGCCTGGATGGGAAGACTGCAGCCGCTGACGCCGCGCGCCTGTCTGCGTGCATTTTTCAGCTACCCGTTGATGACCTGGGGCGTGCTTGCGCGCATCCACCTGCAGGCGCTTCGGCTGTTGATCAAACGCGTGCCATTTTTCCGCAAACCCCCGCTGCCATTGAACGAGGTCACCGAATGAATACCGCCAGTCTGAGCACCGCCCTGCAACGCAGCAACACCCCCTGGTACGCCCGTCAGGTAATCCACCTGCTGCAAGAAATCGAGCACGGATGCCTGCATCTGGAACTGCCCAACGGAATGGAATTTACCGTTGGTCACGGCGCACCGGATGCCTATCTCAAGTTCGACCGATGGAGCGCGTTTCGTGAGGTGCTGAGCAAGGGCGACATTGGTTTTGCCGAAGGCTATATCGCCGGGACCTGGCACACCGCCGACCTCACCGGCGTATTGACCCTGCTGGCCAATAATCGCAGTGCACTCGACCGCGCCATCTATGGCCGCTGGTGGGGGCGTATGTACAGCCGCGTGCGCCATCTTCTGAACGCCAACACGCTAAGCGGATCGCGCCGCAACATCGCCAGCCACTACGACCTCGGCAACGATTTTTATGCGCTGTGGCTCGACCCCTCGATGACGTATTCCAGCGCACGCTTCGACGGCGACACCACGCTGTCGCTGCAGGAGGCGCAAACCCGAAAATACCAACGCATGCTCGATCTGCTCAACCTGCCGGACGGTCAATCGCTACTGGAAATTGGCTGCGGTTGGGGTGGGTTTGCCGAACACGCCGCACGCACGGCGGGACACCAGGTGCGTGGCATTACCCTGTCGCAGGAGCAGCTCGACTACGCCCGCAAGCGCATTACGCAGGCCCGGCTGGGCGACAGCTGTCAGTTCGAGTTTCAGGATTACCGCGAAGAATTACAGCAATACGACGGCATCGTGTCGATCGAAATGTTCGAGGCAGTGGGCGAGAACTACTGGCCGTCTTTTTTCGACACACTGAAGCACAGCCTGAAAGCTGGCGGCAGCGCAGTCGTGCAAACCATTCTCATCGACGATGACTTGTTTGAACGCTATCGCACTGGCGCCGATTTCATCCAGCAGTTTGTGTTTCCGGGCGGCATGCTGCCCTCTCCATCGCGCTTTATCGAGGAAGCCGCGCGCGCCGGGCTCACCGTCACCTGCCAGGAACGCTTTGGTCTCGATTACGCTGAAACCCTGAAGCGCTGGCGGCTTGGTTTCCACGAACAGATCGACGCCGTGCGCAAGCAAGGTTTTGACGAGCGCTTCCTGCGCCTGTGGCATTTCTATCTGGCTTACTGCGAGGCCGGCTTTCACGCCGGCTCGGTCGATGTCGCACAATTCAGACTTGAACACGCGGCTTAAAACGGCGCTCGCCGCAGCCTGCCTGCTTGCAGCAACTGCGCTGCATGCCAGTCCGATGCCGCACCTGCGCAACTTTGAAGAGGTGGGCAGTGGCACCCTGCGTTTCTTTGGGCTGCGCATTTACGATGCCACCTTGTGGTCACCCGGAGGCGTGTGGTCTGCCAATCAAACTTATGCGCTGGAGCTGATCTACGCGCGCAGCTTCGATGGTGCCGCCATCGCACGCCGCTCAATCGAGGAAATGCGCGCTCAGCGTGCTTATCCCACCGCCACGCTGGTGCGCTGGGAACAGCAGATGCGCGCGCTGTTCCCCGATGTCAAAAGCGGCGACCGCCTCACCGGTGTGCGCATTCCCGGCGCGGGCGTGGCGTTTTACAGCGGCCTCCGCAAGCTCGGCCAGATAGATGACGAGTCCTTTGCTGACGCTTTCTTCGGCATCTGGCTCGACCCGGCCACCCGCGCCCCCGACCTGCGCGCCCGTCTGCTGAGGTCGCCATGACGCCGGTGTCGCGTGCACGCCTGTTCGCCTACGGCGGCCTCGGGCTTCCGCTGGCGTTCGCCGCGCTGCCGCTCTACATCCACATCGTGCCGTTTTACAGCGGCGTGATCTCACTTTCCATGCTGGGCGTGATACTGCTTTCGCTGCGCTTTCTCGACGCCGCAATCGATCCCCTGATCGGCGCACTGTTTGATCATTTCCCCCATCCGCGCAGCCTGATAGCCCTTTCCCTTCCCTTGCTCGGGCTGGGCTGGATGGGGGTTTTTACCTTGCCCGCGACGCTGCCGGTGGTGCCCTGGGTGATCGTGATGCTGACGCTGACCACGGTCGGCTACAGCCTCGCCACCGTGGTGCACAACATTTGGGGCGCGCGCCTGTCGAACCTGCCGCACGAGCGTACCCGGCTCTTCGCCGCGCGCGAGGGCTTCGGTCTGGTAGGCGTCATGCTCGCCGCCGCACTTCCCACCGTGCTGGCTGCCAGTCTTGCCGAGGGGTTGGCACGCATGGGCTGGATTTTTCTCGGCCTGCTGCTGGGCTTTGCCACGTTAACGCTTATCGGCTCGCCCGCGATGCAGCACAGTGTGCGTTCGCCAGGATTCAGGCACATGTTGCGACCCCTGAGCAATCCAACGTTTGCGCGCTTTGCGCCTGGCTATCTGCTTAACGGCGTAGCTGCCGCGCTGCCCGCCACACTGGTGATTTTCTTCATCGATGATGTGCTCAAGCTCGCCGCCCACAGCGGGTTGTTTCTGGTGATTTACTTTCTGAGCGGCGCGCTGGGCCTGCCACTGTGGGTGCGGCTGGCCAAACGCATCGGCACGCTCGACGCCTGGCTGGTGTCAATGGGCCTATCCATCACCGCATTCATCGGCGCGTTCTGGCTTGGTGAGGGCGATCTGGTTGGCTATGCCCTGGTGTGCGCAGCTTCCGGGCTTGCGCTCGGGGCCGACCTCGCGCTCCCACCCGCCCTCGTCGCCGACATGATCGACAGCGACCCCGCGCCGCAGCCCGGCGCGTATTACGGACTGATGAGCTTTTTCGCCAAGCTCACGCTCGCGCTTTCCGCCGGGCTCGCGCTGCCGCTGCTCGAAATAGGCGGCTACACCCCCGGCGGCGACCAGTTGTTGGTGCTGTCAGCTACCTATGCCCTGTTGCCCATTGCAATGAAACTGGGCGCGCTTGCCTGGTTTTGGCGCATGCGTCCCATCATCCCTTCTGGAGTCGCCCCATGCTGAAAAATCCACTCGCCATCCTGTGTACCGTGCTCGGCCTGTCCGGCTGTGCCGGGGTATCGCCCGAGGCGTACCGTGCGCAAACGCCGACACTCGACATTGCCACCTATTTTAACGGCCCACTCACCGCCTGGGGTTATTTTGCCGATCGCTCCGGCGAGGTGAAGCGTCGCTTCACGGTGAAGATGACCGGCGAGTGGAACGGCAACGAAGGCGTTCTGACCGAGCACTTTGACTGGTCCGACGGCGAAAAATCACAACGCATCTGGCGCATCAGCAAACTCGACGCCCATCGCTACATCGGTCGCGCCGACGACGTCAAAGGCGAAGCCATTGGCACCGCCTACGGCAACGCGCTGCAATGGAAATACACTCTGCTACTACCGGTGGACGGCAAAACCTACGAGGTGCAGTTCGACGACTGGATGTACCAGATGGATGACGCGGTGATGCTGAACAAGTCGGTGATGCGAAAATTCGGTTTCAAGCTCGGCGAAATCGTGATCAGCTTTCGCAAGGGCATATGAGCCTCAATCCCCAACTCGCCGACTGGCACGGTCAGCGTGTGTGGCTGATCGGTGCAAGTTCGGGTATCGGCGAGGCAACGGCCAAATTGCTGATGGCGCGCGGCGCGCAAGTGGCGCTTACCAGCCGTAACCGCGCCGCGCTGACGGCACTGGCCGACAGCCGCGCGCTGGTTGCGCCTGCCGACGTCACTGACCGCGCCAGCCTGCAGGATGCGTTCGACGCGGTCCGCGCCCACTTCGGCGGCATCGATGTAGCTATCATCAATGCCGGCACCCATCAGCCGGTGCGCGCCTGGGAACTTGATGCCGTGGCTGCTGAAAACATGGTGCAGGTGAATCTGGTCGGCGCGATGAATGTGAGCGCCCTGCTTGCCCCCTATTTTGCGCAACGCGGCAGTGGGCGGCTGGCGATCACTGCCAGCGTAGCGGGCTACGGCGGTCTGCCAAGCGGACTGGTGTACGGCGCGACCAAGGCGGCGCTGATCAACTTCGCCGAAACGCTCTATCTCGACCTCGCGCCCAGAGGCGTGGCGGTGCATCTCATCAATCCCGGTTTCGTCAAAACGCCGCTGACCGATCTTAATGAGTTCAAGATGCCGGCACTGATCGAGCCTGATGAGGCTGCGCGTGAGATTCTTTCCGGAATCGAGCGCGGCGCATTCGAAATTCATTTTCCCAAACGCTTCACCCGCGTACTGAAGCTGCTGAACCTGCTGCCCTATCGCGCCTACTTTCCCCTCGTCCACCGGATCACTGGCTTATGAATGCGCTCGACGCACTGTGCGTGTATTTCGAAAAGCTGTCCGCCAACAGCCTGGGCGAGCTAGACAATTATTACGCGACGGATGCCTGGTTCAAGGATCCCTTCCATGAGGTGACGGGGGTGGATGCCATCCGCGCCATCCTGCGCCACACCTTCGACAAGCTGCCAGGTGCGCGCTTTCGCGTCATCCAGCGCTTTCCCGGTGAAGACCGGCATGCCGTCATCCTGTGGGAAATGGATTTCACCATGCCGGTAACCCGACAGCACACCACTATCCGTGGCGCCACCCACCTGACTTTCGCCGCCGACGGCAAGGTGACGCTGCATCGAGATTACTGGGATGCCGCTGAAGAACTCTATGCCCGCCTGCCCGTTCTGAAATGGCTGATGCGCGCACTGGCCCGGCAGGCGGCAGCACCACGCTAAAACCGAGGAGGCTGCTTCGGCAGAGCGCTGGACGTTGGTTCGTCCCCCGCTTGAACTGCCAATTTGGGTCTATTCGAAACGGTTAAGCAAAGCAAAGTGCCACATTCAGACAGGCTCAATCGGTCTTTATGGCGGACTAGACTACGATGATAACTGGAGGTGAAAGAGGCCCGTTTTTCCAACACCCAAGTTTGCCTTTGAATACGACTTGAAGCAGAGATTTCCAGCCTGCGCAAGCACAAGAAAACGCGTGCCATTCCCAAACGCGAACAAGATCTTTTAATCATCGCTGAGATTGTCAGTTGGTTCGACATCATGTGTGAGGCAGTTGGTCGGCCCAGCCTTTGCAGCCGTTCGAGGAGGGGAGCATAAGCTAACCGCAACCGCTGTCCTTACCCGGCTTAAAAGTCAAACAGTTAGGGCGCACTTCATGGGGCATATTCCAGTTGCGCAGGGTCAAGCAGAAGAAAGCGTGCAAAGCGACCTTGTTTTCTGCTGCCGTCGTCACTCACGAGGATGATTTTTGGTTGGCCATTGATCACGGCAGGGCATACGCCTTCTGCATGCTCGAAGCCGGGCAGGCGGGGCACGCTCAAACGCCGGGCCGGTTCTTCTGGCCGGCCGCTCCACCGCCACAGCTTGAATTGAACCGGCTTGCCTGACGCGGGCCCACTGATGACGAGGTAAGCGTTTAGGAGCGGGAGCCATGATATTCCCCGGATTCCGTCGCCCTCCAGATCCAGCGTGATCAGGACATTTGACACCCGGGCCGGCTCATTGACTTCAAACATGGCAGTGTGATTTTCAATAGTCGCGATGATGGCCCGGTTGTCGAGCAGGGGACTGCGGAATCCAATCAGCAGGCGCTGTGGTTCATGGCTGATTTCCAGTGCCTCGATGTTGAGTCCGTCATCGTCCTTGACGTCGCGTATTTGGGCGGCTGCATGCAAGAGCGGGTGAGCCTCCAGAAGCGCAGGCTTCAGACCTGTGACCATTATAGGGTCGACGATGTGGTCGGATTCGATCCGGAACCGAACCAGGCTATTGCGGGACTTTTCCTGTTCACCGTCGGCGTTGCGCGAATGGGAGGTGATGGCATAGATATGCCCATGTTGGTCTGCCGTCAGTCCTTCAAGATCGTCCAGCTTTTGTAAGGCTTTATTGGTACCCATTATTTGGGTGTTCAGCGGGGCGTTGCTGACTTGGCCATCAAGGCCGATCCGAAAGAGACTAAAAGGATGTTCGGGTTCATCTTCAGCCACCAGGAAACGTCCGTCTGGAAGCTGCAGGATCGCTGAGGGCTCATAGAGTTCCTTTAGCGGCAGAAAAGCGAGTGTGTTGTCGGATGCCATAGATGATTGTGTTTGTTGCTTCGATCCATACCGTGAAAAGTGGGCGATGAGACTATGTTCGGTCTGGCCATGTAGCATTCAATCCCGACAAAACACTGGAAAGTTTGCCACCGTTACGCGGGCAATGTGAATTGAAATGTGGTGTGTTTACCCGGCACCGACTCACAGCCAATATTGCCGCCATGCTGCTCTACGATCAATTTGCAGATGTTGAGCCCGAGCCCGGTTCCAGGCGCTTTGGCGTTGCTGGCCTTGCTGAGCTGATTGAATTTGATGAAAAGATCTTTCATTTTTTCCTGGGGAATGCCCGGGCCATGGTCGGTTACGCCGATTTGCACTTGATCTCCCTTCTGAAGAAAAAAAACCTCAACCGTGTCACCCGCATGCGTGAATTTTGCGGCATTGGAAATCAGGTTGTTCATGACTTGCAGAAGACGATTCTCATCACCATTTACTCGAACGGAATTGTCACTATCTATAGGAGCAAGACGCAGTTCGAGATTGCAGCCATGGGCTTCGCAATAGGGGCGATTCAGTTCGATCGCTTTCTGGAGAAATGGCTTCACCTCAAATGAGCCCATTTGCATTTCCAACTTGCCCGCCTCCAATTTCGCTACATCGAGAATGTCATTCACGATGTAGATCAAGCGCTCGCTATTGCGGTAGGCCACATCAACGAGTTGCATGGCTTGCGGTGGAATTTCACCGGCCACCTGGTTGCGAATAAGGGCGAGCGAACCATAGATCGATGTCAACGGGGTTCTCAGTTCATGGTTCACCATGGAGATAAACTCATCCTTGGCGCGGTCGAGGCGGGTGAGCGCCTGCAACTGCAGGCGTAATTCGAGTTGTGATACCACTTGTCGAGCGAGTGCTTCCAGTGCTTGGCGCTGCTTCTCGCTAAATGGACGCGCGTGGTCATCAATCACGCATAGCGTACCCACCCGGATGTTGTTGCGTAGAATCAGCGGGGCACCCGCATAGAACTTTATGTTGGGCCCGCCGGTTACCAGCGGGTTGTCATGAAAGCGTTCATCCTTGAGCGTGTCTTCGACCACGAATGCGTGGTCGTCCAGTATGGCATGGGCACAAAAGGCGAGTTCGCGTGGGGTTTCATGCGCGTCCAGTCCGTGGTGAGATTTAAACCACTGGCGATCACGATCGATCAGGCTGACCAGAGCAATCGGCGTCTGGCAAATTTCGGTAGCAATTAACGTCAGATCGTCATACGCTTGTTCTTCCAGCGTATCGAGAATCTGCAGTTCGTCGAGGCTCTGCTGACGTGCTGCTTCGTTTTTCGGTAGTGGGGCGCTAATCATGGCTTGGCTGGCTGATCCGGGTGCTTATGTATATGGGCTATGGGCAGATAACGTTACGCGGTCTGTCTGGCTAAGTGTAAAAATGGCCGCTGCCGAGAGTGTACCTACGTTATCGACATGGGTTACCGACCCGGCATTGTTCGCCCAGTTTAATTGACTTCTGAGGCCCGTGGCGGTGCAGGATAATGACGGGGCATCGTGTCAGCTTCCTGTTGCTTCTGTCGTGGGTGCCGCTAGCCGGTTTAACCGCCACCCGCCATAATCCTTTCACAAACCGGAGATCGTTTTTATGCACCGTCTGCCCCTATTTCTGCTTGCTGCCTTGCTTTCCGCCTGTGTGACGCCGCCAGCGCCATCCCCGATCCCAACGCCTAAGCCGCCATTGAAGATCGCGCTGGCCTTGGGCGGAGGGGCAGCGCGCGGTTTTGCTCACATCGGCGTGATCAAGGCACTGGAAGCGCAGGGCATCACGCCGGATATCGTGGTGGGCACCAGCGCGGGTTCGGTGGTGGGGGCGCTCTACGCTTCAGGCATGAGTGGTTTTGATATACAGAAGTTGGCGCTGGGGTTTGAGGAGGACATAGTCTCAGACTGGACGATCCCCAACCGGGGGGTATTGAAGGGCGAAGCCCTGCAGGATTTTATCAACCAGAAAGTGAAAAATCTGACTATTCAGAAGATGCCTAAAACGCTGGGTATTGTGGCCACCGACCTGCAAAGCGGCGAGATGGTGTTGTTTCGTCAGGGCAACACGGGTATTGCCGTTCGCGCTTCCAGTGCTTTGCCGGCGGTGTTCCAGCCGGTTGAGATCAACGGCAGGGATTATGTGGATGGCGGCCTTACCTCGCCAGTGCCGGCCCAATCTGCGCGCAACATGGGGGCGAACTTTGTTATCGCGGTGGATATTTCCAACGTGAGTCGCCGCAACAAACTCACCGGCACCCTGGACGTCATGTTGCAGACCTTTGCCATCATGGGTCATAGCATCAGCAATCACGAGTTGAAGAATGCAGACGTGGTCGTTCGGCCGATCACATCGGCGGTGAGCAGCTCCAGTTTCGAGGACCGGCATTTGGCCATTCTGGAAGGGGAGAAAGCGGCTGCCGCCATCATGGCTGAGCTAAAAGCCAAGCTGGCCAGGGCGCGTGCGCGCTAAAGGGCTATCTCATGAGTCTGCGGTGCTTGATGCGTTATCACTCAGGGTTGCGATTCGCTTCAGTATGATTTCATACACCTGTTTGTTTGACGGCAAATAAGTGTGAATGGTGGGAATCCGGATTTCATCGGTGACCCACGCCGCACTCGCCTCGGATACCGACACGATGCCGTCGTTTATCTCGCCATTAAATGGGTTCAGCCAGCCCTTCCAGCCGGTGACACCCAGAACGCTGGTGACAGGAATCGATCCTGCACCGATCTGCGCCATCCGGGTTGAAGAGGCGAGCAATTGTCCGCAATCGCCCGCGAGTACGCGATAGATCCAGTTTCGTTGCAGCTTCTGGGCCAGATGTGCGGGCTGGATGGGAGAAGCCAACAGAAAAATATGCTGGGGCAGTCGGGTGCCCGGTGGCAGTGAGGCGACGGCCGCTCTAAGCAGAACGCCGCCTAGAGAATGTCCAATCAGCACGTAATTTCCAGCGGCAGAAAGCGCGCTGATTCGGCTGACCAGTCGCTCACGGATGGGCGCAAAACGCTGGAAAGTTGCGGCGTATCCAAACGCATGAGGCTTGATGCCCTGGGCGCGAAGCCGCCTCAGCAATGACCACCCTGATAGGGTTGAGCGGCCCATGCCGTGAACAAAAAGTGCCTGCACGCGCGGAATCCAGTATCAATCTAATCAATGCCATATAGTAAGGCAGATGGGCAGTCAATCAGATGGGTACACTCCAGTCCATCTACTGGCGCATCGAAAGCCAGGCAAACCGGCCGCACCAATTGGGTGCGGCGGATGGAAAGTCGCCTGACTTTGGCGCATACAACCCCAATTCGAACCGAGTTGTAAGTCACAATGCTTTGTTTTATACAGCCATTACCGTGCTGGCACAGAGCCTGCTTCTTACCTGATAGTCACACCATGATAAAAGACGAAAGTAGTGCGCAGGCCTCGGAGACTGAAAATGAAGATTGATTGTGGACACTATCCGTTAATGGGCGGATATGACGAATTGCTCGAGGCACCGGGCAAGCCGCGCCCGGGTGCAGATGCACTATGTGAATTTTTCTCAGGCTTGGCGGCAGACGAACTCGATGCACGCCACCGTGCGGTGGATGCGGCGATCATGGCGGCGGGGATCACGTTTACGGTGTATTCCGAAGCGGGAAATATCGATCGTGCCTGGCCGTTTGACGTGGTGCCGCGCATCATCGACAAGCTCGAGTGGGATCAGATCGCGGCCGGGCTGAAACAGCGTTTGAAAGCACTGAACCTGTTCATCGATGACATTTATCATGAACAAAATATCGTGAAGGATGGGGTGTTCCCTGCCGAGGTGCTGGCCGACTCGAAGAACTTTCGTGAAGCCTGTATCGGCGCCAATCCACCGTTTGGCGTGTGGGCACACATCTGCGGCACCGATCTTGTGCGCGATGGCGACGGCACCTTCTACGTGCTGGAAGATAATCTGCGGGTGCCATCGGGCGTCTCTTATATGCTGGAAAACCGCCAGTTGATGAAGCGCTTGTTTCCCGAATTGTTCGCGCGTTACGACGTGATGCCGATTGATGACTACGCTGCGCAGCTTCACGACATGCTGGCCGCGCTGTCCCCGCGCCCTGGAGATACACCGGAAATCGCGGTGCTCACCCCTGGCATCTACAACTCGGCCTATTTCGAGCATTCCTATCTGGCGCAGCAGATGGGCGCGTATCTGGTCGAAGGCTCCGACCTGGTGGTCTTGGACGACGATTGCGTCTACATGAAGACCATCGCGGGCCTGACCCGGCTCGACGTGATCTACCGCCGTATTGACGACGACTTTATCGACCCCGAGGTCTTCCGCGCCGATTCCACACTGGGCGTGCCCGGCCTGATGCGCGCCTGGAAAAATGGCAATGTGGGGATTGCCAATGCGCCCGGATCGGGCGTGGCCGACGACAAGGTCGTTTATGCCTATGTGCCTGAGATGATTCGTTATTACCTGGGGGAAGAGGCCATCCTGCCCAATGTGCCCAGTTACCTGTGCATGAACGAAACCGATTGTGAATACGTGCTGGCCAACCTCGACAAGTTGGTGGTGAAGCCCGCCAACGAATCAGGTGGCTACGGCATGCTGATTGGGCCCATGTCAACCGAGGATGAGCGTAAGCAGTTTGCCGAACTTATCCGCGCCAATCCACGTAACTACATGGCACAACCGACCTTGTCGCTGTCCACCGTGCCGACCCTGTGCGAGGACGCCATTGAACCCCGCCATGTTGATTTACGACCGTTCATTCTGCAGTCGAAAGACATTTACGTGACGCACGGTGGATTGACCCGCGTAGCCCTCAGGCGAGGGTCGTTGGTAGTGAACTCATCACAAGGTGGTGGCAGCAAAGACACCTGGATTGTGCGAGGTGTGTGGTGATGCTCGCCCGGGTTGCGGAAAGTCTGTATTGGATGGCGCGTTATCTCGAGCGCGCGGAAGACACAGCACGCTTGATCAATGCCACCACCATGCTGGTGATGGACATGCCGCGCGGAGCCAGCTTCGGCTGGGAAGACCTGCTCAAGGTGGTGGGCCTGGACGAACCCTTCCACAAGCTGTACGACGAGGTCAGCGAAACGGCGGTAATGAGTTTTCTGATCCAGGACGAACGGAATCCCTCATCGATATTTTCCTGCGTACGCCACGCGCGCGAGAACACCCGCACCTTTCGTGAGGTGTTGCCGCGCGAGTCGTGGGAATGGGTGAACGAAATGTATCTGTACACCAGCACCCATTTGACCAGCGCGCTCGACCGTCGCAAGCGCTATGAGGTATTGAATGAAATTATCCGCCGCCGCCAGGCTGTGGTGGGTCTGCTTTCGGGCACGATGAGCCGCGACGAAGGGTTTCAGTTTATGCGTCTGGGCCGAAATATCGAACGGGCCGACATGACGACGCGGGTGATTGATGTCAGTTACGCCATTAATCTGCCGCGCCAGAATGGCGATGATGCGTCAAGTGTAAACCTGCCTGACCTGGTCTGGATGAGCGTGTTGCATGCCCTGTCTGCGCACCAGATGTACCGGCGTCACGTCGACGTGCATGCGCGAGGACACAAGGTGTTGGCTTACCTGCTCAACGACCCGCAGTTTCCGCGTAGCGTGCGGCACTGCCTGCATGAAATCCAGTTTTCCCTGGATGAGCTTCCGGGTGCCGACCCCATGCATCGTTTGCAAGGCATGCTCAATCTGGTGGATGGGGCCGACTACTGCAAGCTGTCGCAGAACGGACTGCACGAATTTTGCGACGAGATTGAGGCCGGGCTGGCTGATTTGAACGTGGTGATTGGTCAGACCTTCTTTCGTGCAAGCAATTCACAAAAACTAACTCAATCCCAGTTTCTCCTGACCTAGTGTCGTGATTCAGAAATAGGGGAACAAAATGAAACGGATGGATTTCCCTAAAGGATACCGTCCCTATGGGACATATTTCGCAGGGCATACCCGGACGGCCTGCGGCCTGGGCACAAGAGGCGCGAGGAGGCGACATAGCTTGCTCTATGGCAACGACGAGCAACGCCGCCATGCGAAAAAAGACGCCGTTTCATGTTGCCATATTTCTGATTCGCGACACTGGCTTGCCATAAACGTCGCGACAAA
>JBKJIS010000074.1:0-4122 GCA_046598305.1 Thiobacillus sp.
CTTCGGCCAGCACGGCAAGTTTCACCACCTGGTAATCAGCCCCTTCCATCTGCTGGATCATCTGCGAGCCCAGGTTGGAGGTCATCACGATCACGGTGTTGCGGAAGTCGACGGTGCGCCCATGGCCGTCGGTAAGCCGGCCATCATCGAGCACCTGCAGCAGCACGTTGAAGACGTCCGGGTGCGCTTTTTCGACCTCGTCCATCAGGATGACGGAATAGGGTTTGCGGCGCACCGCTTCGGTCAGGTAGCCGCCTTCTTCATAGCCCACATAGCCGGGCGGCGCGCCGATCAGACGCGCGACCGAATGCTTTTCCATGAATTCGCTCATGTCGATGCGGATCATGTGGTCGGCGGCATCGAACAGGTATTCGGCCAGCGTCTTGCACAGCTCGGTCTTGCCGACGCCGGTGGGGCCGAGGAACAGGAAGGAGCCGAGCGGCCGGTTGGGGTCGGACAGGCCGGCCCGCGAACGGCGGATGGCATCGGACACGACGCGTACGGCTTCGTCCTGCCCCACCACGCGGCTGTGCAGCTTGTCTTCCATGTGCAGGAGCTTGTCACGCTCGCCTTGCAGCATCTTGGAGACGGGAATGCCCGTCGCCCGCGACACCACCTCGGCGATTTCCTCGGCACCGACTTCGGTCCGCAGCAGTTTGAACACAGGTTTGGTGTCGGTCGACTCGGCATGCTTTAACTGCGCTTCCAGCGCGGGCAGCTTGCCGTATTGAATTTCGGCGACTTTATCCAGCTTGCCCTGGCGCTGCAGGTCGATCATCTCGCTGCGCAGCTTGTCGATGGCTTCCTTAATGTGAGCGCTGCCCTGAACGTGGGCTTTTTCGGATTTCCACACTTCCTCCAGATCGGCCGATTCGCGACCGAGTTTCTTGATTTCTTCTTCCAGCAGGGCCAGGCGTTTTTTCGAGGCTTCGTCGGTTTCCCGCTTCACTGCTTCGCGCTCGATTTTCAGCTGGATGATGCGACGGTCGAGTTTGTCCATCACCTCGGGCTTGGAGTCGATTTCCATCTTGATGCGCGCGGCGGCTTCGTCGATCAGGTCGATTGCCTTGTCGGGCAGAAAGCGGTCGGTGATGTAACGATGGCTCAATTCGGCGGCGGCGATGATCGCCGGGTCGGTAATCTCGACGCCGTGGTGTATCTCATAGCGCTCCTGCAGACCGCGCAGGATGGCGATGGTCGATTCGACGCTGGGTTCGTCGACCAGCACCTTCTGGAAGCGGCGTTCCAGCGCGGCGTCTTTCTCCACATACTTGCGGTACTCGTCGAGCGTGGTGGCGCCAATCAGGTGCAGCTCGCCCCGCGCCAATGCCGGTTTCAGCATGTTGCCGGCGTCCATCGCGCCTTCGGCCTTGCCCGCGCCGACCAGCGTGTGCATCTCGTCCAGAAACAGGATGTAGCGGCCCGGGTCCATCGCCAGTTCCTTCAGCACCGTTTTCAGCCGCTCCTCGAATTCGCCGCGATACTTCGCGCCGGCCAGCAAAGCGGCCAGATCGAGTACCAGCACTTTCTTGCCTTTCAGCGTCTCCGGCACTTCGTCGTTGACGATGCGCTGCGCCAGACCTTCGACGATGGCGGTTTTGCCGACACCGGGCTCGCCAATCAGCACCGGGTTATTCTTGGTGCGGCGCTGCAGGATCTGGATCGCGCGGCGGATTTCGTCGTCGCGCCCGATCACCGGGTCGAGCTTGCCCGCGCGTGCACGCTCGGTGAGGTCCAGCGTATATTTAGCGAGTGCCTCGCGCTGGCCTTCGGCTTCCTGCGATTGCACATTTTCGCCGCCGCGCACGGATTGAATGGCCTGCTCCAGCGCGGGTTTCGACGCGCCGTGTTGTTTGAGCAAGCGCCCGGTTTCGCCCTTGTCGTCCATCACTGCCAGCAGAAACAGCTCGGACGCAATGAAGGCATCGTTACGCTTCATCGCGTCCTTGTCGGTGAGATTCAGCAGATTGTTGAGGTCGCGCGAGATCGTGACCTCGCCACCCTGCCCTTCGACCTTGGGAAGCCGGTCCAGTGCCTGAGTGAGCGACTCTTTAAGCGCAGGCACCTGCACCCCGGCACGCGACAGAATCGAGGATGCACCGCCGCCTTCCTGGTTCAGCAGGGCAAGCAATAGATGCTGCGGCTCGATATAGGCCTGATCGCCGCCAACGGCCAAGCTTTGCGCGTCGGAAAACGCTTGTTGAAACTGGGTGGTAAGCTTTTCAAATCGCATGACTGTCCTCTGGCTAATCTGGCTTAATGTATATTCAATGACACCTAAATGATGCCTTCCCGGGCGATTTCAACCCTCCATGTCCGATTTGAATATAGAACAGGTTTCATCTGATGTTGCGCGTGCGCTGGCCGAGGATGTCGGCAGCGGCGATCTCACCGCACAACTTATCCCCTCGATGCACACCACCCGCGCCCGTGTCATCACCCGCGAAACCGCCGTGATCGCGGGTCGGCCCTGGTTCGACGCCTGTTTCAAGGCGCTTGACCCCGCTTGTGCCATCGACTGGCAGGTGTGCGAGGGCGAGGCGGTTGCCGCCGGCAGCGTGCTGGTCGAGATCAGCGGCAATACCCGCGCCCTGCTGACAGCCGAACGCCCGGCGCTGAATTTTCTGCAAACCCTGTCAGCGGTGGCGACGGCCACCCGGCCGTATGTCGAAGCCGTCGCCGGCACCCGTGCGGCCATCCTCGACACCCGCAAAACCCTGCCCGGTCTGCGCATCGCCGAAAAATACGCGGTGCGCGTGGGCGGTGGGCAGAACCAGCGCGTGGGACTGTACGACGGCATTCTAATCAAGGAAAACCACATAGCAGCCGCAGGCGGCATCGCGCCGGTGCTGAACGCGGCGTTCAAGCTGGCTGCCAGCAAAGTGAGTGTGCAGATCGAAGTGGAAACACTGGCGCAGCTGCGTGAAGCGCTCGCCGCCGGTGCAAAACTGATTCTGCTCGACAACTTCAGCGTCGAGGCGATGCGCGAGGCGGTGACATTGACCGATGGCCGCGCGCAGTTGGAAGCCTCCGGCAACATCACCCTGGACACGGTGCGCGCCGTGGCCGAAACCGGCGTCGACCGCATTTCAATCGGCGGCCTGACCAAACACATCCGCGCGGTTGATCTGTCGATGCGCACTGATGGCACTGATGATTGAAGTTGTCCACGTCCGCTACGACGACCCAACTCATGCCGTGGCGCTGGTTGAGTTGATGGACACCTACTCGCGCGACCCCGCCGGAGGGGGCAAAGCGTTGAGCAGTTTCACCCGAACCAATCTGGTCAGCGCGCTCGCTGCGCGCCCTTTCATTTTCAGCGTGCTGGCATTCGATGACGCCACACCAGTGGGACTCGTCAACGCGATCGAAGGTTTTTCCAGCTTTGCCTGTCGCCCACTGGTCAACGTGCATGACGTCGTGGTGGCACCCAGCCATCGTGGGCGCGGCATTGCCGCCCGGATGTTTGAACAGGTGGAAGTCCTGGCGCGCGAGCGCGGCGCCTG
Organism: Thiobacillus sp.; assembly: GCA_046598305.1. GTDB lineage: Bacteria > Pseudomonadota > Gammaproteobacteria > Burkholderiales > Thiobacillaceae > Thiobacillus. The sequence goes on from JBKJIS010000074.1 coordinate 3,507, forward strand.
CAAGCTCACTCTGGAAGTGCTCCAGGGCAACACCTCAGCGCGCAGCGTGTATGAAAGGCTGGGGTTTACCGACTACCAACTCGACCCCGCCATGGGCCACGCGCAGTTCCTGCACAAATGGCTGGATTGAAATGCCGCGTGTCCGACTTATGGCTAGTGTCGTAAAGTGGATTTCCGGGAGTCAGCCCAGCCAGATCAGTGAGGCCATGCGCCCGGTTACCCCCTCGCGGCGATAGGAATAGAAGTGCCCGGCTTCATTGAAGGTGCAGCGTCCACCGCCATAGATAGCCTGCACGCCTACCCGGTTGAGGCGGTTGCGCGCCAGCTGATACATATCGGCAAGCCATTTTCCCGGTACGCCTGAAGGGTGCGGCACAAAAGCTGCGGCCGCCTCCGGATGCTGCGTGATAAACGCCTGGCGCACGTCATCACCCACTTCGAACGCATCCGGGCCGATGGCGGCGCCCATCCAGGCCAGCACATCACCCGGTGGTACCTGCATGGCCGCAACCGTGGCTTCCAACACGCCTTGGGCCAACCCGCGCCAGCCGGCATGGGCGGCAGCCACAACGCGGCCCGCACGATCGCAAAACAATACCGGTAAGCAATCGGCGGT
>JBKJIS010000049.1:0-22235 GCA_046598305.1 Thiobacillus sp.
AAACTGATGTCCCAGCGCGGGCTCTGCTCGCGGCGCGAAGCCGACAGCACCATCGAGCGCGGGCTGGTGTTTGTCGACGGCACGCGGGTGAGCGAACTCGGCACCAAGGTCGATCCAAACTGCGTGATCCGACTCGACAACGCGGCCAGCCAGCAACAGCAACAACGCGTCACCCTGCTGCTGAATAAACCCATCGGCTATGTGTCGAGCCAACCGGAGCCCGGTTATCAACCCGCCGTCGTGCTGATCCGCGCCGACACGCAATGGCAGGACGGGCGCGCCGGTCTGGCGCTGCATCCCATGCATTTGAAAGGTCTGGCGCCTGCAGGCCGGCTCGATATCGATTCGACCGGCCTGCTGGTACTCACACAAGACGGACGCATCGCCAAGCAGCTGATCGGCGAGAACTCCGATATCGAGAAAGAATATCTGGTGCGCGTCGACGGACGGCTGGATGAAAAAGGTCTCGCGCTGCTCAATCATGGCCTCTCGCTGGATGGCCGCACACTGCGGCCGGCCAAGGTTGCTTGGCAGAATACCGACCAGTTGCGCTTCATTCTAAAAGAGGGCCGCAAGCGCCAGATTCGGCGCATGTGCGAACTGGTGGGGCTCAAAGCGGTGGGGCTCAAGCGCGTACGCATCGGTCATATACGGCTAGGTGATCTGCCACCAGGGCAATGGCGCGTCATGCACCCGGACGAAAATTTCTAGGGCTGGATAGGTAAAAATTCCTGCCTGGGGTTGTTCTCAAAGAGTTTTGGGGCTATTAATAAGCGTTACGGGTTATAAAACCCGTAGACCTTTAGGGCACCTCTAAAAACTCAGGGTTCGCCCAAATGCAAGGCGCGGGAAAAATTTCGCAACGCCGCATATGTCTGATATGTTAGCAGGCCTGCAAGGGATACCGTCCCCGGTCAGACCGGAGACATAAAATTTTTCCCGCAACGCGGCAGTTGGGATGAAATCTGGATTTTTAGAGGTGCCCTTTACTATGTTTGATCACTATCAGGGAGATACTTAATCATGCAAACCAAACTACTCATCGCACTGTTCGCCGCCCTCGCGCTGACCGCTTGCCAAAAAGCGGAGGAAGCTGCAGCCCCCGCCATGGAACAGGCGAAGGAAGCCGCAGGCGCCGCAGCTGATTCTGCCGCCGACGCTGCAAGTTCTGCCGCTGATGCGGCTGGTGCCTCTGCCGAAGCAGCAGGTGCCGCTGCCTCCGCAACCGGTGATGCCACCATGGACGCGGCAGCCAAAGCCGCTCAGGACACCGCTAACGCGGCTCAGGGTGTAGCAGATAAGGCCAAAGACGCCGCCAAGTAAGCAGGGACCCCTTCCCGGCAGCGCAAACGGCCAGGTTTTCCTGGCCGTTTTTTATGTGGCCCATGAACACTGCAGCTTCTATCAATGACCCGGATTCAGCCGGGGTTGTGTGTGGCTGCAGGTCGGCCAAAACACGTTCCAGACACCTACGAATCTGCTGATGTTGACGACACCGGTTGCACAGGGTGGATCAGTCGCACGCTCCAGCCGATCAAGTCATCCACATAGGAAAACACGACCGGGATGACCAGCAGACTCAGGAAAGTTGAAGTGATCAGACCGCCTATGATGACGATGGCCATCGGTGCACGGAAGCTCGGATCGGTGCCCATACCAATGGCGATGGGCAGCATGCCTGCGCCCATCGCCACGGTAGTCATCACGATCGGCCTGGCCCGTTTGCGGCAGGCATCCAGCAGGGCATCCCAGCGGTTCAGGCCGTGATCGCGGCGCGCCAGAATGACATAGTCGATCAGAAGGATGGAGTTCTTGGTTGCGATGCCCATCAGCATGACCAGCCCGATCATCGACGGCATCGACAGCGCGGTATGGCTGATGAACAGCGCCAGGAATGCCCCCGGGATCGACAACACCAGCGCGGCCAGAACGGTTACGGGCTGCACGAAGCCCTTGAACAGCAGCACCAGCACGATGTAAATACACAGCACCCCAGTCAGCATGGCCAGGCCAAAACTCGCGAACAATTCGTTCATCGACTCGGCATCGCCTATCGCGGTCTGCGTCACGCCGGGCGGCAGGTTTCTGATGCTGGGCAGGGCCAAGGCCTGGCTTTCCACCCACCCCAGCGGCTGCTGGTTCAGCTCAATCTCGAAGTTGACGTTGCGCTGCCGATCATAGCGGTCGATCTCGGCCGGTCCGCTGTCGATACTGAGCGCGGCGACATTGCCGATCATCACCGGGCCATGTTTGCCGGGCACGGTCATGCGCGCAAGCAGCGCCAAATCCTGACGCGCTCCGGGCGGCAGCTTGACGACGATGGGCACCTGCCGCTGCGAAAGATTGAGTTTGGCCAGGCCTTGGTCATAGTCACCCGCCGTGGCGATGCGCAGCGTGTCGGCAATCGCTGCCGAGGTAACGCCGAGGCGCGCAGCCTTCGCGAAATCGGGACGCACCACGAGTTCGGGACGCACCAGGCTGGCGCTGGTGGTGACGTTGCCAATGCCGGGAATCGTGCGCAGTTCGCGCTCCAGCTTTTTCGCATGCTCGGCCAGCGCCTGGCCATCTTCGCTCGCCAGAACCAGCACATATTTTTCGTTGGAGCCGCCGAATCCCACGCTGATCCGCGCGCCGGGGAGCACGGCCAGCGCTTCGCGCAATTCACGCTCAACAGTCTGTTTCCTGATGCCGCCGCGTTGCGAACGGGGCGTCATATTGATCGTGAGGGTCGCCTTGCGCACCTCGTCGGCGCCGCGCGGCATGAACGGATCCGAGCCCGCGGCGCCGCCGCCGACTGCCGTATACACCATTTTCACGTGCGGATTTTTTTGCACGATTGCGCGCGCCTGTTCGGCCGCAGCCAGCGTTTCCGTATAGCTGCTGCCCGGCGGCAGCGACAGGTACACCTGGGTTTGCGACAGGTCATCCGGCGGAATGAAGCCGGTGGGCAGCAGCGGCACCAGCGCAAACGAACCGAAAAAGAACCCTGCTGCCACGAGTGCGGTGATCACGCGGTGCTTCAGGCACCATGCCGCCCAGCGCAGATAGGCCGCCATCCAGAACGGCTCGACATGGCCCTGTTTCGGCGGCTTCAGAAAATAGGCCGCCATCATCGGCGTGAGCATGCGCGCCACCACCAGCGAGAAGAACACCGCGATCGCCGCGGTCCAGCCAAACTGCACAAAGAACTTACCCGCCACGCCGCTCATGAATGCGGTGGGCAGAAACACCGCAATCAGGGTGAAGGTGGTGGCGATCACCGCCATGCCAATCTCGTCGGCCGCTTCCATGGCTGCCTGGTAGGGCGTTTTGCCCATACGCAGATGGCGCATGATGTTCTCGATCTCGACAATGGCATCGTCCACCAGCACGCCGACGACCAACGACAGGGAAAGCAGCGTGACGACATTGAGCGTGAAGCCCATCAGGTGCATCACGGCAAAGGCCGGGATCATCGACAGCGGCAACGCAGTGGCGGAAACCAGCGTGGCGCGCCAGTCCCGCAGAAAAATCCACACCACAATAACCGCGAGAATGGCGCCTTCGAACAGCAGCGCCATCGAGCCATCGAAGTTTTCCTGCACCGGATCGACAAAGTTGAAGGCCTCGGTGACGGTGATGTCCGGGTGGGCGGCTTTGAGCCGGGCCAGTTCGGCGCGGACCCCATCGGCTACTTCGACTTCGCTGGCGCCGCGGCTGCGCATGATCTCGAAACCCACCACGGGCTTGCCATTGAGCAGCGCCGCCGAGCGCCGTTCGGCCACGGTGTCGGTGACGGTGGCCACCTGGTCGAGCCGCACATGCCGACCGTCGGACAGCACGATGTCCATGCGCGCCAGTTCTCTGGCCGATTGCACCGTGGCCAGGGTACGCACCGACTGTTCCGCCCCGCCCACGTCGGCACGGCCGCCGGAGGCTTCCTGCTGAATCTGCCGCAACTGGCGCGAGATGTCGGCAGCGCTTGCGTTGAGCGCCAGCAGGCGCGCCGGGTCGAGTTCCACGCGCACCTCGCGGCTGACGCCGCCCACGCGCGACACCGCGCCCACCCCGCGCACACTGAGCAGACGTTTAGTGACGGTGTTATCGACAAACCAGGACAAAGCCTCGTCGTCCATTCGGCTGGATGCGACGGTATACGTCAGAATCGGTGCTCCGGCCAGGTTCGCTTTCGAAATGACGGGATCGCGCAGATCGCCCGGCAGATCGGCGCGAATGCGCGACACCGCATCGCGCACATCGTCCACCGCTTCCTGCGTGGATTTTTCCAGGCGGAATTCGATGGTGACCGTGGCGGTGCCGTCCTGCACCTTGGTGTAGATATGTTTGATGCCTTGCAGGGTGGCAACAGCGTTCTCGATCTTGCGCGCGACTTCGGTTTCCAACTGGGCAGGCGCCGCGCCGGGCAGCGTGGCCGACACCGTCACCGTCGGCAAATCGATATCCGGGAATTGCTGGATTTTCATGGCCTTGAACGCCATCAAGCCTGCCAGCGTCAGCATAACGAACAACAGCACAGCCGGAATCGGGTTTTTGATCGACCAGGAAGAGACGTTCATGGCAGGGTTCCCGTTGATGAGCGCTTGCTTGTGGTCGTTGGCGCGTCCACCACCCGCACCCGATCGCCATCAGCCAAAAAACCAGCACCGCTGGCCACCACGCGTGCATCTGCTGCGATGCCGCTGACAATTTCGATTTGATTGCCTAGCCGCTGCCCTACCACCACCTTGGTCTGCGCCACTTTGTTCTGCTCATCGAGCCGGAACACATAAGTGAATCCGTCGCGTAACAACACGGCGGACTGCGGCAAGCTCATGGCAGGCGTGCGCCCCAGTTCAAATTCGCCGCGGGCGAAGGTGCCGGCGCGCAGGGCATTGCCGGTCTCGGCAACCGGCAGATCGACATAAACCAGCCCGTTGAGCGTCTGCGGGTCCACGGTGGGCGCCACCATCCGCACGCGGCCCTGGACGCGTGCGCCGTTAGGCGCGGTCAGCGTGGCCGCGACGCCCGGTTTCAGCTTGCCCAGATCGGCTGCGCTCACTTCGGCGCGCCATTCGAGGCGGCTGCCACGAATCAGCCGGAAGAGTTCCTGCCCGGGCTGCGTCATCGAACCGACCGTGGCGGTGCGTGCAGAAATTACGCCGGAATCGGGCGCGCGCACGGCAGTTTGTGCCAGACGCAATTGCTCGCCCTGCATCCTGGCGCGTGCTGCGTTCAAGCGGGCAATGGCGGTCTTCTCGGCGGTCAGGTACTGGTTGATACTCTGCGCGCTGAGGAACCCGGTGGCCTGAAACTGGCGTGCGCGGTCGCCGTTGGCACGGGCCTCGGCCAGCATCGCTTCCGCCTCGGCAACCGAAGCCCTGGACTCCGACAACGCGGCGTCCACGCTGTCATTCGAAATGCGTGCCAGTACCTGGCCTTTCTGCACCCTGTCGCCCACATTCACCGGCACCTCGGTCAGCCGGAGATTGCTGATTTCGGCGCCAATCACTGCTTCCTGCCAGGCGGCGATATTGCCACTGGCTGTCAGCACCTGCGGCCACTCGACCAACCGCGGTGTGATGGCCATGACGGTCAATGCGGGTTTCGCACCCGCTGTTTTCTGTTCGCCGTCTGCAACGGCCGGCTCTTTATTGAACCCGCCATCCTCGGAGTCTTGAGCAAGACTCCAGATAAGCACAACGCCCAGCACGAGGACAGACACAAGGAGCAGGCGTTTGGTCCTGGAGGAAAAGGGGGGTACAGAGAAAGTCATTGCTCGACCTTGAGGTTCGTTGCACGCACGGCTTGGATGATTCGGCGACAGCTCCAATAGACCCTGTCCGCATCGTGATGTTCAATTGAGCATGGTTCATCCCGAGCTGATTATATGCAAACACAACACCTCGGCGCAGACTTCGTCGAACGCACGCTTCACATCACAGCCCACTACAATTCAGCATCCTGTTTGCAAGCTCAATCTGATGAACCCGTCTACCCTGTTGCAGGAGTCCTTCAACGCTGCCATCGCTGCCGCCGACCCGGCGAGCGTCCTGCCGCCGCATCTGCCGGCCCCACCGCGCGGCCGCACCCTGGTAGTGGGCGGCGGCAAGGCCGCCGCAAGCATGGCGGCGGCCGTAGAGGCGCACTGGCCGGCGGATGCACCGCTATCCGGCCTGGTCGTCACGCGCTACCAGCACAGCCTACCCACGCATCGAATCAAAGTAATCGAGGCCAGCCATCCGCTGCCAGACGGGCGCGGCGAAGCCGCAGCCTTGAGGATGCTGGAGATGGCCGCCCAACTCGATGAGAACGATCTGATGCTGGCGCTGATTTCCGGTGGGGGTTCCAGCCTGCTCGCTGCACCGGTCGAAGGCATCACCCTGAAAGAACTGCGTCAGGTCACCAAAGCCCTGCTGCATGCCGGCGCCACCATCGAAGACATCAACACGGTGCGCAAACACCTCACCCGGCTATCGGGCGGCCGCCTGGCGCAGGCCGCTCAAAACACACCAGGACTGGCCTTGATTATTTCAGACGTCGTCGGCGACGATCCCACCCATATTGCATCCGGCCCCTGCGCGCCCGACCCCACCCGCTGCGCGGATGCGCGCGATCGCCTGCGGCAGTTTGGCATCCCGCTTCCCCCCGGCATAGAGCGCTACCTTGATGCCTGCGTGTGCGGCCAGCGGACCGACACGCCCAAGCCGGGCGACCCCTGTTTCGCGCGCAAAGAAAATCGCATCATCGCCACCGCACACAACAGCCTCAACGCCGCCCGTAAAGTCTTTGAGCGGCACGGCATTCAGGCACTTGTGCTGTCAGAGCGCATCAGCGGCAATGCCCAGGCTGTTGCGCACCAACACGCCGCTCTCGCCCGAGCCTGTTTGACCAGCCAGCCACTAGCCCTGATCAGCGGCGGTGAAACAACTGTCACCCTGCCACCGAAGCATGGTCGCGGTGGGCGCAATACCGAATACTTGCTAGCGTTATCGCTGGCGATGCAAGGCGCCACAGCATGGGCCATCGCATGCGACACGGATGGAATTGATGGCAGTGAGGACAACGCCGGCGCCATCATGACGCCTGACACGCTCATTCGCGCGCAGGCACAAGGCATGAACGCGTCTGACTATCTCACCGCGCACGACAGTTATGGATTTTTTTCACGTTTGGGCGACCTCGTGAAAACCGGCCCCACGCGCACCAACGTCAACGACTATCGCGCCCTGCTGATCGGTCTGAATTGAAATCCCGCGTGTGATCGACCTAATTGAGTCGCTGCACCTGAACCACATCACCCACCTTCAAGCCAAATGATGTCGCCGCGTTGCCCCGGTTAACGGCGAGTTCCAGCAATCCAACGCTATTGTTGAACCAGAAGCCTTCGCCCTTGCCAACAAAACCGAAACTTTCGTTGTATTTGAACTGTTCACCGGCCGCGCTCACTCGCGCATCCTTGGGGACATTCCGAACCCCAACCCAGGCATTGCCAAAGTGATCGATGTAAATGACGCGTGACAATTCACCGGCGTCGAACTCAACTTCAAGCTTGGCTATTTTGAACAACTTGGATTCAGGGAATTCACCACGCGCTATTTCAGCCGCGATCACCGCAAACACATCGCGGCCGTGAAAGGTCGGGCTCAGGTCTTCAGGTAGCCAGGTGATACGCCAAAGCTGAGTGTCAGAATTCCGCGCAGCAACAATCGACATCAATCCATTGTCCGGCCCAACATACCAGCGGCCTCCCGCCATCACGACAACACCGTCACGCGGCGTTCCAACGCCAGGGTCTACAACGGCAAGAAACACACTCCCCGGCTGGAAACCTGCAGCAAAAGCAGCCAATAAATGTGCCCCTGCATGGGAATTGTAGTCAGGCACCTCATGCAGCAAGTCCACCACAATCTGAGCAGGGGCGTACTCGGCAAGGCGTGCTTTGATCTGCCCTACATACGGATCACGTATTCCAAAATCTGTAAAAAGAATAATCACTAGCTTTCCTGATGGAAAATCGTGAAAGAAGTACGCCTAAAAAGAACTATGCCTGATCGAACCAGTGTAAAGCAAGTCGATGCCTCCGCTGTCAAAACAAGCTGACTCTACGCTGCGTTTACTGCAGACAAGAAAAAGCCGGGGCTCCCCGGCTGATTCCAGTGTTAACGCGTGATAACTTATTCGGCTTCTACTGCTACCGTATCCGTGTCAGGACGGTCAACCAATTCAACCAAAGCCATCGGCGCATTGTCGCCGTTACGGAAACCGTACTTAAGAATACGCAGGTAACCACCCGGGCGAGTCTTGTAACGAGGACCGAGTTCAGCGAAAAGCTTGACAACAATTTCACGATCACGCAGACGATCAAATGCCAATCGATGATTAGCCAATGAAGGTACTTTGCCTAAAGTAATAAGCGGCTCTACAAAGCGGCGCAAATCTTTGGCTTTTGGCAACGTAGTCTTGATCACTTCGTGTCTAAGCAAAGATACAGTCATGTTACGAAACATGGCCAAGCGATGGCTGGTGGTGCGATTAAGTTTTCGGTTTGACTGACGATGACGCATGGCAACTTCCTTTCAATTCGTATTCTTGGGCTAAGCTGCCAGCCAAGGCAACCCGCACTTTATTATGGTTGTGTAATTAAAAAACTTAGGGGCGCTCAAGACCAGCGGGCGGCCAGTTCTCAAGTTTCATACCCAAAGAAAGACTCTTGGATGCAAGCACATCCTTGATTTCATTCAGCGATTTGCGGCCCAAATTTGGGGTCCGCAACAATTCAGACTCGGAACGCTGAATCAAATCGCCGATAAAATAGATGTTTTCTGCTTTCAGGCAATTTGCCGAACGAACCGTCAGTTCCAGATCATCAACCGGGCGCAACAGCATCGGATCAACCTGGGGTGAACGCGGGGCCTCGGATTCAGCCGGCGTACCTTCCAGATCGGCAAAGACGGATAGCTGATTGACCAGAATACGTGCCGCCGTACGAACCGCTTCTTCAGGCTCAACCACGCCATTGGTTTCGATATCGATGACCAGACGGTCGAGGTCGGTGCGCTGCTCTACACGAGCGCTTTCAACTGAATAAGAAACGCGACGAACCGGGCTGAATGACGCATCAACAAGGATAGAGCCAACCGTGCGGGTTTCTTCCGAAACCTTGCGCATCGTAGCGGGTTGATAACCACGCCCACTCTCGACCTTGATTTCCATGTCGAGTTTGCCGCCCTTGGTCAGATGAGCAATCACATGATCCGGGTTCAGGATTTCTATGTCATGGCCGACTTCGATATCGCCCGCAGTCACAACGCCTTCGCCGGATTTAGACACTTTCAAAATGGCTTCAGACCTGCCGTGCATCTTGAAAGCGATGCCTTTGAGATTCAGCAGAATGTCGACAACGTCTTCCTGCACGCCTTCGATCGTCGAATACTCATGTACGACGCCGCTAATAGTAACTTCGGTAGGCGCATAGCCCACCATCGAAGACAATAAAATACGACGTAGCGCATTGCCGAGTGTATGGCCGTAACCACGCTCGAAAGGCTCCATAATGACTTTGGCAGACAGCGGAGAGGCACGGTCAACCTCCACAATTCGTGGCTTGAGAAATTCGGTAGCGCTTTGCATAGAGTGCATTTCCTTAAGACACGGTCACAACGACCCAGCCAGCTTATTTAGAGTACAACTCGACAACCAACGATTCATTGATCGTTGACGGCAGTTCTGAGCGTAGCGGAGCAGCCTTGTAAGTACCTTTGAAGGCCTTGGTGTCCACCGCAACCCACTCAGGATAACCACGTGCAGCGGCGGCTTCAGACGCAGCTTTGATACGCAAATGAAGCTTCGCCTTTTCAGCCACTTCAACCACATCACCAGCACGAACCTGATATGACGGAATATTGACCCGGCGACCATTAACCATGATGCCGTTGTGACGCAGCACTTGACGTGCTTCCGTGCGCGACGCACCAAAACCCATACGGTAACAAACAGAGTCGAGACGCGACTCCAGAATGGATAACAGGTTTTCACCGGTCACACCCTTGCGGCTGTCGGCTTTCTTATAGGTCAGGCGGAATTGACCTTCCAGTACGCCATAGATACGACGAATTTTCTGCTTTTCACGCAGCTGCACGCCATAACCGGACAAACGCGCACCACTCTTCTGGCCATGTTGACCAGGCGCATACGGACGACGTTCAATTGCACATTTGTCGGTGAAACATTTTTCGCCCTTAAGAAAGAGCTTCTCGCCTTCACGGCGACACTGACGGCATTTGGGATCAAGATTACGAGCCATGATTTACCCTTGAATTAGATACGACGCTTTTTGGAGGGACGGCAACCGTTGTGCGGAATCGGGGTGACATCAGAGATCGAAAGGATCTTGAACCCCAGCGCATTGAGCGCTCGCACAGTGGAATCACGGCCAGGGCCGGGGCCCTTGATCCGAACTTCCAGGTTTTTGACACCGCATTCCTGCGCCATCTTGCCTGCATTTTCAGCTGCGACCTGCGCAGCAAACGGTGTGGATTTGCGCGAGCCTTTAAAGCCCGCCCCACCCGCTGTCGCCCATGACAGAGCGTTACCCTGACGATCAGTGATCGTCACGATAGTGTTATTAAAAGAAGCATGAATGTGCGCAATTCCTTCAGCGACATTCTTCTTAACCTTTTTGCGCACGCGCGTAGCTGGTTTCGTTGCCATGGTTAACCTTTATTTCCTGATGGCCTTGCGCGGGCCCTTGCGAGTACGCGCATTGGTACGTGTACGTTGACCACGCGTTGGCAAACCCTTGCGATGACGGAAGCCGCGATAGCAGCCTAAATCCATCAAACGCTTGATGTTCATGGTAATTTCACGCCGGAGGTCACCCTCGACCGTGAACTGAGCCACACCTTCGCGCAAGCGCTCCATTTCGGGCTCGGACAAATCCTTGATCTTAGCTGCATGGGCGATGCCCGCTGCTTCACAGATCTTGCCGGACGTAGTCCTGCCGATACCAAATATGGCGGTTAACGCGATAACCGTGTGTTGATGATTCGGGATATTAACCCCAGCAATACGAGCCATTTACCGAGCTCCGAACGCAAAACAAAACATTATAACACGCCTGCCGAATTACAGGCAGACTCGAATTCAAACATAGTGTGCCGCACAAGTTATCCTTGGCGTTGCTTGTGACGTGGTTCATCACAAATCACACGTACAACACCCTTGCGACGTACAATTTTGCATTTACGACACATCTTTTTGACAGAAGCTTGCACTCTCATGTTTCTCTCCATTCGCCCGGCAGCACGCCACCGATTAAAATTACTTTGCCCGGAAAACAATCCGGGCTTTAGTTAAATCATAAGGCGTCAGCTCAACTGTCACCTTGTCCCCTGGCAGAATCCGAATAGTGTGCATTCGCATTTTCCCGGAGATATGACCCAGTAAAACGTGGTCATTTTCCAACTTGATTCGAAATGTTGCATTTGGCAGGTTTTCAAGAACTTCACCCTGCATCTGGATGACGTCTTCTTTAGACATTAGCGCCCAGCCAAACCATTTTTAAAGTTAGCTTTCTTCAACATGCCCTCGTACTGATGGGACATTGCATAAGCTTGCACTTGAGCCATAAAATCCATGGTCACAACGACAATAATTAACAGCGACGTACCCCCAAAATAGAACGGTACATTCCACTTCAAAATCAAAAACTCAGGCAACAAACACACTAAAGTGATATAGATCGCACCAACCAGTGTCAGCCGGGTCAAAATCTTATCAATGTAACGGGCTGTCTGCTCACCCGGACGGATACCCGGAACAAAAGCACCGCTTTTCTTCAGGTTATCTGCAGTTTCCTTGGGGTTGAACACCAGGGCTGTGTAGAAGAAACAGAAGAAAATAATCGCCAATGCATAAAGCAAAACGTAAACCGGCTGGCCGGGCGACAAGGTCGCACCGATATCCTTAAGCCAACTCATATTTTCGCTACTACCAAACCAACCCGCTAGCGTCGCAGGAAACAAAATGATGCTGGAGGCGAAAATCGGTGGAATTACGCCAGCCATATTCAACTTCAGTGGCAGGTGTGAGCTTTGACCCCCAACTACCATCTTCCCAACCTGGCGCTTGGCATAATTCACCAGGATCTTGCGCTGGCCACGCTCAACGAACACCACCAAAGCAGTAACCAGCAACACACCCACAAACAGCATCAGCACTAGTGGGATCGAGAATGATCCCGTACGCGTCAATTCCAGCGTGCCACCAATCGCGGACGGCAGTCCAGCGACGATACCCGCGAAAATAATGATCGAGATGCCGTTACCCAACCCACGTTCGGTGATCTGCTCACCCAACCACATCAAAAACATTGTTCCGGATGTCAGCGTACAAACAGCAATCAATCGGAAAGCCATACCGGGATCAAGCACCAATCCAGACTGGGATTCAAGCGCTATGGAAATTCCCAGGGCCTGAAAAACAGCCAAAAACAAGGTTCCATAACGCGTGTATTGTGTAATCTTGCGGCGTCCTGATTCACCTTCTTTTTTGAGTGCCTCAAGCTTGGGCGACACTGTCGTCATCAACTGCACGATGATAGATGCCGAGATATACGGCATGATCCCCAAAGCAAACAGGCTGAAGCGCGAAAGCGCACCACCTGAAAACATGTTGAACATGCCCAAAATACCGCTTTCCTGCGACTTGAATAATTGATCCAATACCAAGGGATCAATACCGGGAACCGGGATAAATGTCCCGATCCGGTAAACAATCAAGGCGCCAAGCAAAAATAGCAGCCTGCGCTTGAGGTCACCAAATTTGTTTAAACCAGTTTTAGGCGTTGCCAAAGCGTGTTTCCTCGAAACTTACTCGGCGATGCTTCCGCCAGCTGCTTCAATAGCAGCGCGTGCACCTTTGGTTACGGCAATACCGCGCAACTTGACTGGCTTGGTGATCTCACCCGCGAGGTAGATGCGCGCAGCCGTAACCGATCCTTTGATTACCCCAGCCTGCTTCAGTACCAGCAAATCGATTTCGTCGACGCCGATGGAAGCAAGTTCACTTACGCGAACACGAGCGGTATCAGCTTTGGTTAGCGAGACGAAGCCACGCTTAGGCAAACGTCGCTGCATAGGCATTTGACCGCCTTCAAAGCCAACCTTGTGAAAGCCACCGGAGCGAGATTTCTGGCCCTTGTGACCACGACCAGCCGTCTTGCCCAGACCCGAACCGATTCCACGACCCAAACGACGCTTGTTTTTCTTTGCGCCATCAGCCGGTTTAATTGTATTTAGTTCCATTTAAGCCTCGCACTTAACCAGATACGCGACTTTAGTAATCATTCCGCGGTTTTCCGGCGTATCCAGCACTTCAACAGTTTGATGCATACGACGCAGACCCAAACCACGAACACACGCGCGATGCGCTTGCTTGGTGCCAATCAGGCTTTTGACCTGCGTCACTTTGATTTTCTTGATCTCAGCCATGACTTACCCCGTGATGTCTTCAACAGATTTGCCGCGCTTGGCAGCAATTTCTGAAGGCGTGGACATCTTCAGCAGGCCATCAATTGTTGCGCGAACGACGTTATAGGGGTTAGTGGAACCCAGGCACTTCGCCAGCACGTTCTGTACACCCATTACTTCGAATACGGCGCGCATCGCACCGCCAGCAATAATGCCGGTACCTTCGGACGCAGGCTGAATCAACACACGCGAGGCGCCATGCTGGCCGATTACCGTGTGATGGAACGTGCCGCTTTTCAGGTTGATTTTCACCAACTTGCGTCGCGCTTCTTCCATGGCTTTCTGGACGGCTACTGGCACTTCACGGGATTTACCCTTGCCCATGCCGATTCCGCCATCGCCATCACCGACTACGGTCAATGCGGCAAAACCCATGATTCGTCCACCTTTCACCACTTTGGTGACACGGTTGATCGAAATCATCTTTTCGCGCAAGCCGTCGCCGCGCTCTTCGTTACTATTAGGTGCTGTACGGGCCATCTGATTTCTGCCTCGTTAAAATACCAAACCGCCTTCGCGGGCTGCTTCAGCCAGGGCTTTGACACGCCCATGGAACTTGAAGCCAGCGCGATCGAAGGCCACTTTTTCAATCCCCAAACCCTTGGCTTTTTCGGCCAGGCGCTTGCCTACAGCTGTCGCAGCAGCGACATTACCGCCGTTGGGAACAAGACTGCGCATCTCTTTATCGTTGGTGGAGGCACTGGTAATAACCGTGCCCCCATCCGCCGAAATAATTTGCGCATAGATATGCGTATTGGTGCGGAGTATTGCAAGGCGGATCGCCTTGACGGCCGCGATTTTGGCGCGGGTTTTGCGCGCTCTGCGAATCCGTGATTGCTTGGTGTTCATTATCTGTCCTTAAGCCTTACTTCTTCTTGGTCTCTTTCTTGATAACCACTTCGTCGCTATAACGAACCCCTTTGCCCTTGTATGGCTCCGGCGGACGATAAGCGCGTACATCAGCAGCTACCTGCCCAACGACCTGGCGATTAATGCCCCTGATCAAAATTTCAGTTTGAGTAGGCGTTTCCACTTTGATTCCTGTCGGCATTTTGTGCACAACAGGATGAGAAAAGCCCAACGTCAAATTTAACGCATCACCTTGAGCCTGCGCACGATAACCGACGCCGACCAGATTCAGCTTTTTCTCGAAGCCCTTGGTAACTCCCTGGACCATGTTATTTACCAAAGCACGCATTGTTCCGGCCATGGCGTTCGACTGAATGCTCGTGCTGGTGGGCGCAAAAGTCAGTACACCATCTTTCAGAGCAACCGAAACGTCACTTGACATTGCCTGGTCGATGACCCCAAGCGGGCCCTTAACCGAGATTGCGTGACCAAGTGTCACTTCGACGCCTTGCGGCACAGTAATAGGATTTTTAGCTACGCGTGACATATTTGCTCCTTACTTACGCAACCACGCACAGGACTTCACCGCCGACGCCTTTGGCGCGCGCATGGCGATCAGTCATGACACCACTAGAAGTGGATACGATAGCGACACCCAAACCATTCATCACACGGGGCAAGTCTTCTGCGCCCTTGTAAACACGAAGACCCGGCTTACTGACACGCTCAATGCGCTCAATAACGGGACGTCCTGCGTAATATTTAAGCTGCAATTCAAGCTCTGGTTTACCTGCTTCGCCACGAATGGCAAAACCATCAATATAACCTTCGTCTTGCAACACTTTTGCAATAGCCACTTTGACCTTGGAAGAAGGCATCGTAACGATTGCTTTTTCGACCGCTTGCGCATTGCGTATGCGGGTCAACATGTCCGCGATGGGATCACTCATACTCATATCGTCTACCCCTTACCAGCTTGCCTTGACGATGCCCGGGATTTCGCCCCGCATCGCATACTCACGCAGCTTGCTACGTCCCAAGCCAAACTTGCTAAACACGCCACGCGGACGACCGGTCAGCTGGCAGCGGTTTCGCTGACGAACAGGACTGGAATCACGCGGAAGCTGCTGCAAGGCCAGGTAGGCCGCCATACGATCTTCATCGGTGGTGTGCGAGTTGCTGATTACCGCTTTGATTTCGGCACGCTTGGCAGCAAATTTCTTCACCATGCGAGCACGTTTTACTTCACGATTAATCAAGGATAATTTGGCCATGCCTACCTCAATTCTTGAACGGGAAACGGAAGGCGGCAAGCAGTGCCCGCGCTTCATCATCAGTCTTGGCGGTGGTGGTGATCGTAATGTTCATACCACGAATCGCACCAATCTTGTCGTACTCGATTTCCGGAAAAATAATCTGCTCTTTGACACCCATGTTGTAGTTGCCACGGCCATCAAAAGACTTCCCGGACACCCCACGGAAGTCACGCACACGCGGCATGGCCACGGTTACCAAACGATCCAGGAATTCGTACATCTGCCCACGGCGCAGCGTCACCATGCAGCCTACGGGATAATTGTCACGGATCTTAAAGCCTGCAATCGACTTTTTCGACTTGGTCACGACCGGCTTCTGACCTGCAATTTTTTGCATGTCAGATACCGCATGATCCATGACCTTCTTATCGGCCACCGCTTCACCCACACCCATATTCAGCGTGATCTTCTGGATACGCGGAACTTCCATAACGGACTTGTAACCAAACTGTTCAACCAGCTTGGGAATTACCGTCTCACGATATAAATCTTGAAAACGCGCCATGATTACCCCTGTGCGTCAACCATTTCGCCATTGGACTTAAAAACACGCACTTTGCGGCCGTCCTCCAGCACCTTGGAACCAACGCGATCAGCCTTCTGAGTAGCCACATTAAACAATGCGACATTAGAAGCCTGGATCGGCATCTCTTTTTCGATAATTCCACCCTGAATATTGCGCATGGGATTGGGTTTTTGGTGTTTCTTAACCCGATTCACACCCTCAATAAGCAGATGACCATCATCAAGCACGCGTAGCACGGTGCCGCGCTTGCCTTTGTCTTTGCCGGTTAACACGATCACCTGATCGCTTTTACGAATACGTGCCATGATTACCTCTCACAGAACCTCGGGCGCAAGCGAGACGATCTTCATGAACTTCTCGTTACGCAACTCACGGGTAACCGGTCCGAAGATACGGGTACCGATTGGCTCTAATTTGTTATTAAGCAGCACAGCAGCGTTGCCATCAAAGCGTACCAGCGAACCATCAGGACGACGTACACCCTTGGCGGTACGGACCACCACAGCGTTGTAAATGTCGCCTTTTTTAACACGACCACGTGGCGCCGCATCTTTGATGGTGACCTTGATAATGTCGCCCACACTTGCATAACGGCGATGACTGCCGCCCAGCACCTTAATGCACATAACCGAGCGTGCACCAGTGTTGTCTGCTACGTCCAATACGGACTGCATCTGAATCATTTATATATCTCCAACTTAATCCACCACGCTTTTTAATCAAACATAGCGGCGGCCAGTTTTGGATCCCGTTCGGGAGAAAATTCTGCAATTGCAGAATTACTTGAGTCGGCGAACCGGACTAAAACCAACCGGCTCACCAACCGGAAAACGCAGAACTATACTGATTTTTTAAGCTTCACGCAAGCGTTAAACGCGTGCACGTTCAAGTAATTTGCTCACAGCCCATGCTTTGGTGCGCGATAACTTGCGCGACTCCTCGATTTGGACCATATCACCCTCGTGAAACTCGTTGTTTTCATCATGGGCGTGATATTTCTTGGACAGGCGAATAACTTTGCCAATCAACGGATGCTTGACTCGACGCTCAACCAGCACCGTAACGGTCTTGTTCATCTTGTCACTGACAACACGACCGGTCAGGGTACGTACGGACTTATTAATTTCAGTCATGCTTGACCCGCCTTTTCGCGCATTATGGTCTTAACCCGGGCAATATCGCGACGAAGCTTGCCCAAATCGGCAGTCTTGGTCGACTGCTGTGTGGCCACCTGCATACGCAGCGAAAAGTGGGCACGCAACAGGGATTCAAGTTCCTGTTTTAATCCTGCGGCATCCTTGCCGCGCATATCTTTTGTATTCATCACTCAGCTCCCGATCATGCGGGTAACAAATGTAGTCGCAATTGGTAACTTGGCAGCAGCTAGGCGGAACGCCTCACGTGCCAGTTCTTCGTTAACGCCATCCATTTCGTACAAAACTTTGCCCGGCTGGATTTCAGCCACATAATATTCTGGCGCGCCTTTACCGTTACCCATGCGAACTTCTGCGGGTTTACGCGAAATTGGCTTATCCGGGAAGATGCGAATCCAGATACGACCGCCCCGCTTGATGTGCCGGGTCATGGCACGACGTGCAGCCTCAATCTGGCGCGCGGTCAGTCGACCCCGGCCCACGGCCTTCAGCCCGAAATCACCAAAGCTCACATCGGCACCGCGGGTCGCCAGGCCGGTGTTACGGCCTTTCTGCTCCTTGCGGTATTTTCTTCTAGCTGGCTGCAGCATGTTTCACTCCTGGTTTCTTGCCGCGCTTTTCATGCTCGACTGCTGCGGGCTGTTCGCCACGTGCTAGCGCGTCGCCCTTATAAACCCACACTTTAATACCGATGATGCCGTAGGTGGTTTTGGCTTCTGAAAAACCGTAATCAATCTCGGCGCGCAAGGTATGCAGTGGTACGCGTCCTTCGCGATACCACTCTTTACGCGCGATCTCGGCACCGTTCAAACGACCCGAGCTCATGATTTTTACGCCCAGCGCACCCAAACGCATTGCATTTTGCATCGAACGTTTCATGGCACGACGGAACATTACCCGCTTTTCCAGCTGTTGCGCTATGCCATCGGCCATGATCTGCGCGTCCGTTTCCGGTTTGCGCACTTCTTCGATATTGACATGCACCGGCACCGACATCAGTCGCGCCAATTCACTGCGCAGCACTTCAATGTCCTCACCCTTTTTACCAATGACCACACCGGGGCGACCACTGAAAATGGTAATACGTGCATTCTTGGCAGGGCGTTCAATCAACACTTTGGAAATCGACGCATGGGCCAACTTCTTCTTAAGGTAGTCACGAACCTTGATGTCCTCCAGCAACATGGTGGAGAAATTCTTGTTCGAGCCGTACCATTTTGCCGTCCAGATACGCTGAATGCCAAGACGGAAACCAATTGGATTTATTTTTTGTCCCATAGCGTTTCCTTAATCCCCAACGGTCACAGTAATGTGACAAGTAGGTTTACTAATACGGTTGCCGCGGCCTTTGGCACGCGCTGTAAAGCGTTTGAGCACCGAACCCTGGTCGAGATAAATCGTCTTGACCTTGAGGCTGTCAATATCGACACCCTCATTGTGCTCAGCATTGGCTATCGCCGACTCCAGCACTTTTTTAATGATCTCCGCACCCTTTTTAGGGCTGAAGGCCAGAATGTTCAACGCCTTCTCAACACGCAGACCGCGAATCTGGTCAGCAACAAGTCGGCCTTTCTGAGCGGAGAGGCGGGTACCACGCAATATTGCAGAAACTTCCATCATGCGGCTCCTTATTTCTTCGCTTTCTTATCCGCGACGTGGCCTTTGAAGGTGCGCGTCAGGGAGAATTCACCCAGTTTATGCCCAACCATGTTCTCGGTAATGAATACCGGAATATGTTGGCGACCGTTATGCACTGCAATCGTCAGACCGATGAAGTCTGGCAGCACGGTTGAGCGACGCGACCAGGTTTTAACCGGACGCTTGTCGCTTGTGCCGCGAATTGCTTCAATCTTCTTCAGCAGATGCCCGTCAACAAAGGGGCCTTTTTTAATAGAACGTGCCATATCTTTCTACCTCAATCAGCGCGCGTTGCGGCGGCGGACAATCATGTTGGTGGTGCGCTTGTTGCTGCGGGTACGATAGCCCTTGGTAGGCGTACCCCACGGGCTGACTGGATGACGGCCCGCTGCGGTTTTGCCTTCACCACCACCGTGCGGGTGATCACAAGGGTTCATCACCACACCGCGAACGGTTGGGCGAATACCACGCCAGCGGTTTGCACCGGCTTTTCCGATTGAACGCAGGCTGTGCTCTTCATTACCGACTTCACCCAGGGTGGCACGGCAATCAACGTGTACCTTGCGGATCTCCCCCGAACGCAAGCGCAGCTGGGCATAAGCCCCCTCTCGCGCCAGTAACTGAACAGAGGTACCGGCAGAACGTGCGATTTGCGCACCCTTGCCCGGCATCATCTCGACACAGTGAACCGTGCTGCCCACCGGAATGCTGCGCAGGGGTAAACAGTTACCCGCTTTGATCGGCGCATCAGCACCGTTCAACAACTGCGCACCCGCTGCAATTCCACGCGGAGCAATAATGTAACAACGCTCACCATCGGCATAACACAGCAAAGCCAGATGCGCCGACCGGTTGGGATCGTATTCAATCCGCTCAACCTTTGCAGGAATGCCGTCCTTGCTGCGACGGAAATCAACCAGCCGGTAATGCTGCTTATGGCCGCCACCCTTGTGACGTACCGTAATATGCCCGTTGTTATTACGACCAGAACCGCGCTTTTGGGGTTCGAGCAGTGCCGCAACGGGTTTACCCTTATGCAGGCCGGCTGTAACAACCTTGACCACCGCACGGCGGCCAGGGGATGTGGGTTTAACTTTAATCAATGCCATCTTGTTCTCCCTTACTGACCGGACGCGAAGTCAATTTCTTGACCCGGCTTCAAGGTGACATATGCCTTCTTCCAGTGATCACGACGACCCGTGACCCGACCGGAACGCTTGACCTTACCCTTGACGTTCAGCACCTGGACGCCCGTCACCTCAACCTTGAACAGGTTGGCAACTGCAGCACTAATTTCTTGCTTGGTCGCATCGCGCAACACACGAAACACAACCTGATTCAGCTTGTCCGCTAAACGCGTGCTCTTTTCAGAGATCACCGGCGCGAGAATGACTTTGAGCATCCGCTCTTGACTGATCTCACTCATCACACCATCTCCTCAAACTGCTTGACCGCCGCTTTGGTGATCAGCACGTTACTGAATTTGACCAAACTCCACGGGTCAGCCTGATGCGGCTCAACCACATAAACGTTGGGTAGATTACGCGACGACAACCACAAATTGTCATCCACATTATCCGAAATGATCATGACCTTGCCATAGCCCATAGATTTGAGCTTGTCTGCAAGATTCTTGGTCTTGGGAGAGTCAATACCCAGACTTTCGACTACCTTCAGCTTACCTTCACGCGCCAGTTGCGACAGGATCGTCGCCAAACCTGCGCGATACATCTTGCGGTTAACTTTATGCTCGAAGTTTTCATTCGCCTTATTCGGATGCGCGACACCACCTCCGCGCCAGATCGGGCTCGAGGTACGGCCCGCACGTGCACGGCCAGTACCCTTTTGACGCCACGGCTTGTGCGTGGAAGCAGTAACCTCGGCACGCGTTTGCTGAGCCCGGTTGCCGCTACGTGCATTGGCCTGGAAAGCAGTAATCAGCTGATGTACAAGCGCTTCGTTATACTCGCGACCGAAGGTTTCATCGGATGCAGCAAGACTGGTAACCTGTTGACCCTGATCGTTAATGACAGTTAAATCCATTAGGCACCCCCCTTCACTGCCGGGCGCACCACGACATGACCACCCTTTGAACCCGGAACAGCGCCTTTCAACAGCACCAAACCACGCTCAACGTCTACACGCACAACTTCAAGATTTTGCTTGGTACAGGTTACTGCACCCATATGGCCAGACATCCGCTTGCCGGGGAAAACACGACCCGGATCCTGCGCCATACCGATAGAGCCCGGCACGTTGTGTGAACGTGAGTTGCCATGCGTTGCGCGCTGGGATTTGAAGTTATGACGCTTGATGGTGCCCGCAAAGCCTTTGCCCTGCGTAGTCCCAGTGACATCCACTTTCTGCCCAGCCGAAAAAACCTCGACAGAGACAGCGGTACCCGCCTGGTATTGAGCCGCCTCATCTGCTGTCACGCGAAACTCGCGCATCAACTCAGCCGCATCCACACCGGCTTTTGCAAAATGGCCTGCCTGCGCTTTGGTAACCCGGCTATTGCGGCGCGTGCCGTAGGCAACCTGCACAGCGGAATAACCGTCATTTTCTGACGTGCGCACTTGCGTCACACGATTGTTTGACATTTCCAGCACTGTCACCGGAACGGACGCGCCGCTCTCAGTGAAAACGCGGGTCATGCCGACCTTACGGCCAACGAGCCCGATACCCATTTTTGTATTCCTATCTCAAGCAAGCGACCAGAGCCACTCACAAGGTTTTTAGGTGCCGATTACTATTGACCGGCGACTATTGATACGACTGAAGGGGCCGTATTATACCTGCACCCCTTAATTTTTACAACTTGATTTCCACATCCACGCCAGCGGGTAAATCCAGTTTCATCAGTGCATCAACCGTTTTATCAGTCGGATCCATGATGTCCATCAGGCGGCGATGCGTGCGAATTTCGAACTGGTCACGCGAGGTCTTGTTGACGTGCGGTGAACGCAGGACGTCAAAACGCTCGATTGTAGTCGGCAAAGGCACGGGGCCTTTCACAACCGCACCGGTGCGCTTGGCCGTTTCGACGATTTCGAGCGCTGACTGGTCGATCAGTTTGTAATCAAACGCCTTCAGGCGGATGCGGATTTTCTGGTTTGTCATGGCTATGCTTACTCTTCAATCTTGGCAACGACGCCAGCACCAACGGTGCGGCCGCCTTCGCGGATGGCAAAACGCAGACCTTCGTCCATCGCGATCGGCTGAATCAGCGAGACCTTGATGCTGA
>JBKJIS010000116.1:0-13900 GCA_046598305.1 Thiobacillus sp.
CGCAATGATGCGCAGCACGCGCAGCGGCGAGCGAAAAACCACCAGCAGCAACGCGATAATGGCGACCAGACCGCCGAGCGACAGCGCAATGATTTCATTCAAATAGCCGGAATACAGGCGGTCAGATTCGGCTTTCATGTCCACAAACAGTACATCGGGCATGGCGTTCAATGCAGCACGAATATGCTCGGCATTGATGTTGACGCCCTTGGGTGCGGTCAGGGGCAACAAGGCACGCCATTGCTGCTTTTGCTGAATGAGCAAAGCATCCACTGCCATCGCCATCGAAGTGTGTTGCAGGTCGGTGGCCTGCAGCAGCGGCTGGCTGCGTGCGGTATCGGCATCGTCCAGAAACGGCGCGAACAGGTGCGCGCGCACCGGCAGATCCTGAACGGCTTGCAGAAGCCGTTCTTCCAGCACGGGGCGCGGCGGCAGACTTTGCTGGCGTGCGCGCTGCGTTTGCGCACTGGGAAGATACCGGCTGGGGCTTTCGAACCCGGCAAGTTCGCCTTGTTCAACCAGGGTTTGCAGTCGCGTGGATACACGCTCGGATGCGCGCAATACGGATTCCTGATCCACACCCGAGACAACGACCAGGTAGCGCACATCCGGCGCGCCCATGTCGGCGCGCAAACGGGTATCGAGTTCCACATCAGCTTGCGATACCGGGCTGAGCGACGCGATTTTGTCATTCCACAAGCTGTCGCGATTGTCGACCACGATGACGCAGGCTGCCAGCAACACGATCGCCGCAGGCCAACGCAGCATCGCGGCGCGCTGGACGAGTCGCGACAGCGTGTGGTCAATCGCCGAGACATCATGAATACGGAAGGTTGCGGGCAGCAGCGAAGGCAAGACGAAGCGTGTCACCGTTGCGGCCGCGACCAGCCCGACAATGGCATACAAGCCCAATTGTGCCAGGCCCGGAAAGCCGGACAGCAGCAGCGAAGCAAAGCCGAATATCGACGTCAGCACCCCAAGGCGGATGGTGGGCCAGTAGCGTTTGATCCAGTTTTGACGGTCCGCACGGTTCTGTTCCGACTGCACAAACAGATAGATGGAATAATCCACTGCCTCGCCAATCAGGGCGGTACCGAATCCCAGGGTGATGCCGTGCACCGCGCCAAAGCCCAGGCTGACCGCTGCAATGCCTGCCAGCGCGCCGCTGATCACGGGTAGCAACCCCAAACCCAGTGCGGTGAAGGATCGATAAACGAGCAATAGCAGCGTTGCGATGAGTGCAAGACTGATGATGGACAGGCGGCTGACCTGGCTTTTGATGGTGTCGCGTGACGTCACCGAAAACACGCCGGGGCCGGTCATCACCAGCCGGGCGGAGGCGGTCGCGCTGGCTGCGTGGTCGAACGCCTGCTGAATGGCGGCCATGGCGCGTTGCTGGGCATCGGTATCGCTTCCTGCAGCGCGCGTTTGCATCAGCATCAAGGCGCGCGTGCCATCGCGTGATGCCCATGCCCCGTCCACCAGATTCGGCTGGGAGCCGCTGTTGAGCTGTTCGAGCAATTGCACCATTTCGCCGGTCGGATCGCGTGGCAGGATGGATTTGACCAGCAGCCCGGCAGGCGAGGCGAGCAAGTCGATACTGTCGCCCAGGGCGGCATGTAGACCGTCCACGCTGAAACGTGCAGGCGTCACGGCCGGGCTCAACAGGTACCGGTTGTTGAACAGGAACATGCGGTCGCGCTCGGTGTTGACGGGCTCGCCGTTATTGACGCTGACAAAAGCCGGGTCGGCACGCAGACGCTGCGCAACCTGCCTGGAAAGCTGGGCGCGGGTGGGGGCGTCGGCGCCTTCAATGCCCACCAGAATCAAGCGCGAGGCCAGGCCATCACGTAATTGATCCATCAGCAGTTGCTGCTCGGCTGTGGGGTTGCTCGGCAAAAAGGCTGACAAATCGGTAGTGAAGTGGGTGCGGCTGATGATGCCGACACAGGCCAGCAAAAAAATCAGCCATAGCACGATGGCGGTGATGCCACGGCGGTGCGTGGGGATCATCATGGCGGCGAAAGCTTTTCGATGGTCATCAACGAACTGTCGCCATCCGCCTGGAGAATTTCGATGCTGCGCACCATGGCGCGGGCCCCCTCCATCCGGATGCGCGCGATGATCTTGCCGACCTTGGCGTCGAGGGGGGTGAGCTGTAGCGTCCAGCGTTCACTGTCGCCCTCCAGGGCCAGGTGGTAGACCCGTTCCAGAGCACGGCGGTCGCCGGCCAGCGTGGCGCGAATGCTCTCGATCATGCCGGCCACCTCCGGGTAGTTTTTGAGCTGCAGGACGTGTTTGCGCTTGCCGCGTTCAAGCGTGAGGGTGTCGCCGTCGAGCACCACGGTCTCCGGGCGGGGTTTCAGGGTGCGCTTTTCCAGGCGGGCCGGCGCAATGAACAGCAGTTCGCCGGACGACTCGACTGGCTGCTCGAGGATGGAAATGAATTTTTTCTCGGTAAAGCTGGCTGCGCCTTGCGGATTCTTCGCCAGGTTCGTCATCAACTGCGCTATGTTAAATTGTGTCGTGCTAACGGGTGCCGTGCTCAACGGCGCGGCCTGTACGGTCGGGCTGAAAAACAGCGTCAGCAAAGCCGTCGCGGCGAGTCGACAATAAGCGGATCGGGTCATGGTTTAGGCGGCATCCTTGGCGCGCCAGAAATCGAAGAAGTTAAACCAGTTGTAGGGCGCGGCGCGGCAATGGCATTCCAGACTGGCGGCATAGACTGCGACTGCAGTGCGGATGGCGGCATCGCGCCCGGCCCGTTCGAGCGTGCTGAAATCAGCCAGCCGCTCGAAATGAACGGCGTAGCGGTTGCCGCCCAGATAGAGGCCGCTCATGAACAGAACCGGCCGTTTCAACAGGGCAGCCAGGCGCATGGGGCCGAGCGGAAACTCGGCGTCTTCCCCCAGAAAGGGGAGTCGGAGCGTGGGCTCACC
The DNA here is from genome assembly GCA_046598305.1 of Thiobacillus sp. Taxonomy (GTDB): domain Bacteria; phylum Pseudomonadota; class Gammaproteobacteria; order Burkholderiales; family Thiobacillaceae; genus Thiobacillus. Next base: position 2,940 of record JBKJIS010000116.1, read on the forward strand.
GCTGAGGGTACGGTCGCTCAGGATGCCGAGCGCCACGCCGTCATCGAGGCTGGACTGCACCCGCAGCATCGAGTCGATCTGCCCCAGCGGGATAATCTCCTGCACCGCTGCCGGGTTGATTGCGGCCAGCGCTGCGTTGAGCTTGCGGGCGTTGTCCTCATACATGACCATCGCCACGTTAAGATCGGGGTGATTGCGGCCGATGGCGCGCATCACCTCAAAGCTGCCCATGTGTGCCCCCAACAGAAAAGCGCCGCGCCCAGCGGCCAGCACTTCATCGATGACCGCCTTGCCGTGCACCTCGATCTCAAACAAGTCGAAACGCCCATTCAGCAGAAAAATCCGGTCATGAATGGTGGAGGCAAAGCTATGGAAGTGTCGAAACAAGTCGGCGAGACGCGGTTCGCGCCCCAGAACCCGGCGCAGATACATACGTGAAGCCGCTTTGGCTGCGGGCGAGAACGTCAGGAAATACAGGCTGATGCCGGCCAGAACGAAGCGGGCAGGTGCCCGTCCCAGATGCAGTGAAATCCAGCTGATGACCTGCAGCATGGTCCGGTTGCTGCGCTCCGGACGCAGCGCCCATCCCGCCTGCTGGGGGGGGGAGTCGGTGGGTTGCGGTTCCGCTGCGTTCATTCCAGCGAGGCCTGCGTGAAATCGACGGCACCGCTCGCGACCGCGCGCGCGTCGCTGCGGAGTTCGAACCGAAACCCGCCAGCGGCCGACGCGGTGTAATACAGCGCCAGCGGTTCTCCGGGCAACACCGGGCTGAGAAATTTCGCCGACTTGATCTGTCCGCTTGCGGCCGGGTTGCCCTGCACCTTGGCCAGGGCATGCAGCGCGGCATCGAGCAACACGACACCGGGAAGAATAGGCTGCCCCGGGAAGTGCCCGGCGTACGCCGGATGGTCGGTCGGGATGCTCAACGGCAGCATGGACTCGCTCATTACAGCACCCGGTTGGCCGGCTGCGCCTGCAGACTTGCCAGCAGAGTGCGCGCCATCTGTTCGGGCAGCTTGCCGGTGGCGTTGCGCGGCAGGGTGTCGACAAACAATAGCGGACGCGGTAAAAAAATCGGGTCGATGCGCTCGCGTAGCGCCTGGATCAGCGCGGCCGGGGTGAGGCCGGGGGCGACCACCAGTGCGGTGAGCCGGCCGACGGCTTCGGCGTGGGCAGGTTCGGGTTGCAAAAAAACCCCGTCGAGCACGCCGGGAATCGCGTTCAACTGATGATTGAGGTAGGCCAGCGAGGTGCGCTTGCCGGCGATGTTGACGAGATCTGCATGGCGGCCGTGGAGCAAAAAATGCGTCCACTTCGGGCCGTCGCCGAGGGGTTCAATCACATCGCTCAGCGGGGTGGGGGCATCGATGTGGCCGCCTACAGCCCATAGTGTTTTCGACTCGCGGCCCAACACCACATTCGGCAGCGTCTGCCATTCGAGATCAAGGGCGGTGCGACGCGAGGCGATTTGTCCGGCCTCGGTGCAGCCATAAATTTCGTGCAGCGGCGCACCAAAACGTGCTTCGGCTTCCCGTGCCAGGGTTTGCGACAGCGGGGCGGTGGCCGAGAGCACCTGGTCAACCGCCGGCAGCGTCGCCTGATCCGTGAGCAGAGTGCGCAGATGGAACGGTGTGGTCACCAGCATGCGGGGATGCGGCAATTCGGCCAGTTGGGCGCAAATATCCGCCGGGTAAAACGGGTGACCGGCATGCAGCGCGGCGCCACTTTGCCATGGCATCAGGACCGTCGATTCCAGACCGTACATGTGTTGGGGCGGCACCGTGCCAAGAATGGCATGGGCGGAGTTCACGCCCAGACGTTCCGCTTCGGCCCGCGCGTTCTTCACCAGGCTGCCCCAGCGCTTGGTGTGCGGAACCGGCAGGCCGCTCGACCCGGAGGTAAAAACCTCGGCGATCACCTGGTCGCAATCAATTGCGGGAATGGCTGGATTCGTGGTGGACGACGGCGCCGACTCGGGGTAGCGCAAGGTGGGCAGATCCGCGCCGCTGTTTTCCTGATCGGTGATGCAGAACACGTCCGGGCTGATGCGCTGCATCTGCCGAACCGTTTCCGCAGTGTGGGTGGAGGGCAACAGGCTGACGCGACCCCTGACAATACAGGCCGCCAGTGATACCGCAAAACGGTAACGGTCGCTGCACAGGTTGAGCACATGCCGGCCTTGCGGCAACAGGCTGGCGACATGATCCACATCGCTTAAAAACTGCCGCGCACGGATGGGCGTGCAATTACGCCACGCCACGATGGCGTCGAGTGTGCGGTGGGTAATGAGCGGCAGGGTCGACATGGCAAACAAACCCTGTCTAGCGAACAGGGGGAGGCGTGTCTGAACGCTCGGGCGGCGTTTTCCAGAAAGCCAGTATGCCATCCATAATGCTGTGTTTTTCCTGATTCGGCAGCTTGCGCAGGCGAACCAGGTATTCGACGCCAAACATCAGCAGCACCAACGGAAAGGTCATGAAGTTGGCAAAAATCGACCAGGTTTCGATCGGGGCAAAGGCAAACAGCAGGGCGGAAACCAGGCTGATCGCGATAAAAAACAGGGTCCACGCCAACGTGAGCTGGCGGGTGTAACGCAACACGTCGGGTTCCAGGCTGCCGTGTACTGCTTCGGCAAAACGGGTGCACAACGCTTTCCGGCCGCGTGCCAGCGTTACCCCGAACACTGCGGCCAGCATCAGGTTGGTGCCCGCGTGCTGGATGAAATAGGCCCAGCTGAAATTGCGTTCCAGTATGCCCCAAAACCCCCACAGTAATAGGCCGACGACCGCGCACAGCAGTAGCATGGCGGGCTTCCTGGGCGAATTCCAGGTCATGAAAAGCAGGATGGCAAGAGCGGGTGCCAAAGACGTCCCGACGCCAAGCCAGGGCGTCGAAGTGACTGCAGCGGGGGTCGTGCTGTAGTGTGCCAGAACGGGGTAGGCGATGGCCCCGGCGGCAATAACAATCCAGCGGATCGTGCGTGCCAGGGAATGACTCATTTGGTTTTATGTGCAGCGATATGCTGGGTCAGGCTGGACAGCGAACTGAAGATTTTGATGTTATCCGCATTGTCCGAACGCAACTGAAACCCAAAACGCTTGGATACCACCAGCGCCACTTCCAGAATATCGATCGAGTCGAGACCCAGGCCCTCGCCATAGAGCGGGGCATCGGCCTGAATGTCTTCGGGGCTGACGTCAAGGTTGAGCGAGGAGACGATGAGTCCGGCGACCTCGTTTTGTAATTCCTGGTTTACTTCAGACATGGCTACTTCGCATCAATTAGGGGGCAGGCACACCGACTGCATCGGGCCAGTGCCCATTATATTGGTTAACCCGTGATTTGGCCCCTAAAGTTAACCACACTAAAGTTAACCAGACGGGGTGACAGGTTCAGGTCACGAATTAAGTTGGTGGAGCGGAGGAGGATCGAATCATTCGCTGTATGGCGCATGGATACGATAGATGGGTGATCGCAGAAAAATTTTAAAACGTTAAAACAGCGCAATGCTAAATCGTAATTTTAGAGGAGCAATTTAGTGAATTCTAGCTATCTCGACAGCGTGCTCGTCACCGGGCGCGGTGCGTCGGATGCGTTGTTCGAACTGGCCGACACCGTGTCGATCATCGCTGATGAGAACTACGCCTGCCGCGCCGGCATCAAGGCGCAACCCGGCATCGATCTGTAGTTAACGTGCCTGGCTTGGCATAATCGCAGGGTGAATCCCACTTCCTACATCGGGCGCTTTGCGCCATCGCCCACCGGCCCGTTGCATCTGGGCTCACTGGTGGCGGCCGTCGCGAGCTGGCTTGATGCCCGCGCGGTAAATGGCCAGTGGCGCGTGCGCATGGAAGACCTCGACCGACCGCGTTGTGAATCTGGCGCGGCCGACATCATCCTTCATCAGCTCGAAGCCTACTGCCTGCAGTGGGATGGGGAAGTGCTGCTGCAGTCGCAGCGCGACGATGCTTACGCGGCAGCACTCGATGCCTTGAAAAGCCGTGGCGCCGTATTTCCCTGCGCCTGCACCCGCAGCCAGCTTGCGGCGGCGCCGCACAACCCCGAGGGCGAGATTATTTATCCGGGCACCTGTCGCGAAGGCTTGCCCGCCGGCACCGCCGGGCGTGCATGGCGGTGCTGTGTGCCGAATGTGAATGCCCCATTCAATGACCGCGTCCACGGCGAGTTGCAGCAGAACCTGGCGCGCGAGGTAGGAGATTTTGTTGTCAGGCGGGCCGATGGCCTGTTCGCCTATCAACTGGCAGTGGTGGTGGACGATGCGTTTCAGAACATCACCGACGTCGTGCGCGGCGCCGACTTGTTGTGGAACACGCCGCGCCAAATTCACTTGCAAACCCAGCTCGGCCTGCCCACGCCCCGCTACGCGCACGTGCCTTTGATTACCAACGCGGCCGGACAAAAGCTGTCCAAGCAGACGCTCGCGCCGGCCTTGCCCGAACAAGCGCGTAGCGCGGTGATGGCGCAGGCGCTGGCCCTGCTCGGCCAAACACCGCCGGTCGAGTTGATCGGCGCTGATCCGGCCGAGCTGCTGGCGTGGGCGCGTGCGCACTGGCACATTGAAAACGTCCCGTTGCGTCCGGGCATTGCCAACGAAGTGTCCTGACGGGACAATCTGCTTTCTTTCTTCGTGTGGTTTTTCTCACCCATGGCCCAACTCCCTAACGCTGTCGAGCAAGTCCTTCTGGTTCATGCTGCTTTCATCCATGCCGTAGTCAATGCCCTGCGCGACCGCAGCCAGCTGCCCGACCTGATGAAGCAGCTTCAATCTGCCGAGCAGGCCGGCTGGCCTCATCTGGTCGGCGCGCTGCGCCACGTCATCAACGGTCGGCGCGATCCGTCGATCAAACTGGGGTTGGACGAGGAAGACAGCATTCTGCTCGACGCCATCCTGCGTGGCATCGACAATCCCGCCACGCTGCCCGCGCTCAATGCCCAGCCGGACGGCAGTTCCGCCGCCCCCGGGTTGGCTGCGCTGATCGACGCCTCGGCGCGGGGCGATGCCCAGGCGATGTCAGTACTCGCCAACATGGCGGAACAGATGATGAAAGCGGGGGGCGACATGGCGCTGTTAGGTGGCCGCATGCGCAGGCTGTTGAACGGCGAGCGCGACACCGATCAACTGGTTGCCGGCATGAGTCCCTTGGGACGTGAGCTGGTGATCAGCCTGCTCGACGAATTAGCCAGGCTGCGGCCGCAGTAAGTGCACTGGCTGGCAAGTTGGCGCTTTGACAGCATGGGGGCCAGTCAGCTAAAATGCGCGGCTTTTCGGCAGTCCTGTGCCGAATATGCGGTCCTTCAGGTGATGTAGCTCAGTCGGTTAGAGCATCGGATTCATAATCCGGGGGTCGGTGGTTCAAGTCCACTCATCACCACCATATTTGTTTCGTTGCTGAACCTGAGCCACACTTGATTAAAGGCAGCGGGGCAGCAGCGAAATCCCAGCCCCCAGTTTATTCACTGACCCGGCGACTCATGAAAAAAATCTACATTAAAACCTTCGGCTGTCAGATGAACGAGTACGACTCGGACAAGATGGCCGACGTGCTCAATATTTCAGACGGTCTGGTGAAAACCGACACGCCGGACGATGCCGACGTGATCCTGTTCAACACCTGCTCAGTACGCGAAAGAGCGCAGGAAAAGGTGTTCCATGACCTCGGCCGGGTGCGCCATCTGAAGCTGGCCAACCCCAATCTCATCATCGGCGTCGGCGGCTGCGTGGCCTCGCAGGAGGGCGCGGCCATCGTGTCACGCGCACCCTTCGTCGATGTGGTGTTTGGTCCGCAAACCCTGCATCGCCTGCCCGAGTTGATCGCGAAAAAACGCGCAACCGGGCGCGCCCAGGTCGACATCAGCTTCCCCGAAATCGAAAAATTTGACCATCTGCCCCCCGCGCGGGTGGACGGCGCATCGGCTTTCGTGTCGATCATGGAAGGCTGCTCAAAATATTGCACGTTCTGCGTGGTGCCTTACACGCGCGGCGAAGAGTTCTCGCGACCGTTCGACGACGTGATTGCCGAGGTCGTTAACCTGGCGAATGGCGGGGTTAAGGAAGTCACCTTGCTGGGGCAGAACGTCAACGCTTATCAGGGTACGCTGGACGAGGGCGGCACCGCTGACTTTGCCTACCTGCTGGAAATGGTCCATGAGCTCCCGGGCATTGAGCGCATTCGGTACACCACCAGCCACCCGCGCGAAATGACGCAGCGCTTGATCGATTGCTACGGCACGTTGCCCAAACTGGTGTCGCATTTGCATCTGCCGGTGCAGTCGGGTTCCGACCCTGTGCTGGCGGCGATGAAACGCGGCCACAGCGTGCTGGAATACAAGTCCATTATTCGACGGCTGAGAGCGCTGCGCCCCGACCTGTGTCTGTCGTCTGACTTCATCATCGGCTTTCCCGGCGAGACCGAAGCCGATTTCGAGGCGACGATGCGTTTGATTCGGGAGCTCGATTTCGATGCCAGCTTCTCCTTCATTTACAGCAAGCGCCCCGGCACCCCGGCGTCGAGCTTTCCGGATGATGTGACCCCCGAACAGAAATCGCAGCGCCTGACGAAACTGCAGGCCCGGCTTGAAGCCCAGGCGCAGGTCGTGAATCAGGCCATGATCGGCACGGTGCAGCGCGTGTTGGTCGAAGGTCATGCCAAGAAAAACGCCGACGAGCTTGCCGGCCGCACTGACAATAACCGCATCGTTAATTTCGCCGGGCAGTCGAGGCTGATCGGGCAGTTCGTCGAGGTCACCGTGACCCAGGCTTTGGCGCACAGTCTGCGTGGCGAAATTGTGACGTTCGAAAGGGTCTCCGCTTGAAAACCGACATCGTTGAATTGCGTCTGGCACCGGAAGACAACCGGCGCCTTGCCAATCTGTGCGGGCCGATGGACGAGAACCTGCGTCAGATCGAAGCGGCGTTTGATGTGACCATCGGTCGCCGTGGGTCGAGCTTTCGCTTCAGCGGTGATGCGGCGCAGGCCGAAAAAGGCGCACAGGCGATCGAGCATTTTTACAACCGCGCGCACGACGAACTGAGCCTGGACGATATTCAACTTGGTTTGGTCGAGATCACGCGCGGTCGCGCCGATGCGGAAGGTCCCGAACTGCGCACCCGTCGCGCCGATCTGCGCGCACGCACCCCGCGCCAGGGCGAATACATCGAACAAATTCGCAGTCACGACATCACCTTCGGCGTCGGCCCGGCCGGTACCGGCAAGACCTATCTGGCGGTTGCCTGCGCGGTGGACGCGCTGGAGCGCGAACAGGTCAAGCGCATCGTGCTGACGCGCCCGGCGGTGGAAGCCGGCGAACACCTGGGTTTTTTGCCGGGTGATCTGACACAGAAGGTCGATCCTTATCTGCGCCCGCTCTACGATGCGCTGTATGACCTGATGGGCTTCGACAAAGTGACGCGGCTGATCGAACGCCATTCGATTGAAGTGGCTCCGCTGGCCTTCATGCGCGGCCGCACGCTCAACCATGCCTTCATCATTCTCGACGAGGCGCAGAACACCACGCCCGAGCAGATGCAGATGTTTTTGACCCGCATCGGTTTTGGCGCACGTGCTGTGGTGACCGGCGACCCGACACAGATCGACCTGCCCAAGCACATCAAATCCGGGCTGCGCGATGCCATCGAGGTGCTGTCCGACGTGCGCGGCATTGCGTTCACCCATTTCCTGTCCGAAGACGTGGTGCGCCATCCGCTGGTGGGCCGCATCGTCGATGCGTATGCTGCGCGCCGCGCGGAAACGGAAGTGCGTGGCAAGTCCTGATCCTGAGTTACGATTGTCCGTGCAGTTTGCCAGCAAGGCTGGCGAACTGCCCACGCGGGCACAAGTTCGTCGCTGGGTTGTGGCGGCGCTGGAGCACTCGGCCGAAATCACCGTGCGCATCGTCGACGCTGATGAAGCGCAGGCGCTCAACACCGATTACCGCAACAAAGAGTACGTGCCCAACGTGCTGACGTTCGAATACGGCGAGATTGGCCACGATGTGTTTGGACATGCCGTACTCGGCGGCGATGTGGTGATTTGCGCGCCGGTAGTCGAGCGTGAGGCGCGCGAGCAGGGCAAGCCGCTCAAGGATCACTACGCCCACATGATCCTCCACGGTGTGTTGCATGTGCAGGGCTACGATCATATCGAGCCGCATGATGCAGATATCATGGAATCGAACGAAGCCGCTATACTGAAGCGGTTCCGTATCCCCAACCCTTATTATTCCTGACCATTAATCCCCATGGAGTCCGACAGTAGTCCCAAATCGAGCTTGCTCGAGCGCATTTCCCACTGGCTGATGCGCGAGCCCGAAGACCGTGAGCAGTTGATCGAATTGCTTCACGGTGCCTACGAAAACAACCTGATGGATGCCGATGCGCTGGCGATGATCGAAGGCGTGCTGCAGGTGTCCGAAATGCGCGTCGGAGAGATCATGATTCCGCGCGCGCAGATGGATGTCATCGACATCAACGATGCGCCCGAAGTCTTCATTCCGCATGTCATCGAAACCGCCCACTCGCGCTTTCCGGTCATCGACAAGGACCGCGACGACATCATCGGGATCCTGTTGGCAAAAGACTTGTTACGGCATTACGCCGAAGACGATGCCGACATCCGGGGCATGCTGCGCCCGGTCGTGTTCATTCCCGAGTCGAAGCGGCTGAATGTGCTGCTGAAGGATTTCCGTTCCAACCGCAATCACATTGCGATTGTCGTCAATGAATATGGTGGCGTGGCGGGATTGGTAACGATCGAAGACGTGCTGGAGCAGATTGTTGGCGACATCGAGGACGAATATGACTTCGATGAAACCGAAGACAACATCATCCATGAACAGGATGGGGTGTTCCGAATCAAGGCCAGCACCGAGATTGAAGACTTCAACGAAACCCTGGGGGCGAAATTCTCTGACGAGGAATTCGACACCCTGGGCGGACTGGTTGTGTCGCGTTTTGGTCACCTGCCCAAGCGCGGCGAATCGGTCAATTTTGATGGATTTATCTTTAGCGTGCTGCGCGCTGACAGCCGCCGTTTGCACGTGATCCGGGTAACCCGCCTGGCAGTGGACCCGGACACGCAGTTGCCGCTGCTGCCACAGTGATAATCTACAGGCTGTGACTGCGGTCGCCGCGCGCGAACCCGGCCAGCGGCGCGATACCCCCTTTGGATAACCCAATCACCTTGAACAGATCGCCCATTTCGGCGGGCGATAGCAGCCGTTGCACCGCATTGGCCTGCGGCAGATAGACCGCTGCATCGGTGGGTGAAATGTGCATCAGCAGTTCAGTCAGTCCGGCGTTAATCAGGAAATTCGCCTGACTGGCGTAGCCCGCCAGACTCAGCCCCGACGCTTCGCCTGCCCGCGCCACTGCACTGAAATCGACGTGCGCGGTGAGGTCGCACAGCCCCGGCAAATAAAAGGGATCGTCCAGCGCGTGATGGCGATAATGCGCGCGCAAGGTGCCCATGTGGCGCTGCGGATGGTAGTACTCACTCTCGCCGAATCCATAGTCAATCATCAGGATCAGGCCGTGGTCCAGGCGTTGCGCAAGCGCGGCTATCAGCGCATCGGCCGCCAGATTGATTTCGGAAAGATAACCGGGCGCCGGGTGTAATGTCTCGGCGCGAGCACGCAGCGTGGGGTCGGCAATCGGACGATCCTGCCAGACGAATGCTTCACCGGCGAGGCGCACGCCGCGCTGCATGGGCTCGCTATCAGTCCAGTGAACCAGTTCAACCGGCAGCGCATCGAGCACCTCATTGCCAAGCATCACGCCGCTAAACTGGTCTGGCAGGGCGTCTAGCCAATGTACCCGGTCAGCCAGATGCGGCAGTGCATGCGCCAGACGTTCTTGCTGGCGCGCGCGCAGGTCAGCGCTCACTTCCAGGATGCCATAGCGTGTGGGTAATGCATCGAGCCGTTCCAGTTCGCCCAGCACGTCCACTGCCAGTTTCCCGCTGCCTGCGCCCAACTCCATCACTTCGCCATCCGTTTCTTTTAGAACCGGAGCCATCGCGTGCGCCAGCGTTCGGCCAAACAAGGGCGTCATTTCAGGCGCGGTGACAAAGTCGCCAGCCGCGCCCAGTTTGGTCGCGCCCGCGGCGTAGTAGCCGAGGCCGGGCGCATAGAGCGCGGCCTCCATATACTGCGCAAACGATATCCAGCCACCGGCGCGCTGGATCAGCTTTTGGAGATGCGCAACGACGCGCTGACTGTGGGCGAGGGCATCGGGAGTAGGGGTGGGCAGCATGGAGCGGATAACTTCATGGATAATGAACAATCCAACGACTATAAGGGCGAATCCCGATGCAAGGCAAAGTGGTGTTGATTACCGGCGGAGCAAAACGTGTGGGGGCGGCGTCAGCCCGCCTGCTGCATGCGGCCGGCGCCAACCTGATGATTCATTACCGAAGCTCGGTTACCGAGGCGCGCGCGTTGCAGAATGAATTAAACGCCATCCGCCCCGATTCGGTGGCGCTGATCCAGGCGGATTTACTCGATATTGGGGGTTTGCCCAGTCTGATTAACAAAACTGTCGCCACTTTTGGCGGGCTGGATGTGCTGCTGAATAATGCATCGAGCTTTTATCCCACGCCCGTCGGCACCATCGGAGAAAATGACTGGATCGACCTGATGGGCAGCAACCTAAAGGCCCCCTTGTTCCTGTCGCAGGCTGCGGCCCCTGAACTCAAGAAACGCCGTGGCTGCATCATCAACATCACCGACATTCACGCTGAGCGGCCGATGAAAAGCTATGTGGTCTATTCCATCGCCAAGGCTGGGCTGGTGGGGCTCACCAAGTCGATGGCGCGCGAACTGGCGCCCGAAGTGCGCGTCAATGCTGTGGCGCCAGGCCCGATCATGTGGCCGGAAGACGATGCCAATTTTGACGAAGTGTCACGCCAGCGCATTATTTCGCACACCATGCTGAAGCGCGCCGG
>JBKJIS010000259.1:0-5826 GCA_046598305.1 Thiobacillus sp.
ACCCTAACGCCGGCCAAATGTCTGCACTACGCGATCGAGGGCGAAACGCATGAATACACCGAGATGTATCCAAAATTTCGTCACGAGGCGATGATCGAGGGCAACACGGCCGCGGTCACCGAAATGGACGAGCAGATTATTGAATCAAAGGAACACGCCGAACTGTTCAAGGCGGTGCTGGAAAAAGCGGCCAAGCGTTTTGCCGCGCTGGCCAAGGTGGAAGAAAAACACGCGAAGCATTATCAGGCGCAGTTCGACGCGATTGCGGCCTGAACCCATTTTCAACCCATTGAATCAACTGAAAGGAAGCACCATGAATACCTGGCTATGTATTGTTTGCGGTTATGTATACGACGAATCCAAGGGCGACCCCGAGCATGGGATCGCCCCCGGCACCCGCTGGGCGGATATCCCTGAAAACTGGGAATGCCCGGACTGCGGCGTATCGAAAATGGAGTTCGATATGATTGAAATAACGGCCTGATCGGTTTTGCCCGGTGTGGTTTGGGCGCACTTTTTGTTTGATAGGAGTTTGATATGCATCCCCTCGTCATAGTGGGATCCGGTCTCGCCGGATACACCTTGCTAAAAGAGTTTCGCAAGCGCGACAACACCACGCCGGTGACTTTGGTGACCGCAGACGATGGCACGTTTTATTCCAAGCCCAATTTGTCGAATGCACTCACCGCCAATAAAACGGCGGCGGATCTGGCCAGCGCCAGTGCGGACAAATTCGCGGCCGACCTGAACGTGACGATCCTGACGCATACCCGGATCAACGCAATCGATACGGCGGCGCAGCGCGTGATGACTGATGGCGGCGCACTGGACTACAGCAGGCTGGTGCTTGCGCTGGGTGCCGATCCGATTCCGCACGGACTGGACGGTGACGGCGCAGCGGACGTGCTGGCGGTGAATGATCTGACCGACTACGCGGTGTTTCGCAATGCCATCGACGGCAAAAACCGCATCACGGTGCTGGGTGGCGGCTTGATCGGTTGCGAGTTTGCCAACGATCTGGCGCATGCCGGATTCGAGGTCGATGTGGTGCATCTGGGCGCCTGGCCGCTGGAGCGCCTGTTGCCGGTTGAGGCCGGAAAGCGTCTGACTGATGAGTTGACTGCATTGGGTGTGAACTGGCATTTCGGTCACACCGCCAAGCGGGTCGAGTCCAGCGTCAGGGGGGTTGAGGTCGAGTTGGATAACGGTGCCAAGATCACCGCAGATGTGGTCTTGTCCGCCATTGGTTTACTGCCGCGCACTCAGCTGGCGCAGGCGGCGGGGATTCCGGTCGGGCGGGGCATCAAGACGAATCGTTTGCTCGAAACCGGGGCGCTGAACGTCTATGCCATGGGCGACTGTGCCGAAGTCGACGGGCTGAACCTGCCTTATGTGATGCCGCTGATGGTTCAAGCGCGTGCGCTGGCTGCCACGCTCACAGGCACGCCAACGCCGGTGGTCTATCCGCCGATGCCTGTCATCATCAAAACGCCGGCGCATCCGGTGGCGGTGTTGCCGCCCAAGATCGGCGCAACAGGTGGCTGGAAAGTGGAATGCAGCGACACCGGCGTGTGCGCGTTGCACGTGGATGAAAATGGCGTGTTGCAAGGGTTTGCGCTCACCGGCAGCGAAACCAGCCGGCGGGCGGCGCTGGTGAAAGAGCTCGCCGTCTAAGTTTTTTGTCAGCTTAGCTAGAGTTGACCGTAATCGACGGCTGCAACGCGTCGATCAGCGGGCAGCTGACCTTGCCTCGGCGGGCTTCGCAGCGGCCCACCAGTTGCGTCAATGCGGTCTCGATACGCTGCAGGTCGGCCAATTTTTCTCGCACCATTTCAAGCTTGTGCTCGGCAATTGCCCGGGCTTCCGAGCAATGCATGCCGTCATCCAGATTTAACAGCTGCGCAATCTCATCGAGCGTAAAGCCAATGCGTTGGGCGGCCTTGATGAACAACACGCGTGCCGCATCGGCCTGCTCATAGTGTCGAATGCCACCCAACGGCTTGATCGGTTCGGCCAGCAGGCCACGCCGCTGATAAAAACGGATCGTTTCGACATTGACGCCCGCTGCGTGTGCCAGTTTGGAAATCGTCAGCATTTTCTCTTGACTCTGTAGTGGGGTACGGACTTTATGCTACGTCCATCGAGATCATCCGGATAGACCCATGAACATAAACCCTACCCTTTGGGCCAGTGCATTGACCGCAATCGGCGCTTCGCTTTGTTGCGTCGCCCCTCTGGTGCTGGTCTCGCTCGGGCTGGGTGGCGCGTGGCTGTCCACACTCACCGAACTTGAACCCTATCGCCCCATTTTTGTAGTGCTCACCCTGGGCTTGCTGGCGCTGGCCTGGGCAAAGCTATATCGCCAGCCCGTCGCGTGTGAGTTGGGCAGGGCGTGTGCCGACGGCGCCGTGCAGCGCCGGCAGCGTTTGATTTTCTGGACCGTGGCCGCGCTGCTGCTGCTCCTGCTTACTTTCCCCTGGTATGCATCACTGTTCTATTAAGGAGGCTGTATGAATCAAGCTATCGTGTTGGCGGCTGTGTTGGCCGCATTTTCAAGCCCGCTGCTGGCAGCGCAAAAGACCATCACCCTCGGCGTTCCAGGTATGACCTGCGGTGCCTGTCCGATCACAGTAAAGAAGGCGATATCAAAATTGGATGGCGTGACGCAGACCGAAGTCGATTTCGACACGCGCCAGGCCGTGGTGACCTATGACGATGCCAAGGCCAGCGCGGATCAGATCATGCGTGCCACGGCCAATGCCGGCTATCCGTCAAAGATCAAGGGTGGTGCCCCGTGAGCGACTTCATTTTAGATTCCATACTCCCCTGCCGCACTTTGCGGCCATGAGAAAACCGAGACCATGCTCACCGACGCCTGCCAGTGGTTTTACGAATGCGAGGCGTGCCATGCCATGCTGAAACCGAAGCCAGGCGATTGCTGCGTGTATTGTTCCTAAGGCACCGTGCCGTGCCCGCCTATTCAGGCAAGCGGCAAATCGGGCGGCTGCTGCGCGGCTTGAGCTTCCCCGGCTTTGCCGGTGCTCCGGTCTGCATTCAGTCGTTTATGGGGCAGACAGCAACCCGATAATCTTCCGCATGGTCAGCGCCCGCGACTTGCGCGAGAATGTCGCATGGATATCTTTCGCATCTTTCACCTGCAATGCGCGCGGCGCCTGCCCGCGCTGCCCGAATCCCATCCGTGTTCGCGCCTGCACGGCCATTCGTTCAAGGTTGAACTCACCCTCAGCGGCGAGCTCGATCCCACGCTCGGATGGGTGCTCGACTTTGCCGACATCGAGGCCGCCTGGCAGCCCATCCACGCCGCGCTCGATCACCGCACCCTCAACGACATCGCCGGGCTGGACAACCCAACCAGCGAAAACCTGGCGGTGTGGTTGTGGCGGCAGCTCAAGCCCACACTGCCGGGTTTGTCGCAGGTCAAAGTAATGGAGACGCATGACTCGGGCTGCGTTTATCGGGGGTAAACCTCACTAAAAGGCACCGGGAAGGATTGCTTGTTGGGGAAGGACGGGGTTAGCCCAGAAATGGTCAGTTGGATGGTTCCTGTGCGTGTCGGCTTCTCGGCCATTTCGATTTGCCACGGAACACCGGGAGTGGTTACCCATAAAGCGGATTGAATGGTTGCTCGCGTGAGGGGGCATCTGGGGTAATGGGCCCTGAGCCGACGCTTCCCCAGCGTGTTCCTGCGAGAAAATCCGTACCCTCGCCTCGACGCAGTGGGTGCCGTCCTCCAGCCGCAGCAGCAGGGTGATCTCATCGAGGGCAAACCCGAGCCGCTGTGCTGATTTGATGAAATGTATGCGGGCGACGTCCGCTCCACTGTAATGCCGGACACCCCTAGGCGGCTTCGTGGGCTCGACCAAAAGGCCGCGCCGTTGGTAATAGCGAATGGTCTCGACATTGACGCCCGCCTGGCGCGCCAATGTGCCGATAGTCAGCCCTCGATCTGTCATCTTCCCCTCATCGAAAATACCGCTTGACTCCGTACCATGATACGGGACCTAAGCTTGCTCTGTCCTGACACGCAAAGGAGCAAACATGTCTCGGCTAATCACGTTGATTAGCCGCCTCGGCGACAAGGCCGGCGCCCTCGGCGGCATCGTTTCGGTCATGGGCTGCGCCATGTGCTTCCCCGCCATTGCCAGCATCGGCGCCGCACTCGGCATGGGCTTCCTGCATCAATGGGAAGGTCTGTTCGTCAACACCCTGCTGCCGCTGTTCGCATGGGTCGCCTTGGCCGCCAACGGACTCGGCTGGTTCAGTCACCGCCAACCCCTGCGCAGCATCCTGGGCATGATCGGCCCCGGCGTCGTGCTGCTAAGCCTTTACCCCTGGTTCCAATACGACTGGAGCACTGAAACCCTGTATGCAGGCCTCGCGCTCATGCTCGCCGTGGCGGTGTGGGATCTGGTCTCGCCCGCGAGCCGCCGCTGTACCGATGGCGCATGCGAACCCCCCGGCATGCCAGCCGCCAACAATTAAACACGAATACACATGAAGATTTCAGGAGAAGTTATGTCACAAGAGAAAACCGGGCGTGTGCCCCTCATCGGCGGCGTGGTCGCCGCCATCGCAGCCTCCCTGTGCTGCGTCGGCCCTCTGGTGCTGGTCATGCTCGGCATCGGGGGTGCCTGGATGTCCAGCCTGGCCGTCCTGGAGCCGTTCCGGCCCTATTTTTTGGGTGCGGCGGTGATTTTTCTGTTCTTCGCTTGGCGCAAGATTTACCGCGCGCCGGCCGAAGCCGCCTGCACGCCGGGTTCCCTGTGCGCGCTGCCCGAGACCAACCGGGTTTACAAAATTCTGTTCTGGATCGTGGCCGCCCTCGTCGGGCTGGCCATGGTCTTTCCCTACATCGCACCCCTGTTCTACTGATAAGGAGCCCACCATGAAAAAACGCGTTCTCGTTTCGACCCTCGTCTTCGGCCTTGCCGCCGCCTGGACCGGCGCCACCTTCGCCGCCGTGCGCACCGTCACCCTGTCGGTGCCTGGCATGTACTGCGAGGTCTGCCCCATCACCGTGAAGAAAGCGCTGCAGAAGCTGCCGGGCGTCTCCAAGGTCAATGTCTCCTACAAAAAGAAAGAAGCCGTGGTGACCTTCGACGACGCCAGGACCAGCGTCAAGGCGCTGGAAGACGCCACCTTCGAGGCGGGCTATGAATCCACCGTGAAAGGGGAAAAAATCAAATGAGCGCACAGACCCTGAATATTTCCGGAATGACCTGCGACCACTGCGCCACATCGGTGCAGGCGGCGCTGTTGACGGTGACGGGCGTGAGCCGCGCCGATGTGTCCTATGCCGCAGGCACGGCCCATGTTGAGACATCCACTGATACGCCTGTCGCGACGCTGCTCGACGCCGTGCGCGCCAAGGGCTATGGCGCGGAAGTGACTGGAGGCACTGGCCACGGCATGGGTTCCGAAGCGTCGGCCAAGCTACGTGTCGCCATCATCGGCACCGGCTCGGCCGCCTTCGCCGCCGCCATCCGCGCTGTCGAAGGTGGCGCACAGGTGACCGTGATCGAGGCCGGCACAGTGGGCGGCACCTGCGTCAACGTGGGCTGCGTGCCGTCGAAGATTTTCATTCGCGCCGCGCATGTGGCGCACCTGCAATCCAGCCACCCGTTTCCTGGCATCGGCAAACAGGCGGCAATGATTGATCGCAAGGCGCTGGTGGCCCAACAACAGGCACGCGTGGAAGAATTGCGGCACGCCAAATACGAAAGCATTCTGGAAAACAACCCCGGCATTTCGCTGCAACGCGGTTATGCGCGCTTCAAAGATGCGGGTACGTTGATCGTGAAACAA
>JBKJIS010000248.1:0-10597 GCA_046598305.1 Thiobacillus sp.
GAGCCGGGAATGGCAAACACCTCCCGCCCCTGTTCGGTGGCGACGCGCGCGGTAATCAGCGAGCCGCTGCCGGGCGCGGCCTCCACCACCAGCACACCGCGACTCAAGCCGCTGATCAGCCGGTTACGGCGCGGAAAATGTCCCGGTAGGGGTGGCGTGCCGAGCGGGAATTCCGACACGATCAGACCGTCTTCAGCCAGCCGGTGCGCCAGCGCCTTGTTGCGCGCGGGGTAAATGCGGTCAATCCCGGTGCCGATCACAGCGACGCTCGAACCGGCGCCGGCCAGTCCGCCGCGATGCGCCGCCGCGTCTATGCCGAGCGCCAGCCCGCTGACAATGGTGAGGCCGGCGTCGGACAGCGCGTGGGCAAACGCCTCGGCGTCGCGCACCCCTTGCGGGGTGGCATTGCGGCTGCCGACGATGCCAAGCGCGGGCTGGTTAAGCCAGCTGCGCCGGCCCTTGCAATACAGCATGGCGGGTGGATCGGAGATTTCGAGCAGGGCGCGCGGATAGTCGTCATCCGCCAGCGTCATCAGGCTATTGCCGGTTTGTTCCAGCCAGGCATGGGTTGCGTCAAGCAGGGCTGCGTCGGGTTCGGCCAGCAGCGCATCGCATTGCGCCGCAGAAAGATAGCTCATCAACGCGGTGCGGCCGGACGCCAAAACGGCCTCCGGAGTACCGAAGGCCGTTAGCAGGCGGATCAGGCTGGTGTTGCCTACGCCCGGTGTCAGGCTCAGGCGCAACCAGGGGTCGAGATCACTCAGGGGTTTCTCACAGTATCTAGCAGATACACCGGGCCGTCGGACTCCATGATGAGTGCGTAGGACACCCGGTCGAAGACCCGGTAGACCATGACCAGGCCGCTGCGCGCATCGGGCAGCTTGACGGCACGATCGCTGGTGTTGCCGAGACAGGTGCTGCGGAAGGTGCTGCGGACTTCGGCGGCCTGATCGTAGGTCACTTTACTGCCCTCTTTCAGGCAGCGGACATCGTTATACAGCCACGCGCCGCCATCGGGGACACCTTTGGACTTCTCGTTGACCCAGGTCATGCGGTCTTTTTCGTCACGCGTGAGGGTGACAGCCCGACCTTCGCGGAAGACGGTCAGCACATGACCTTGCTCCAGCCCGTCGCGGCTACCCCGGTTGATGACCACCGTCTGATAGCGGCCGCTGTCGGTCATGCCGCCATAGGCTGAAATAATACGGCCACTGATTTTGGTGTCGGGTGCGTGCGGAACGAACTCGTAGGTGGTGGTGGTATCCGCTTCAACCAGCTTGTCCTTGGGTAGAATTTCCTGGACTGACCGGGTGATGCGAATTTTTTGTGGGGCGCCTTCTACCAGGGTGCGTGCATCGCCCAGATAGACCACTTCGTAGCCCAGTACTTCGCCGGTTTCTGGGTCTTTGAGGGCCTTGCCGGGGCGCAGCAGGTTCCAGCGGGTGACGCCGGGTTTGCCGCCGGTGGCAAAAGCGTCGTCGCCCGAGGCCAGAACGACCCGGTCGGTGTTGCTCCCCAGAATGAATGGGGCGTCGTCGAACGCACCTTTAGGGACAACGCGCGGCTGCGAC
Source organism: Thiobacillus sp. (assembly GCA_046598305.1). Lineage (GTDB taxonomy): Bacteria > Pseudomonadota > Gammaproteobacteria > Burkholderiales > Thiobacillaceae > Thiobacillus. The sequence goes on from JBKJIS010000248.1 coordinate 1,572, forward strand.
AGGAAAGGATGGATCACGCTGATCGGGATGGCGGGAATAGCATCGTTGCTGATGTCGGATGCGCGTACGCCCGGAGACAGCTTGACGGTCCGCATGCCGCCCGCATTACCCTTGACCAGCTTCAATCGCGGCTCTTTGCCGCTACGGTCGAGCACCACCATGTCGCCGGGATAAATCCAGTGCGGATTTTTAATCTCCGAACGGTTCATATTCCAGATCTGCGGCCAGTGCCACGGGTCTTTCAGGAAGCGGCCAGAAATATCCCACAACGTGTCGCCTTTGACCACGACATACTTTTCAGGCGCGTTGTCCTGCAATTTAAGGGTATCGGCCAGCACCGGGGTGGTAACTAACAACAGGGCAAGAGAAACAACGAGTTGACGCACGGGTGAACCCTCCATTTAGACTTTGTCTAATTTTTTGCATTGAAAACATACTGTGCGCTTAGCTTACGGCTATCTGCCGCCTTATATTTAGGGCACGGCACTTTTTGCTGTAGGTTTTGCATCAAAGTGTGCACCCAGCCCATTCATTCGTAAAGCATTTATTGAAGCGTACAGGTAATGTGTGTATTGATTGTATTTGGCGGCAGGTGGGGGGTTCCCGGTTTGATTCGTTGGAAACCAGCCAAAAAATAGATTTTTTAATTATGATTAATTATGATTGATACAGATCAACCCGCCCCAAACTGGTAGATCAGACAGTACGCGCCCGCGAACTTTTTTAACTTTACACGCGCCGAATCCATCATGGCCAGACTCGACATTCTTCATTATCCCGATGCGCGCCTGCACACCGTAGCCAAGCCGGTGGCGGCTGTGGACAAACGTATCAGCCAACTCATCGACGACATGGCTGAGACGATGTATGACGCACCAGGCATCGGGCTTGCCGCCACTCAGATCAATGTCCACGAACGTCTCATTGTGATCGATATTTCTGAATCACATGATGCATTGTGTGTGTTCATCAACCCGGAAATCATCGCCCAGTCGGGGCGTGCCGAGCACGAAGAAGGCTGTTTGTCGGTGCCCGGGGTGTTTGACTTGGTCGAGCGCGCCGAGCGCATCACCGTGCGCGCACTTGATCGCGATGGAAACCCCTTCGAACTGCAAGCCGACGGCCTGCTGGCGGTGTGTATCCAGCACGAAATGGATCATTTGCTGGGCAAGGTGTTTGTCGACTATCTGTCCAACCTCAAGCGTAACCGCATCAAGGCCCGGCTCCTGAAACAAGCCCGCGAACACCGCCCCGACGCGCCGCCCGTGCGCGCGTCGCTCTGAGTCCGGATTCTTGTGCGCATTATTTTTGCGGGCACGCCGCCGTTTGCGGCGGCAGCACTCAACGCCTTGGCCGTTGCGGGACACGACATCGCACTGGTGCTGACCCAGCCTGATCGCCCGGCCGGACGGGGCATGAAACGCACGCCTGGCGCAGTCAAACAGGCCGCAGTGGCGCGTGGACTCCCGGTTAGCCAGCCACCCAGCCTGAAAACGCCCGAGGTGCAGGCGGCATTGCGCGCCGTTGACGCCGACATCATGGTGGTGGCGGCTTATGGCCTGATCTTGCCGCAAGCCGTGCTCGACCTGCCCCGTTTGGGTTGCCTCAATATCCACGCCTCGTTGTTGCCGCGCTGGCGCGGCGCGGCACCGATCCAGCGCGCTATTCTGGCGGGCGACGCTGAAACCGGTATCACCATCATGCAGATGGATGCAGGTCTTGATACCGGCGCCATGTTGTCGAAAACCCTCATCCCTATCAACGACAGCGACACCGCAGCCAGCTTGCACGATGTGTTGGCACGGGCTGGGGCGACGGCGATTGTTGCTGCGCTGGCGGATTACCCGGCCTTGATTCCCGCAGCGCAGGATGCCGCCGAAGCAACCTATGCTGCCAAACTCACAAAAGCCGAAGCGCAACTGAATTGGAGCGATTCGGCTGAGAGTCTCGCCCGTGCGGTGCGTGCCTATAACCCGGTGCCGGGTGTATGGACGCTGCTGGACGGCGCGCCGCTGAAAATCTGGGCGGCGCGGGCTTGTCCGGGTAGCGGCGTAGCGGGTGACGTATTGCGCGCCGATCCGGCGCAGCTGACCGTCGCATGCGGGTGCGGCGCGCTGGTCCTGCAGGAAGTCCAGCCCGCAGGCAGCAAGCGGATGTCGGCGGCAGCCTTTCTTGCTGGCCGGCCCTTGGTGCCAGGCACGCGTTTCGGCAGCTAAGCCTGCGTAAATAACAGGCGCCGGGTGCAAGTTGGCGCGGGTGCCCTGTTATCATGCCCGGCTTAATTCCCGTGATCGTAATTAGATGAACCCCCCCCTATCAAACCGAGGCTTGTTCCAGCATGCGTAAGCTGCAGAAAATGGCGGCGGACACGCTCGAAGAAGTGCTGGCGGGTGCGGCCCTGCATCAAGTGTTGCCGCAGCGCGTACAGATGCTGGAAACGCCGGGCGAGCGGGGAGCATTGCAGGACATCGTGTATGGCTCCCTGCGTCAACTGGGCCGGCTGGATGTTTGGCTTAGCGCGTTGCTTGAGCGGCCGCTGACCGATCCGCAACTCGGCTGGTTGCTGCGCGTGGCGCTGTATCAGCTGGCCTTCACGCGTGCCCCTGCGCATGCCGTGGTGCACAACGCCGTCACTGCGGCGGGCGAAGGCTGGCGCCGGGGTCTCGCCAATGCCGTTTTGCGCAATTTTCAGCGCCGCCGGCCCGAACTGGAAAAAATGGCTGACGCGTCGCCCCGTGGTCGCTGGTCGCATCCCGACTGGTGGATTGAAAAACTGCAGGCCGAGCACCCGGCACACTGGCAAACCATTTTGGAGGCCGGTTTGCAGCACCCACCCTTCACCCTCCGCGTCAATGCGCGCTGGGGCGATGCGGCGAAGTATGCGCAGATTCTGGTTGAGGCCGACGTGCCTGCGCGGCAAACCGGTGTGGACGCGATCACCCTCGACAAGGCGGTGTCGGTGCACAGCCTGCCCGGCTTTGATCAGGGTTGGGTGTCGGTACAGGATGCGGGCGCGCAATGGGCTGCGCGTTTGCTCGATGCGCAGCCTGGCGAGCGGGTGCTGGATGCGTGTGCGGCGCCCGGTGGCAAGACCGGCCATATTCTGGAGCGCATTGCGCCCGACGCACCTCCCGTCATGCTCAGCGCGCTCGACATCGACGCAACGCGGCTGACGCGGGTGCAGGAAAATCTCGATCGCCTGCATTTGGCCGCAAACCTGATCGAAGGGGATGCTGCGCACCCTGAAGCCTGGTGGGATGGCCAGTTGTTTGATCGTATTCTGGCTGACGTTCCCTGCAGCGCGTCCGGTGTGGTTCGCCGCAACCCCGACATCAAGTGGCTGCGTCGTCCTGACGACATCGCTCAATTTGCGGGCCAACAGGCCGTTATGATGGATAGGCTTTGGCCGCTGCTGGCCCCCGGTGGGTCTTTGCTTTACGCTACTTGTTCGATATTCAATGCTGAAAACGATGGGCAGGTGCACGCATTTCTGATGCGCCATGCCGAGGACGCCGAACGCTGTCCGCTTCCTGAACCTTTGTCCGATGGGTCTTTGCTACCCGATGCTGAGCACGATGGATTTTTTTACGCCCTGCTACGCAAGACGTGACGCGGCTTTTCGCTGGCTGGCTGGACTGTTTCTGGGCATCTGGCTGTCGGGTGCAGTCGCGGCAACCGCACCCGACAAGAGCGCGGTCAAGCAGGCTGCGATTCAGTTAACCCAGCAGGGTTACGTGCTCGATGCGGATGTCAACATTGTGCTCAACCGTACCCTGGAAAACGCGCTGACCAAGGGCATCAATCTGTATTTTGTGCTCGAAGTGGAGTTGACCCGGCCCCGTAACTGGTGGTTTGATGAAAAGATCGCCGAGTCGGCGCGCAAGCTGCGGATTTATTACCATCTTCTGTTGCGGCGCTATGTCGTAGAAACCGGCTATACCACCCGGACTGTGGCCAGCTTAGCCGAAGCGCTCGCGATGCTGGGGCAGGTTGAGGCATGGCAGGTGCTGGATCGCGGCGCGCTTCAACCCGGACAACGTTACGATGCGCGTTTACGTCTGCGTCTCGATACGGCGCAATTACCCAAACCGCTTTCAATTGGCGCGGTCACTGGCGACAAATGGGAACTGACCACGTCCTGGTATGACTGGTCGTTTGAAGCGCCCGTTACCCTCCCGTCTCCCACTTCACAACCCTTGCCCTGATGCGTACCCTGATTACCGTCGTCCTGGTCATGGGCGCTGTTCTGTTGGCGTTGTTGTTTTATGCCAGCGGAGACAGTGGTGTGTTTTCTGACTCGCTGCCCTCCCTGTTTGCGGGCGGGAGCGTGCTGGGTGTGATTTTGCTGGGCTTGCTGGGCTGGCGGTTGTGGTGGCTGCAAAAGCGCATCCGGCGGGGTGTCTTCGGCGCCAAGCTCACCCTCAAGCTGCTGTTAATGTTTGGCGTTGTCGCCATGTTGCCCGGCCTGGTGGTATATGGCGCTTCGGTTTTTTTTCTCAATCGCTCGATCGAAACCTGGTTCGACGTTCGGGTCGATAACGCGCTGACCGCGGGCGTGAACCTGGGACAGGCCGCACTTGATGACTTGTTGCGCGAGCTCGATAAAAAAGCCCAGCGCATGGCGCTGTCGCTGTCGGATGAAGGCATGGGCTCAGTCATCACCAGTCTGTCCACGTTGCGCGAGCAAAGCGCGGTACAGGAATTGACCCTGTTCGATGAACGCGGCGGGGTCATCGCGCACGTTGGCAGCGAGCGCGGCACGCTGCTGCCCTTGCTGCCCGAGCGCAGTGTTCTCTGGCAGGTGCGGCAACAAAAACCGTATAGCCGTATTGAGGACGTGCCGGAGCGCGGACTCATCATGCATGTGATCGTGCCGGTCTACACCAGTGCGTTGACGGACGAGACACGCGTACTGCAATTGGTGCAGCCGGTCCCCAACAGCCTGGCGAACGATGCGCAGGCCGTGCGCCTGGCCTATCAGGAATACCAGCAAATCTCGGTTTCTCGCTTTGGCTTGAAACGCATTTATGGGGTGGCGCTCACGCTGACCTTGATGCTGGCTTTATTGATGACCTTTGTCATCGCATACTTGCTGTCGGAGCGTTTGGGCGCGCCGTTACGTACGCTGGCACGGGGCACCCGCGCCGTGGCCAAGGGCGACTTTTCCGAAATGCCCATGGTGAAAGCTCGTGACGAGCTGGGTGTGTTGATTCAGTCGTTTAACCGGATGACCCGCCAACTATCCGATGCGCGCGAACAGGTTGCCAGAAACCACCAGGAAACCGAACAGGCCAAAGCGTTTCTGGAACGGGTGTTGGCGAACCTGTCCTCTGGCGTGGTGGTGTTGGACGAAGCGATGCGGGTGCGCACGATGAACGGTGCGGCAGCGCAGATTCTGGATGTGACGACCGAGGTGCTGGACGGCCAAGCGCTGACTGGGCTGGGCCAGCCGGAAGATGCGTTGCACGCATTTGGCGTAATGGTTGCGGCGCGCTTTGGCGACAACGAAGGTGAGTGGCAGGAGCAGATCAATTTTGCCGGCAATGGTATCAGGCAGACCTTGTTGCTGCGCGGTACGCGCCTGCCGCCGGGCGTTGAGCGTGGTTATGTACTCGTGTTCGATGACGTGACCAAACTGATCGATGTCGAGCGTAATGCAGCATGGAGTGAGGTGGCACGCCGATTGGCACATGAAATCAAAAACCCGTTGACCCCTATTCAGCTTTCGGCCGAACGCATTGCGCACAAACTTGACGGGCGGCTTCAGCCTGCGGATGCCGAGTTTGTGAAGCGGGCGACGCACACCATCGTCAACCAGGTCGCTGCCATGAAAAGCATGGTGGATGCATTCGCAGACTATGCACGGATGCCACGTGCCAAACTGGAAGCGCTCGATATCAATGCGCTGGTGCGAGAGGTGCTGGCACTTTATGATGCCAACGCACTGGGCTTGCAGTTAAGCCTCGCCGCGGATTTGCCAAGTATTTCTGGCGACACCACATTATTGCGTCAGGTAATCCATAATCTGTTGCAAAATGCGCAGGACGCGTTGGCCGACCATTTTGCACCCTGTGTCGAGGTCAGCACGCAACTCAAAAACAATACTGTTTGCTTGAGCGTAAAAGATAATGGAGCCGGATTTCCGGAGCACTTGATGACGCGGCTGTTTGAGCCTTATGCAACCACCAAGGCCAAAGGAACGGGCCTCGGATTGGCCATTGTCAAAAAAATTGTAGAAGAACATCAGGGCAAAATTCAGATCGAAAATCGCAAGTCGGGCGGTGCGGCAATTCGCATTGCACTGCCGGTTTTTGCGGCAGCGGGGGAGAGCACGTGAGCGGGCATATTCTCATCGTGGATGATGAAGTGGGTATTCGTGAGTTGTTGTCGGAAATCCTCACTGACGAGGGGTACGACGTGCACTTGGCGGAAAATGCAGAGGCAGCGCGCGCCTTTCGTTCCGGGCGGCGTCCGGATCTGGTCTTGCTTGACATCTGGATGCCCGATACTGACGGCGTCACGCTACTCAAAGAGTGGGCGGGCAATGGTCAGCTCACCATGCCGGTGGTGATGATGTCCGGCCATGGCACGATCGACACGGCAGTCGAGGCGACCAAACTCGGGGCCACGGATTTTCTGGAAAAGCCAGTCACCCTGGCCAAGCTGCTCGACACCGTCAACAAAGCGATCAAGCGCGGCGCGGTTCTGCCCCGGCGTACCCCGGGAATGGACTTGTCGTCCCTTGGCAAAAGCCCGCTGATCCTCGAGCTCAAAAAACGCCTCACCCAGATAGCCAGTAACACTGCGCCGGTTTTGTTGTTGGGTGAACCCGGCAGTGGATTCGAGATTTGTGCCCGCTTTTTGCACCAGCCCACCACCCCGTGGGTGGAAATCAAGGATCGCGCGCGGCTGGTATCCGATCCATTGAGTTATTTCGAAACCCTTGGCAATGGCACGCTTTTTCTGCCCGATGCCTGCGAGTTGGCTCGCCTGGAGCAAAAAGGCCTGGGCCTGCTGCTCGATCGCATGGAAGGCGGCGGCGCGCGATTGGTATGTGCCAGCAGCCGCAACCTGGATGCCATGGTCGCGTCAAATGAGTTCGACAGCCGCTTGTTCTACCGCCTGTCCAGCCTGGCGATTCAGGTGCCGCCGCTGCGTGACCATCGCGAAGACGTGCCCGATATCGCCAATGTGATGTTGTCGCATCTGGTGGAGGAAGGCGCCTGCCCGGTACGCCGGCTCACCACCCCCGCGATGAACCAGCTGCGCAACTTCGACTGGCCGGGCAATCTGCCCCAGCTCAATAACGTGGTGCGTACACTGGCGGTGACTGCATTGTCGGCCGAAATCGATGCCATCGACGTGAATCGTGTGATAGCGCCCATCAAGCAGGCCGCGCCCTCGGTGTCGCACGGCATCTCGTTCGACATTCCGCTTCGCGAGGCGCGCGATGCATTCGAACGGATGTATTTCGAGCATCTGATACAGACAGAAGGCGGCAGCATGACGCGGGTCGCCGACAAGTCCGGGCTGGAACGCACCCACTTGTACCGCAAGCTGAAACAATTGAATATCCGGCATGGGCGACGGCTGGATGAAGATTTATAATCCTGTGTTTAGTTGCGCAGGTCTTGCTATATTCGGCCGCAGTATCGACGCGGACTTGCGCAACCAAACCCCCGCGAACGGCTTATGAAAATCATCATCCTCGGCGCCGGCCAGGTCGGTTCCAATCTGGCCGAAAGCCTGGTTGCCGAAAACAACGACATCACGGTCATCGACCTCGAACCTGCCCGGCTGGCGCTGCTGCAGGATCGTTTCGACCTGCGCACCGTGCGCGGCCACGCGGCGCACCCTTCGGTGCTTAAGCAGGCTGGATGCGACGATGCCGACATGCTGGTCGCGGTCACGCAAAGCGACGAAACCAACCTGGTGGCGTGCCGCATCGCGTCGACCCTGTTCAATGTGCCGACGCGCATTGCGCGCATCCGCTCCAACGATTTCCTCGGCCAGAAAGCCGGCTTTCTGGCCGAGCACTTCGGCGTCGATCACATCATCAGCCCGGAAGAAGAGGTGACCAACACCCTGCGTCGCCTGATCGAGCACCCCGAGGCCCTGCAGGTGCTTGATTTCGCCGATGGCCGGGTGCGGCTGGTGGCGGTGCGCGCCTACCACGGCGGCCCGCTGGTGGGGCACGAGCTGCGGGACATCAAGCGCCACATGCCGAATCTGGAGTGCCGTATTCCGGCGATTTACCGGCGCGACCGCGGCATCGTACCCAAGGGGATCACTGTGATCGAGCCGGGCGACGAGGTGTTCTTCCTGGCGCGCAAAGAGGACATTCCTTCCGTGATGCGCGAGCTGCGCAGCATAGAACGTCCGGTCAAAAAAGTCATGATCGCCGGCGGCGGCAATATCGGACGGCGGCTGGCGGCACGGATCGAACGCGATTACGACGTGAAAATCATTGAGCACAACAAGGCCGTCAGCAGTCTGTTGGCCGAACAACTTCACCACACGCTGGTGCTGCAGGGCGATGCCACCGACGAAGAGTTGCTGGATCAGGAAAACATCGCCGCCATGGACGTGTTTTGCGCGCTCACCAACGATGATGAAGACAACATCATGTCCGCGTTGCTGGCCAAAAAAATGGGCGCGCACCGCGTGATCGCGCTGATTAACCGCTCCGCTTATGTCGATCTGGTGCAAGGGGGGGAAATCGACATTGCCATTTCACCCGCGCAGGCCACGGTCGGACCCTTGTTGTCCAAAATCCGGCGCGGCGACATGGTGACCGTGCATTCCTTGCGGCGCGGCGCGGCCGAAGTGCTGGAGGTGGTGGTGCATGGCGATGTCAAGACCTCTCGCGTTGTGGGCCGGCGCATCGAAGAGATCGATCTGCCCGAAGGCGCCGAGATCGCTGCGATCATCCGCAATAACGATGTCATCATTGCCCACCATGACACCCTGATCGAGGCGGAGGATCACCTCATCATCTTCGTGCTCAACAAGCGCATCATTCCCAA
>JBKJIS010000131.1:0-14594 GCA_046598305.1 Thiobacillus sp.
CGCCACTTTTTCGCCTGCTGCCACACTGAGGCTGACATCGTCCAGCACCGTTTCGCCCTCGCCATAAGCAAAGCTGACGTGATCGAGCGCAAGACCAACCGTGAACTGGCCAGTAAATGGATCGCGCAACGCCGGGTGCTGCGGCTCGCTGTGCAGGCCGAGCAGTGCGTTGATCCGCCCCAGCGCAGCATTGGCGGCGTACCAGCCGTATTGCATGTTCACCAGTTCCTGCACCGGCGTCATCATGAACCACAGGTAGCCAAACACCGCCAACATCTCGCCGATGCTGAGATCGGAAAACACTACCATCAGCATCGCCCCGGCGCGAAAGGCATCAAATCCAATCAAAAACACGAAAAAAGAAATCCGGCTCATCGCGTCCGTCTTCCAGGCGAACGCCGCCGCGTGCTGGCGAATGTCGCTGGCCTTTGCCGTCACCCGTGCCAGGTAATGCTTTTCGCGGTTCATCGCGCGGATCTGCGTCAGTGCATCCAGCGTTTCTGAGAGTGCATCCTGAAAAACCTCGAAGGCACGGTTCTCATGCTTTTTCAGGTCCTTCACCCGCTTGCCAAGCCGGGTCGAAAACAGAATCACCACCGGGTTCAACAACAGGATAAACAGCGCCAGCTGCCAGTGCATCCAGAACAACACGCCCGCCACCCCGACCAGCGTAAGCACCGACACCACCAGGCCCGACAGCGACGCGCCGAGAAAGCTGTCTATAGCGTTGAGATCGGTCACGAAATGCGAGGTAACCCGGCCCGCCCCCACCGTCTCGAATTCCGACAACGCGATGCGCGACAGTCGGGAGAGCATGCGCACCCGGATGCGGTACACCACATCCTTGGCCAGCAGCGAAAATGTCCGCCCCTGCCACACATTGAGCACGACCGCCGTCAGCCGGAGCACCACGGTCAGCAATAGCGCTGCGCCGATGAACAGGGCCGGGCCGTGCCACGCTGACGGAAACCACGCACCAATGGCAGCCACTATCTTGCCCGGATGATGCAGCAACACCTCGTCCACCATCAACGGCAGCAATAGGGGTACCGGCACCGCAGCAGCCACCGCCAGAATGGCAATGAAGTTGGCCTGCAACAGCTGTCTGCGATGGATTTTTAGCTCGTCTGCGAGGCTGCGCCAGGTCAACATGACGGGCTATTTTCCAATGCAAAACGTGCTGAATATTTCACCCAGCAAATCATCCGCCGTGAATGCTCCTGTTATTTCAGACAATGCTGCCTGCGCCAACCGCAGCTCCTCGGCAAACAACTCGAGCTGAGTGGCCAACTCGCGCGCCGCATTTAAATGATGGGCACCCCGTGCCAGCGCGTCGAGGTGACGCGCACGCGCCATGAACGCGCCCTCTCCCGCAGCCTGCCAACCCGCCGACTCGAGCAGCTTGTCGCGCAGCAATTCAACACCCTCTCCGGTCTTGGCCGACAACCATATTTCGTTGCCCCGCACGCGCGGAGCCTCTGCAGTTACGTCGATTTTGTTGTGGATGGTCAGCCGTATCACCTCAGGGAGGCGCTGCAGTATCGTCGCTTCGACGTCGCTCAGGCCATGCGCGGCATCCACCAGCAATAACGCCACATCGGCTTTCTCCACCGCCGCCCAAGTTCGGGCAATACCGATTTTTTCCACGACATCGTCGGTTTCGCGCAAGCCAGCGGTATCAATGATGTGCAGCGGCACCCCCTGAATCAGGATCGCCTCGCGTATCGTATCGCGCGTAGTGCCGGCGATCTCGGTCACGATCGCCGCCTCGAACCCGGCCAGTTGATTCAGCAGGCTGGATTTACCCACATTGGGCTGGCCGATCAGCACCACCGTCAGGCCTTCACGCAGCAACGCGCCCTGTCGCGCCTGCGCGCGCACCGCCTGCAAGCTGGCATCAATTCGATCAAGCCGGCCAAACGCGTCAGCCTGTTGCAGAAAATCGATTTCTTCTTCAGGAAAGTCCAGCGTGGCTTCAACCAACATGCGCAGGCGCGTCAGGGCTTCCACCAGCTCGGCAATGCGCGCCGAAAACGCACCGGATAGCGACCGAACCGCCGAACGCGCCGCCTCGCCCGAAGCCGCATCAATCAAATCGGCCACCGCTTCAGCCTGCGCTAAATCCAGCTTGCCATTGAGATAGGCGCGGCGGGTGAACTCTCCCGGTTCGGCAAGCCGAGCGCCGAGCTCAACACAGCGCTGCAAAACAAGGTTGAGCACCACCGGACCGCCGTGCCCTTGCAACTCCAGCACCTGTTCGCCCGTGAATGAATGGGGCGCCACGAAATGGAGGGCTATCCCTTCATCGAGCACTTCACCATTACCATCTAAAAACCGGCTAAACGTCGCATGGCGGGCTTCGGGCAGCCGTCCGAGCATCGCAATAGCCAGCGGCGAAATGTCGGCGCCAGACACGCGAATCACCCCCACGCCGCCGCGCCCCGGCGCTGTAGCAATGGCGGCAATCAAGTCTGGGGAACGGCTCAGGGCTAGATTCATACAAAAAGAGTTGTATGCTGGGGTCACAGCAACGCAAGAGGTTCAACAAGCATTGTAGCGTGGTCCCGCAGAGGGCCATGCCCAACCCTTAACCCGAACGGCTTGACGGTCTTGTTCTAGTCGAACTCAAGCGCTCAGGCTTTTTTTGCCGGGGCGCCTTCGACCTGCTTGTTGATCGCCCACTGTTGCGCGATCGAGAGGATGTTGTTGGTCACCCAGTAGAGCACCAGACCGGCCGGGAAGAATACAAACATCACGGTAAAGGCGACCGGCATGATCATCATGATCTTGGCCTGCAACGGGTCCATCGGCTGCGGGTTGAGCTTGACCTGCAGGACCGAGGTGATGCCCATGATGATCGGCAGAATGAACCACGGATCGGGTGCAGTCAGGTCAGTAATCCAGCCCAGCCACGGCGCACCGCGCATTTCGACAGCAGCAAGCAACACCCAATAAAGCGCAATAAACACAGGAATCTGGATCAGGATAGGTAAACAGCCACCAAGCGGATTGATTTTCTCGGTTTTGTACATCTCCGCCATCGCCTGGTGTAGCTTGGCACGGTCATCGCCAAAAGATTCCTTCAGCTGCTGCAAGCGCGGCGTCAACTTCTTCATCTTTGCCATCGACCTGTAGCCTGCTGCCGACAATGGATACAGCGCCAGCTTGAGGAGAAGGGTCAGAATAATGATAGCCCAACCCCAGTTTCCAACCAGTCGTTCAATTTTGTCCAGTGCCCAGAAAATTGGATAGGCCAGTGGCGTCAAAAAGCCATAATCTCGTGCGAGCTCCAGCCCTGGCGCGGTTTTTTCCAGTACGGCTTGTGTCTGTGGCCCCGCATATAACGGTACGGTAAAGGTTTTTTCCAGGCCAGGAGCGAGCATACCTTCGGCCAAAATCACTCCGGCCGAATAGAGGCCGTCGCCCAATGTACGCGTGTAATACTCGCGCTTGACGCTGCCCTCAGGCAACCAGGCTGACACAAAATGGTGCTGAATCAGCCCCATCCATCCGTTATTGGCGGTTTTCTCGAATTCCCCCTTGCCTTCCTGAATGTCCTTGAAGGTCACTTTCTGGAATTTCTTGGCATCGGTGTAAAAAGCCGGGCCAGTATAGGTATGCACGAAGAATGACTCACCACGCGGCGCCTCGCCGTGGCGGGTGAACTGGTAATAAGGCGTCAGGTCGATCGGCTGGGTGCCGCCGTTGATGACGCGGGTTTTAACCATGATCTGGTAGCTGCCACGCTTGAAAATATAGGTTTTTTCAACCCGAACGCCAGTTACGGGATCGCTCCAAACCAATGGCACTTCCACTTGCACCGCGCCGCCAGTGAGTCGATAGGTCCCGGGATTCAGCTGATACGTGCTGCGGTGCGTCGGCAAATCCTTGCCCACCAACCCGCTTTGCGCCAGATAAGGCTGTGTCTGTGTATCCTCGAACAAGGTAAACACCTTGTTCTTGTCTTCTGTCTCACGGTAATTCAGCAGCTTCAACTCACGCAGATCGCCACCACTGGCGTCAATTGTGGCGTGGAGCACATCGGTTTCAACAACCGCACGCGCGCCCTTACTAAACCCGGCTTGCGCTGGCGTAGCTGCTGGCGCATTCAACGTCTGCCCCGGTGTCGGCGGAGTACTCGCTGCCGGAACGCTCGTCGTCACAGGGATGACGGGCTGCGGTGCATGCTTGCTCTGCCAGCCTTCCCACAACAAAAGCAGTGAAAAGGAAAAGACAATAAAAAGGATCAGCCGCTGATTATCCATAGGACGGGACGCTGTTAGTTAGGACGCTGTTAGTTAGAGGGACACTCTGGCATGACAACCGAAGACACATCGGCCACCACAGAAGGCCATTTTGCCATGGCGCGTTGACCCGCCCGCTTGAAGGTCTTCATTAAATCGCGTGCCTCATCGCCGGGGGTGGGCTTGACCAGCAAACGCACGACAAAATCACAGGCAGGCAACTCAGGCAAAACCAGCCGGAAGGATTCACGAACACATCGTTTGACGCGGTTGCGATCGACTGCACGTCGAAGAATTCGCTTGGCAACAATCAGCCCCAGCCGCGGAATACCTACCGGGTTGGGGCGCACCATCACCATCAAAAAATCCGTTCGGGCGCGCTGATTTTCAGCAAACACCCGGTCAAAATCGGATTTTTGGACCATGCGTGCATCGCGGAGGCGACATTCCCCCGAGTTTTTAGCGCGCGCGTTGATTCCTTATACAGCCAGACGCACGCGGCCTTTGGCGCGCCGTGCATTAATAATATTACGGCCAGACTTGGTCTTCATGCGGGCGCGAAATCCGTGCGTACGTTTACGTCGTACAGTCGAGGGTTGGTAAGTACGTTTCATCGAGGTTCCTTTCAGGCTGTCACCGGCCACCCGTGCAAAGACGGACAACCAGTTAAAAAAATGTGTTGAAAAACCGCGTATTAGACCTTCTTTACCGGGGCGTTGTCAAGCGCACCCTCCGGCTTGATCAAGCCGCTGAAATCTACCCTGCCTGTGGATAACCTGCCCGAAGGAGAGTAATATCCGCATTCGAATCCCATGCCGTTTATCGCCAGACAACCCGCCCCTATGGATTCCTTTTGGGACCTTTGCCAAGAGCGCTTTCGCGCCAGTTTGACCCAGCAACAATTCAGTACCTGGATCAGACCCCTGGTATTTGACGACGCGGGTGGCGACGTCCGCATCCTTGCGCCCAACCATTTTGTGATGGACTGGGTGCGTGAAAAGTTTGCCGACAACATCGACGGATGGGCGCAGGAGTTTTATGCACGGCCCATTGCCATCACCTATGCGCTGGGAAAAAAAATCGCCGCCCCACGCCCGCCTGCTTCGACCCGAATGGCAGCTTCCTCCCCTTCAAACGAACCGGCAAGAATCGTTGCCCCAGTTCAAATCGGTCTACGCATCAACCCGGGGTTTAATTTCGATAATTTTGTCTCCGGACGGGCCAACCAACTGGCGCGTGCCGCGGCGCTGCAGATCGCCAATAATCCCGGTGTGGCTTACAACCCCTTATTCGTATATGGCGGCGTCGGTCTGGGTAAAACCCACCTGCTGCAGGCGATTGGCAACACCGTACGCCAAGCCAACCCCGATGCCCGTATCAGCTACATCCATGCCAACGACTACGTTGACGATGTGGTGAAAGCGTATTTGAACAAACAGTTTGACGACCTCAAGCGACGGTATATGTCTCTTGATCTGCTGCTGATAGACGATATTCAGTTCCTGGCCAAAAAAGATCGCACCCAGGAAGAGTTTTTCTACGTGTTCAACTCTCTGATTGAAAACAAAAAACAAATTGTTATTACCTGTGACACCTTTCCCAAGGAAATCACCGGGCTGGATGACCGGCTAAAATCCCGCTTTGCCTGGGGATTGACTGTTGCGGTTGAACCTCCTGAACTGGAGATGCGTGTTGCGATTCTGGTGGCCAAAGCGCAATCAGAAAACACCAAGCTTGAAGAAAACGTGGCGTTTTTCATTGCCAAACAAGTACGCTCCAACGTGCGTGAACTTGAAGGCGCATTAAAACGCGTCATCGCTTTTTCGCGGTTCCACGAAAAACCAATCACGCTTGAGTTGGTCAAAGAAGCGCTGCGCGACCTGATTGCCTCAACCTCGCGCATTGTTTCGATAGAAAACATCCAGAAAACCGTCGCTGACTTCTATAAATTGAAAGTCTCCGACATGTTCTCCAAAAAGCGCACCCGTAATCTGGCACGTCCCCGCCAAATAGCAATGGCGTTATCGAAAGAATTGACCAACCAGAGCCTGCCGGAAATTGGCGAGTCTTTTGGGGGGCGTGATCACACCACAGTCATTCACGCCTGCCGTAAAGTAGCGGAATTACGCGAAACCGAGGTGGATATCGGACGTGATTATTTGGTGTTATTACAAAGCCTGACTGGCTGAGGATGAAATGTGGATAAGGTGGATTGTGAGATTTGTGATGGAAATGTATCCCCACTCCTCCCGCTCTACCAAGGGTTTACCCACACCCTAAAAACGATCATAAGATTTTGTTTTTAATATAAAAATAAACTTACACACAGATTTTGGTCGCCTTTATTATGGTTATCAGGAATATATAAATGCTATTAGTACAAAGCGAACGTAACGCACTACTCAGTTCCCTCTCGGCAGTCGTTGGGGTCGTAGAACGACGTCACACCCTGCCGATTCTTTCCAATCTGTTGCTGGAAAAAAAGGGCAATCAGCTCACGCTGCTGGCTACCGACCTCGAATTGCAGATCAGCACCCAACAGACCGTCGATGCAGGCGAAGATTTCGCCATCACCATTGCGGCGCGCAAGCTGTTTGACATCGTGCGGGCCTTGCCTGACTCGGCCAAAGTCAAACTGGATTCCAAGGACAATCAGGTTGTGGTGAGCGCAGGAAAATCGCGCTTTACGCTGCAAACGCTGCCCGCTGCAGATTTCCCGAGGGTTGAAACCGGTGCGGGACTCGGCGCGGTCATCAGCCTGCCGCAAAAAACGCTGAAGCGCTTGTTGCAACTGGTGCAATTCGCCATGGCCAGCCAGGACATTCGGTATTATCTGAACGGTATGCTGCTGGTACTGGAAGGCAAGCAGCTGCGCGTGGTGGCGACCGACGGCCATCGCTTGAGTTATGCTGAGGCCCAACTCGAAAACGAAGCGGAATCGCGTGAAGTCATCATTCCGCGTAAAACCGTGGTCGAATTATCCAAATTGCTAGGTGATGTGGACGATCCCGTGGAACTCCGCATCGGCGCCAATCAGGTCACATTTACGCTGCCTGGAACCGAGTTGGTCACTAAAGTTGTGGATGGAAAATTTCCCGATTACCAGCGTGTGATTCCGATGAATCAACCGCGTCAGCTCAAGGCCAATCGCCAGAATGTGATGCAGGCTTTGCAACGTGCGGCGATTTTGTCGAATGAGAAATTCCGCGGTGTCCGCCTGGTCATGAGCGAGAACACCCTTGGCATTGTGTGCAACAACAATGAGCAGGAAGAAGCAGCTGACGAAATTGAAGTCAGCTACAACGGCGAACCCCTCGACGTGGGATTCAACGTGACCTATCTGCTGGATGGTTTGGGTGCTTTGAACAGCGAAGAAATCATCCTGTCGCTGGCCGATGCAAACAGCAGCATGTTGTTGTCCAGTGAAGGTGAAGCGGGCTTCAAGTACGTCGTGATGCCAATGCGAATTTAAGTGTCACTGCTAATTTTAGTCAGGCGCCGCCAGATTCAACCCACGCTACGTTACACATTGCAATAACCGACAGGAATACCCCCTCAGGGGATTAAATACCATGAGTGATAAGCCCGACAACATGCAACCCGGTAATGAAAATGGCGGATACGATGAAGACAGCATCCAGCAGTTGGAAGGCCTGGAAGCCGTGCGTAAACGCCCGGGCATGTATATCGGTGATACCTCGGATGGCTCTGGCTTACACCACATGGTGTTTGAAGTTCTCGACAACGCGATTGACGAAGCGCTTGCGGGCTGGTGCGATGACATCAAAGTCATCATTCACCCTGACAACTCCATTTCGATTTCCGACAACGGACGTGGTATTCCGGTAGGCGTCAAATTTGACGACAAACACGAGCCCAAGCGTTCGGCAGCTGAAATTGTCATGACGGTGCTGCACGCAGGCGGAAAGTTTAACCAGAACAGCTACAAGGTGTCAGGCGGCCTTCATGGCGTCGGTGTGTCCTGCGTCAACGGTCTGTCGAAATGGCTCAAGCTGATTGTGCGTCGTGATGGAAAAAAATACGCGATGACGTTCAATCAGGGAAAAGTAGTCGATCGCCCGGTTGAAGTTCAGAATGGCATTGAAGTATCACCCATGCAAATCGTAGGGGACACGTTGACGCGTGGAACAGAGGTCCACTTTTTGGCCGACGAAGAAATATTCGGTGTCGGCCAGATCGTCTATCACTTCGACATACTCGCCAAGCGTATTCGTGAACTGTCTTTCCTTAACAACGGCGTCAAAATTGAACTCTCCGACCATCGCGACGGCAAGAGTGAAAACTTTGCCCACTCGGGTGGCGTGAAAGGATTCGTCGAATACGTCAGCCGCCTCAAGACGGCATTGCATCCCAAAATTTTTACTGCAGTTGGCGAAAAAGATGGCATGACTGTCGAAGTCGCAATGCAGTGGAACGACAGCTATTCCGAATCCGTACAGTGCTTCACCAATAATATTCCGCAACGCGATGGCGGTTCCCACCTGACCGGCTTGCGCATGGCTATGACGCGGGTGTTGAACAAATACATCGAGGAAAATGACCTGGCGAAAAAAGCCAAGGTCGACACCACCGGTGATGACATGCGCGAAGGCCTGACGTGCGTGCTGTCGGTCAAGGTTCCGGAGCCCAAGTTTTCCTCGCAGACCAAGGACAAGCTGGTTTCCAGCGAAGTACAGCCGGTGGTGCAGGAAGTTGTCGGACAAAAACTGGCTGAATTTTTGCTGGAAAACCCGGCCGACGCCAAGTTGTTGTGCGGCAAGATCATCGATGCCGCGCGCGCGCGCGAAGCCGCACGAAAAGCGCGCGAGATTACCCGTCGCAAAGGCATCATGGACGGCCTCGGCCTACCCGGAAAACTGGCCGACTGCCAGGAAAAAGACCCGGCGCTGTGCGAAATTTACCTGGTCGAGGGTGATTCTGCCGGCGGCTCGGCCAAGCAGGGACGCGACCGTAAATTCCAGGCGATTCTGCCGCTCAAGGGAAAAATTCTCAACGTAGAACGCGCGCGGTTTGACAAAGTTATCTCCAGCCAGGAGATCGCCACCCTGATTACCGCGCTTGGCACCAGCATCGGCAAGGACGATTACAACCCCGACAAGCTGCGTTACCACCGCATCATCATCATGACTGACGCCGACGTCGACGGCGCCCACATCCGCACCTTGTTGCTGACCTTCTTTTATCGTCAAATGCCCGAACTGGTCGAGCGCGGCCACATCTACATCGCCCAGCCGCCCCTGTACAAGGTCAAGCATGGCCGCTCCGAACGCTACATCAAAGATGAGCATGCGCTGAAAGAGCACCTGATGGCCGAGGCCATGAAAGACGCCGAACTGACGCCGATGGACGGCGCCATGCCGATCATGGGTGAAGCGCTGGAAACCATGGCGCGCGAGTATTTTCTTGCCGAGGCCGTGTGTGACCGCCTGGCCCGGCTGCTGC
Source organism: Thiobacillus sp. (assembly GCA_046598305.1). Taxonomy (GTDB): domain Bacteria; phylum Pseudomonadota; class Gammaproteobacteria; order Burkholderiales; family Thiobacillaceae; genus Thiobacillus. The sequence goes on from JBKJIS010000131.1 coordinate 9,708, forward strand.
CGAGCGATGTGTTGCAGACCCTGATGCGCATCCCGCGCCTGAGCCTGGAAGACAGTGGCGCCGCCATGCTGGCCGAAGCGAGCCTGGGCGCGGCACTGGATGCGGTCAAATTCGAAGTGGCCGCCGAATACATCAGCGAATCCGAAACCCATCGTCTGCGCATCACGCGCCACGCGCATGGCAACACCTCCGTCAACTTTCTTGAAGCCGACCTGCTTGAATCGGGCGATTACAATCAGCTTGTCAAAGTCGGCGATTTGCTGCGTGACTTGATTGGTTTGGGCGCACGCGCCAAACGCGGCGAGAAGGAAGCACCTGTGCAGAGCTTCCGTGGAGCGATGGATTGGCTGCTTGGCGAAGTCAAACGTGGCATGAGTATCCAGCGCTATAAAGGCCTTGGCGAGATGAACCCCTTGCAGCTGTGGGAAACCACCATGGACCCCAAAGTTCGCACGCTGATGAAAGTGCAGATCGACGACCTGATTTCAACCGACCAGATTTTCACAACGTTGATGGGAGATGAGGTTGAGCCGCGGCGGAATTTCATTGAAACCAATGCTCTGGGCGTGCGGAATCTGGATGTGTAAGAGAACGGAATCCCATTTAAATTCAGTGATTATTTGAAACACTGGAAACAAGTTGAAAAGGCCAACCAAACAGGTTGGCCTTTTTTATCGGGTTGTCGTTTGGAAATGACGCATAGCGTTATTCGTAACCATTCGTCAGCTTCCGGCCATAAGCGGCCGGTCGGCGTTGACCCTATGTGGGTCTGCTGCTCGGCCAAAGCGGACGCACCAATTTTAGGCTGGAAAGGGTCTAGAACAGTTGTGGCGGTTCACATTCGCTCTTTGAATACCAAGAATGACAAGTTGTTTTTCCTCTTCGTACGGGAAATGAGCAAACCGAATTCAAGTAAGTCCATTTAATAGCCGAAAACCTAGAGTGGTCCCTGACTGTCAGGGACCCATTGTGGCCTTCACGGGCAAGCCTGTTACCTGCCATCAACAGACTTTCACACATTAATGAGCACATGGCCTGTTTCTTAAATTATGGCCATGCCAATTATGGCAACGCTTAAAGGATGCCAAATGAAACTCTACATTGCGTTGTTGTGTTCCATCGCCGTCATGGCGACCGCGACAGCTGGTCCGCTTGACGAGAAAAAAACGGAGACCCATCTGCAGGCGGTGGCTGCTGGAGACATTGAAGCGCTGGTGCGTGACTACGCCGATGACGCCTATATGGATTGGGTGGGCGGTCCGCTGGATGGACGCTACCGCGGCAAGGCAGCGATCAGCGAGGTGTGGAAGAAATTCGCAAACCTCAACGATGGCCATCCGCGTCCGGCGCGGTTCGGTCAGATCATGCAGCAGGCCAATCCCAAGGGCGCTACGCTGGAAGTGTCTGCAGAATACGGCGGCAAAACGCCGATCAAGGTTCGGCACATACTCGTCTACCGCGATGGGGAATTGACCACCGAGGTGTGGCAGATCGCGCCCGCACTGAAAGTCTCCGAATGAGCGTGAGTTCATCATTTCATAGCCGAATTGCAATCATTGCCGCGATCTGCTTCGGTGCACTGGATGCCTCTGGTGCAGGCTTTGAAGCCATGGTTCGCTCGCCAGCGGGTGTGCCGGTCGAGGATGTCGCTGTGGTGCTCGAACCATTGTCTGGCAAGGTGCCGCAGATAAAAGCACAGGCAAGCATCGAACAACGCGACCGAGAGTTTGTGCCTTACCTCAGCATCATCCAGAAAGGGGCGGCGGTGGACTTCCCCAACCGCGACAGTATTAAGCACAACGTGTATTCCTTCTCGCCAGCCAAAACATTTGAAATCAAGCTTTACGCTGGCCAACCGATGCAGCCGGTGGTTTTCGATAAGGTTGGCGACGTGGTGATGGGCTGCAACATCCACGACTGGATGGAGACGCACGTGCTGGTCGTCGATTCCCCCTGGTTTGCCAAGACAGGGGTCGATGGGATCGCTCGCATCAAACAGGTTCCTGCAGGCCGTTATCACCTGCGAATCTGGCACCCTCGACAGAAAGCTGCCGTCGCATTGCAGGATGTCGTGGTCAGTAACACCCCGGTGCGGCAAGCCGTATTGGTGCTCGATGTGGCGCCGCGCCCACCCCGATTTAAACCCCCTGCTGATCCCGATAGCTACTGACGATGCCTTGGCTTAGTCTCGAACGGAGAATCTCCGTTGTCTTTGTTGGACTGGTGGTGATGGTCATGCTGCTGATGCTGGTGCTGGTTCAGCGTAGCGGAGAACGCATCGTCGCGGCTGAATCGCAGCGACAAATTGCCGTCGGCCAGATGAGCTTCGAGTCATTGGTCAATCAGAACCAGCGCCAGCTTGAACTTGCGGCCACGGTACTTTCGGGAGATTTCAGCTTTCGTGAAGCGATCGCAACCCTGGACCGGCCGACCATGATCTCGGTGCTACGGAACCACGGTTCGCGCATTGGGGCGCGTGCCATGATGGCTGTTGCGCTCGATGGCCGCGTCATTGCAGATATCCAGAGGCTGCAGCAGTCGGGAGATGCCTTCGCGTTCGCACCTTTGCTCAAAGCAGCCGAGGCGGATGGTCATGCCAGCGATTTTGTGCGCATGGCTGATGGTCTGGTTTATCAGGTGGTGGTGGTCCCTATCCTGGCACCGGTACGCATTGCCTGGATCGTCATGGGATTCCCGGCGGACCGTGCCTGGGCAAGCAGTCTGGCGAAAACCAGCGGGCTGGACGTCAGTCTTGCTTCTACGAGTGGTCAGATTTTGGCCAGTTCGCTGGCCAAACCGGATCACGACGCGCTGGAACAGGTTGCTACGCGCGTGAGCGCACAGCCGCGGCCGCTTATTCTGCAAGGCAAACATTACTATGGGGTCGCACTACCGCTTGGACAGCAGGCAAAGGTCATCCTGCTGCACTCCCTCGAAAAGAGCGAAGCGGTATTAAGCGAACTTGAACACGCGCTGTTGATCACCGCAGGCGGCGGCATTGTGCTGTTTGTCTTTGGCAGCTTGTGGCTATCCCGGCGCATCGCGGGCCCGATCAACGCGCTTGCGGCCACGGCAAAGCGCATGGAGGCCGGCGACTACAGCAATCCGGTTGAGGTGAAGTCGAAGGATGAAATTGGCCAGCTTGCCGCCAGCTTCGAGAACATGCGGATTGGTATTGCTGCACGGGAACAGAAAATCACCCGGCTGGCGTATGAGGATGCGTTGACCGGATTGCCTAACCGGGTGCGCATCGAGGAGCGTCTGGAGCGTCTAGGGCCGTCTGCCGAAGCCGCCGTGGTGGTGCTCGACCTCGACCGCTTTGCAGCGATCAATGATGCACTCGGGCATCCGGTTGGCGATCAATTGCTGCGGCAGGTTGGCGTCCGTCTGACTGGCCAGTTACCGCCAAGGGCCATGCTGGCACGACTGTGGGGTGACGAATTCGCCTTCCTCCTTGAAGGCATGGATCGGCAGGCGGTACGCAGCTTCGCCCAATCGCTGCTGGACGCACTGTGCACACCCATGGAAGTCGAGGGCCAGCGCCTCGATGTGAATGGCAGCCTCGGCATTGCCTTCCACCCTTCGGATGGCATCGGCCTCAATGCCCTACTGCAGCGGGCTGAGCTCGCCATGTACGAAGCCAAGCGGCGGCAATGTGGTTTCATGCTGGCCGAGGAAGTGGGTCCAGGCCCGTTGCCTGAGCAGTTGTCCCTGATCGGGGAAATGCGCGACGCGCTGGAAAAGCGCGAGTTCATTCTCCACTACCAGCCCAAGCTTGATCTCGTAACAGGCCACGTGATCGGAGCCGAGGCATTGTTGCGCTGGCAGCATCCCGAGCGCGGGCTGGTGCCGCCAGGACAATTCTTGCCCTTTGCCGAGCGTACGGGCTTTATCCGGGAAATCACGCCGTGGCTGCTCGGAGAGGTGGCAGAGCAGACGGCTGCCTGGCGAGCACAGGGACTGAACTTGGTGGTGTCCGCCAACCTGTCGGCGCGCGATCTGCTCGATCCCAGTCTCGTTGTTCTGGTGCGTGACCTGGTTGCCAGACACGGTTTGCCACCCGCTGCGCTCTGTCTCGAAATTACCGAGAGCGCGCTAATGGAAGATCCTGCTCTGGCACAAGCCCATCTTGAAGAACTGGCTGCCTTCGGCGTCAAGCTGTCGATTGACGACTACGGTGCCGGCCAGGCTTCGCTTACCTACGTCAAATCATTGCCTGTGCATGAGATCAAGATCGACCAGAGCTTCATCCGCTCACTGAACAATTCGCCCAAGGACGTGGCCATCGTGCAATCGACCATTGCCTTGGGCCACGCGCTGGACTTTTCCGTGGTGGCAGAAGGCATTGAAACTGAGGCTGACCTGGCCTGGCTGCGCGCGAGCGGCTGCGATATTGGCCAAGGCTACTTCATCGCCCGACCGATGGCTGCTGTTGCCTTTTTCGACTGGATCGCTGGGAGTGGTGGGCTGCTGCCTGTTTCAAAGACCTTTGTTAAGGTGGCTGAACCCCCCCGACTTTTCTAGACACTTTCAAGCCACCAAATTGGTGCGTCCGCTTTGGCCGACCAACTGCCCCACAATTGATTTCAGCTTACGTCTGCTTAGAAGCACATAGCAGTCAACGCCTCTTCGTCGGGGCCAACGGCAAAAACGGGTCGACTTGAGTCAGACATCCCAATAGAACGAGATCAGGTTTTTAGTTCAACCAGGCCCGCAAGGTGGCGCGCAGTTTATCTTCCTGTACCGGCATTGAGAATGCGGCGTCGATGCGTAGGCGGGCACTGACGGTGTCGAGAACGGCCTGATGCGCCGCTTCATAAAAAACCAGGACGCGGGTGTTGGGCGCGCTTTGTACGGCGGCCAGCAGGGATTCGAGGTTGGACAGAC
>JBKJIS010000193.1:0-3794 GCA_046598305.1 Thiobacillus sp.
GTACCGCGGAACAGTTCCTCGACAGCAATCACCCGATTTTGCGCGTCGAGATAGACACAGCAGAACACCTCATATTCCTTGCCGCGCAGAATCAGCCGCAGATAATCACGTACCGCTCCCGGGGAGGCCAGGGCATCACCCGATTCCATATCTTCAGCCAGGGTACGGCGCGCCATTTCCATTACCGCCTGGAGCAGGGCATATTTTGCCGCGCCTACGCCTGGCGCGGCGCAAGCCGATGCTTGGTCGGCCCGACATAAACCGCCCAGGCCACCAAAACGTTCGATCAGGTCTCGACCGAGGTCAACCGCGCTTTTGCCGACTACGCCGGTGCGCAGGAAGACGGCGACCAGCTCTGCGTCAGTCAGGGAAGCTGCGCCGCGTTTGAGAAGTTTTTCGCGTGGACGCGTGTCTTCAGGCCAGTCGCGGATCGCCATGCTTATCTCTCTCCCGTAGAATGCTGCTCATTGTCATGGAAAGTCCTTCGGGAATCGAGACCATGTTGCTGGAAAACAAAAAAATCATTCTGGGCGTAACAGGGGGTATAGCCGCGTATAAGGCGGCCGAACTGTGTCGTCTGCTGGTCAAGGCCGGTGCTGACGTGCAGGTGGTGATGACGATGGCCGCGCAGCAATTCGTGACACCCCTCACATTTCAGGCCCTGTCAGGCAAGCCTGTGCTGACTTCCTTGTGGAATGCGGCCAACGGCGATGGTATGGATCACATTCATGTGTCGCGCGATGCCGATCTATTGCTGGTAGCACCCGCTTCTGCCGATTTTCTAGCCAGGCTCGCGCACGGCCGGGCTGACGATGTGCTGACTACCTTGTGTTTGGCGCGTAGCTGCAGACTCGCCGTTGCGCCGGCGATGAACCGGGAAATGTGGGCAGCTGCGGCAACCCAGCGCAATCTGACGCAGTTGCACGCGGACGGTTTGAGCGTATTGGGTCCGGCTGCGGGCGAACAAGCCTGCGGGGAAGTGGGTCTGGGGCGGATGCTGGAGCCTGCCGGTATTCTCATGGCCTTGCCCGGGATGTTGGGCTTGGGGATGTTGGCGGGTAAGCGTGTGCTGATCACGGCAGGCTCCACCTTCGAGGCGATTGACCCGGTTCGTGGACTGACCAACCTGAGCTCGGGCAAGATGGGCTACGCTGTGGCGCAGGCGGCCGCCGAAGCGGGTGCGGAAGTCTGTTTGATCTCGGGCCCGACCTGTTTGCCAACGCCCACTGGGGTGCATCGCATTGACGTCATGGGTGCGACAGACATGCGGAAGGCCGTTCTGGCGGAGATGCCCAGTGACGTGTTTATTTCCGTTGCAGCCGTGGCCGATTACCGGGTGGAGTCTCCCGCGAAGCAAAAAATCAAAAAAAGCACAGACATCCTGACGCTGCAGCTCGTCGCCAACCCCGATATCCTGGCGGAAATCGCCGCCCTGCCTAACCCACCGTTTTGCGTCGGGTTTGCCGCTGAGACCGAGCATTTGGCGGACTATGCCGAAGCCAAGCGACTCCGTAAAAAATTGCCGCTATTGGCAGGCAATCTTGCACAAGACACGCTGGGTCAGGATACGGCCGAATTGGTGTTGTTCGATGACCAAGGCCAACACCCTTTGCCACGTGCCAGTAAACTCACCCAGGCGCGACATCTGATCCGCCACCTTGCAACCCTGTTGAACTGACGAAATCCCGCCGAATATGAAGATGGATGTGAAGATTCTCGACACCCGCCTGCGCGATCAGCTGCCGCATTACGCGACACCCGGTTCGGCAGGGCTCGATTTGCGCGCCTGTATTGATGCGCCCATTGTGCTGCAGCCCGGCGAAACCCGGTTGATTCCTGTCGGTTTGGCCATCCATCTGGCTGACCCAGGTTATGCGGCGCTGATTTTGCCGCGCTCAGGCCTGGGCCATAAACATGGCATTGTGCTGGGCAATCTGGTGGGTCTGATCGACTCTGACTATCAAGGTCAGCTTATGGTTTCCGCTTGGAATCGTGGCCAACAGGCGTTTGAATTGGTTCCGATGGAACGCCTCGCGCAATTGGTCATCGTGCCGGTGGTGCAGGCCGAATTCAATGTGGTGGACGATTTTGAATCAAGTGAGCGAGGCACCGGGGGATTCGGGAGCACTGGCCGGCAATAGTGTCGGAATTCTTTACACCTTGATGCCTCAATAGTATTGATGGGGTGATTGGGTGGGCGTCCGCAGTTTGGGGCATGGATTTTGCTGAGTCTATTGGCATGTAGGCTGAACCCCCAGAGCGGAATCTGGACTTGGTCATTGCGGAAACAATAAACATAAAGAGGCGGAGCCTGCTGGCGCATCAAACATGCACCACACATCCATATTGCGGTTTGGTCTGATCCTTGTCACAGCCCTGGTGCTGCTGGCGGGCGTGGTGACGGCCGTGATTTTTCTGTCGCGTCCGCAGTCAGTTCCCATCCCGGAAGAATTCGACAAGCCGGTGATGGCTACCCAGATCGAGTTTATGGCTGAAGCCATGCAACGGAGTGCCGCCCGCATCGCAGCCCACCCCCAGACGCTGGCATGTTTCACCACCGGGTCGCCAGAAGTCTGTCAGGCGCAGGCGTCTAATTTGCATGCTTTGAATCAGGATGCGACCGTGCTGTTCGTCACCGATGAACAGCGCCAACTGCTGCCTGGATTTTTACCCGGCGACACCCGCAGGTTGTTGGCGAATGCCGGTCGCGCCGGGATGGGCGCAACCGCTTCGGCCACGTTTAATTTATCGCTCTCTCATCCGGTTTCCAATAACGAGGGCAAGCGTCTGGGCTTTGTTATCGTTGAGCAGAGCGTGCCGCAGTTACAGGCCTTGTTCGACACGCTGCCCCTCCCGGACTCTGCTGCTTACGCTGAGTTACAACAGATTGGGGCCGGTGATGTTTCCATGGTGCTGATGCGACGCGGTAATCAGGCAATTAAACGCTATGCACATGCCACTTTGATCGCGCTGGCGGGCACGCCCTGGCAGATCGCGGTGTGGCGCCCGGTCGTGCCCGTGGTTGAAACCATCGCACCCTATGCGCTGAGCTGGCTGGTGGCGAGCTTGACCATAGCGATACTGGTGGTGGGGACCCTTCTGGCAGTACGCAACCGGGTGAATGACAGCCTGCGCATGCTGGTGCGATTGACCAACGACTTACGGCAACAGCGACTGCGATCATCCTATCCAGTCAGCCTGGCTGAATTTCAGACGCCGCTGGCGACCATGCTGAAGCTGGGCAAGGTGATGATGGGTCAGCAGAAAGAAGTGAGCTCCCAGGCACGAGTCGATCACCTGTCGCAGGTCAACAACCGGCGCAGCTTCGACGAAAAACAGAAGGAGTTGTTTACCAGCATGAAAGATGGCTGGTCACACAGCCTGTTGATTCTGGATATCGACAACTTCAAGCAGGTGAACGACACCTTCGGCCATGAGGCCGGCGATCAACTCATCATCAAGTTCGGAGACGCACTTAAATCTTGCTTGCGTAACAGCGACTTTATTGCCCGCTTGGGAGGGGATGAATTTTGTGTCATGTTCCCATTCACTCCACTGGATCGGGCGCAGGAACTGGCCGAGCGCCTGCGTGCCAAGATGCCCGAGAGTGTGGAACTGATCCCCGGGGTGACGCAGAAACTATCCTGGAGCGGTGGCTTGTCTGAATACAGCCGTGAAGACAAGCTTGAAAATGAAGCGCTGGCACGTGCCGATACGGCCTTGCTGGAAGCCAAGCGCAGCGGCCGCAACATGACGCGTATCAAGGACGCCGCTTAAGCCCGATCAGTCGAGTT
>JBKJIS010000059.1:0-13893 GCA_046598305.1 Thiobacillus sp.
CATGATGTCTTCCGACAGTTCCCGGGCTTCGGATTCAACCATCAGCACGGCGGTTTCGGTGCCGGCGACCACCAGGTCAAGTACCGAGTCTTTTAATTCGGAAAGGGTGGGGTTCAGGACGTATTCGCCGTTGATAAAGCCGACGCGTGCTGCACCCACCGGGCCGTCAAACGGCAGGCCGGAGAGTGACAGAGCGGCAGAGGCACCGATCAGTGCGGGGATGTCGGGGTTGACTTCGGGGTTGGACGATATCACGGTGGCGATGATCTGCACTTCGTTGAAGAAGCCTTCCGGGAACAGCGGACGAATTGGGCGATCGATCAGGCGACACACTAGAATTTCGCCTTCTGACTGACGGCTTTCGCGCTTTAGAAAACCGCCGGGGATACGGCCGGCTGCGTAGGCTTTTTCCTGATAGTCGACGGTCAGCGGAAAAAAATCCTGGCCGGGTTTGACTTCGTTTTTGGCAACGACAGTAACCAATACCACCGTGTCATCCATGTTAACGATGACGGCGCCGGAGGCCTGGCGGGCGATTTCGCCGGTTTCCAGGGTGACCTGATGACGACCGAAAGTGAAAGTTTTCTTGATAGCGCTCACACGAGTTCCTTTCAAAGGAAAAACGCCCCGCGAGTGCGGGGCGTGGGAAATTCAGAGGGCAAACCGCCCCGTCCACAGTTCAGAATCAGACTGCGCCGGCGCAGTCATTAAGATGCAGCCAGCCAAGTGCCGAGTCATCACAGTGGATAGCCGGGCTTACTTACGCAGACCGAGGCGCTCGATCAGGGTTTTATACCCTTCAAGATGGATACGTTTGAGGTAGTCGAGTAATTTACGGCGACGGTTGACCATGCGCAACAGGCCACGACGTGAGTGGTGATCCTTCATGTTGGCCTTGAAGTGGCCGGTCAGGTCGTTGATGCGGGCCGTCAGCAGGGCAACCTGCACTTCAGGTGAGCCGGTGTCGGCGGCGGCGCGTTGGTAATTCTGGACGATCTCAGCTTTTTGAGTGACGGTAACAGCCATGGTGTACTCCTTCTAAATCGCGTGGCCTGCGGCTGGGCGGGACACGTTCGGGGGGAAACCGCGCATTTTACGCGGAAAGGGTGAGTCGACTCAAGCTTGTTGTGTGTTAATCAAACGACGCGGCACCAGTTGGCCGTCGCCTGCATCGGCCAAGCCAAGGAAACGGTTGGTGGCTGTATACACGCGCATCAATCCTGAATCAGTGGCCGAAAAATCTATGTTGCGACCCTGGCATAGGGAAGCGGCATCCGACTCGTCGAGAACCAAGGCTGGCAGGTGTGCCACCAGGTAATCCGCTGGCTGGAGCAGGCTTTGCCGATCATTGGGTTCAAGCGCCTCCAGTTCGGCAAGGGTATGGGCCAGCTCCAGGCTGAATCCACCCGCAGCAGTGCGCTTCAACGCGGTGAGGTGGGCGCCGCAACCCAACGCTGCGCCAATATCCTGCGCCAGGGTGCGGATATAGGTGCCCGCCGTGGACTGCACATCAAACACGACACGCGGAGACGTGCATTCGATCAGCTGCAGTGAGCGGATCGTGACCTTGCGTGCAGGGCGCTCGATTTCGATCCCGGCACGGGCGTATTCATACAGTGGGCGGCCTTGATGCTTGAGCGCTGAATGCATCGGGGGAATCTGCTCGATTTCGCCCATGAAGCGCGGCAGCACGGCAAGGATATCATCACGGCTGACGTTGACTTCACGGGTGCTCAGTACTTCCCCTTCCGGGTCGCCAGTCGTGGTGGTGGTGCCGAGTTGCATGACCGCACGATAGTGCTTGTCGGCTTCGAGCAGGTACGCTGAAAACTTGGTCGCCTCACCGAAACACAGCGGAAGCAAGCCATCGGCGAAAGGGTCGAGGGTGCCGGTATGCCCTGCCTTTTTGGCGTTGAGCAGCCACTTGGCTTTTTGCAGCGCGGCATTGGAGGTAATCCCCACCAGCTTGTTCAATAACAACACGCCATCAATGGGCTGACGGGCCGATTTCACTCGTCTTTGGGGTGTTTGGCGTCTTCGGCGATGGCCGATTCGATCAGTTGACTGAGCTGTATGCCACGTTCGACCGAATGGTCATACACGAAGCTGAGCTTGGGCACCACCCGTAGCTGCATGCGGTGTGACAACTGGGTGCGCAGAAAACCACTGGCGCGTTTGAGGCCTTCCAGACAGGCTTCATGCTCGACCTGGCCGCCCAGTGTAGTGAAGAAGACCTTGGCGAACTCCATGTCGCGGTTGAGCTCTACCTCGGTGATGGTCAGCATGCCGACGCGCGGGTCCTTCACTTCCAGCCGGATCAGCTCCGGCAGTTCGCGCTGTATTTGGTCGGCGACTCGGCGGGCGCGCGGAAAATCTTTAGGCATGGTTGGGGGTGAGGCGTTAGGGGGGAGGCGTCAGGCAAGGTGGGCGGGCAGTTACTTGCCTCACCCCTCGCGCCTTACACCTCACCGAATTCATTACAGCGAGCGTGCGATTTCCACGATTTCAAACACTTCCAGCTGGTCACCTTCCTGGATATCGTTGAAGTTCTTCAGACTCAAGCCACACTCAAAGTTGGATTTGACTTCCTTGACGTCGTCCTTGAAGCGTTTCAAGGAATCAAGCTCGCCCTGATGGACGACGACGTTGTTCCGCAGCACACGGACACCCGCATTGCGCTTCACCACGCCATCAAGCACGTAACAGCCGGCGATGGTTCCCACCTTGGAAATCACGAAGACCTGGCGGATTTCCACGGTACCAATCACGGTTTCGCGTTTCTCGGGTACCAGCATGCCGGACAACGCAGCTTTCACTTCATCCACCGCTTCATAGATGATGTTGTAGTAGCGCAGGTCGACGCCATTGGCCTCGGCCAGCTTGCGTGCTGATGCATCGGCACGCACGTTAAAACCGATCAGGACAGCCTTGGACGCCAGCGCCAGGTTGACGTCGGATTCAGTGATGGCACCGACACCGCTATGGATGATGTTGACCTTGACCTCGTCGGTGGACAGCTTGGCCAGCGCGTGCGCCAGGCCTTCGTAAGAGCCCTGCATGTCGGCCTTGAGGATGAGGGGCAAATGCTGAACTTCCCCCGCCCCCATTTGATCGAACATCGATTCCAGTTTGGATGCCTGCTTCTTCGCCAGCAGCACATCGCGGAACTTGCCCTGACGGAACAGCGCGATTTCGCGCGCACGGCGTTCGTCTGGCAGCACCATCATGTCTTCACCTGCGCGCGGCACGTCGGACAGACCCTGGATTTCAACCGGAATGGACGGACCCGCCTCGAGGACCGTATTGCCGGCCTCGTCGAACATGGCACGCACGCGGCCGAAGGCCTGGCCAGCCAGCACCATATCGCCACGACGTAGCGTGCCGGACTGCACCAGCAACGTGGTGACTGGACCCTTGCCCTTGTCCAGACGGGCTTCGATGACGATACCCTTGGCCGGACCTTCCACATGCGCCTGCAGTTCAAGGACTTCGGCCTGCAGCAAAATGGCGTCAAGCAACCCGTCGATATTGGTATTGGCTTTGGCCGAGACTTCGATGAACTGGGTATCGCCCCCCCATTCTTCAGGGGTTACGCCTTGCGCGACCAGTTCCTGGCGAATGCGCTCAGGGCTGGCATCGGGCTTGTCGACCTTGTTGATCGCCACCACCAGCGGCACACCGGCCGCTTTGGCGTGGTGGATGGCTTCTATGGTTTGCGGCATCACGCCGTCGTCTGCTGCAACGACCAGCACAACGATGTCGGTCGCCTTGGCACCGCGCGCCCGCATCGCGGTAAACGCTTCGTGGCCCGGGGTGTCGAGGAAGGTAATGACGCCTTTCTCGGTTTCGACGTGATACGCACCGATGTGCTGGGTGATGCCGCCGGCTTCACCGCTGGCTACGCGGGTGCGGCGGATGGTGTCAAGCAACGACGTTTTGCCGTGGTCGACGTGGCCCATCACGGTGACCACCGGTGGGCGGGCTCGCAGGACCAGTTCACCGGTAAATCCGGTATCGATCAGGAAGGCTTCTGGCGTATCCAGCGCAGCGGGTTTGCCGATGTGCCCCATCTCCTCGACCAGAATAATCGCGGTTTCCTGGTCGAGCACCTGGTTAATCGTCACCATGCTGCCCATTTTCATCAGGGCCTTGATGACCTCTGCGGCCTTGACCGACATTTTGTGGGCCAACTCGGCGACCGTAATGGTTTCAGGTACCAGCACTTCACGCACGACCGGCTCGGTCGGTGCAATAAAAGTGCTTTCCTCATTGCTGCCGGATCGTGATTTGCCTTTGCGGCCGCGCCAGCCAGTTTCAGGCGCCGCGCCGCCACGGGTCTTGAGCGCGCCTTTACGCTTCGCGGCATCATCTTTCCAACTGCCTTCGGCTTTTTTGGCTGGCTTTTTATCAGCTTTGGGCCCTGCGGGTTTGTCTGGTTTGTGTAGCGTTTTTTCGGTGGGAGCAGCGGGAGCAACGGGAGTGGGGGGCGCAGCTGCTTTCTCGGCTTCTGCCAGTTTCGCGGCTTCACGTGCGACTTGCGCAGCTTCAGCCTGCTTGCGCAAGCCTTCACGCTGGGCCCTGTCCGAAGCTTGACGATCCAGCAAGGCCTGGTGACGGCGTGCTTCGTCTGCACGTGCCTTGACTTCCGCATCCCCAATAATGGATGCTTTTTTGATGCGTGTGGTTTTCTTTACAACGGGAACAGGCGCTTCTGCGGCTGCCGACTCCACTTCGGCATCGGCCGTCTCCACAGCAATTTCAGGAACCGGTTCAACAATAGCGGGTGCCTCTGCAGCAATCGGCTCAGGCTTGACTTCTACAGGCTCAGCGGCGACTGGCTCGACAACGGGTTCCGCTGCGGGGGGCTCAGCGGGGGTCTCAGATATTGCTTCAATCAGCGGCTGAATCTGTTCTTCAAACACGGGCTCGGACAAGGTCTCAGGGATGGGTTCAGCCGCGGGCAGGGCTTCGGCCGTCGGTGCTGAGGCATCCCGTTTGACGTAGGTACGTGATTTGCGCACCTCTACCTGGATGGTGCGCGATTTTCCGGTGCTGTCGGTTTTGCGTATCTCACCAGTCTGCTTTCGCGTGATGGTGATCTTGGTTTTGCCGGTTTCAGCTCCACCGCCATGCATCTTGCGCAGATAGTCGAGCAAGTGGGCTTTGTCCGTCTCGGTAACCGAGTCGACAACATCGTTTTTACTGACACCTGCGGCCTTGAACTGTTCAAGCAACAGTTCAGGCGGGAGTTTCAGTTCGAGAGCAAATTGTTCAACGTTCATGCAATCCTCTTGGCGTTTTAGCCTTGGGCGAACCAGGGCGCGCGTGCGGCCATGATCAATTGTTTGGCGCGTTCGTCATCCATCGCGGCGATTTCGATCAGTTCGTCGACTGCCAGCTCGGCAAGATCTTCGGTGGTGTGAACCCCCTTGCTGGCGAGCTGACGCGCTGTTTCCGCGTCCATACCGTCGAGCGACAACAAGTCGCCTGCCGAAGCTTCGACTTGCTCTTCACCCACGATGGCTGCGGTAAGCAGGGCATTGCGAGCACGCGTACGAAGTTCGTTGACCAGATCTTCGTCGAAGGCGTCGATTTCGAGCATTTCGTTCAGCGGCACGTAGGCGACTTCTTCCAGCGTGGAGAACCCTTCGTCGACCAGAATCTGGGCGACCTCCGCGTCCACATCGAGTTTCTCGATGAAGAGGGCAAGGGTATGACCGCTCTCGGTCGACTGCTTTTCTTCAGCGGTCGCACGCGACATGATGTTGAGATCCCAGCCGGTCAACTCGGACGCCAGGCGCACGTTCTGGCCGCCACGGCCGATCGCCATCGCCAACTGTTCCTCTTCCACCACCACGTCCATGCTGTGCTTGTCTTCGTCCACCACGATGGAGCTGACTTCAGCGGGCGCAAGCGCATTAATGACGTACTGCGCGGGCTCGGCTGACCAATGGATGATGTCGACGCGTTCGCCGGCCATTTCGTTGGTGACCGAGGTCACGCGCGAGCCGCGCAGACCGATGCAGGTACCGATCGGGTCGATGCGCGGGTCGTGCGACACCACGGCAATTTTGGCGCGCAGGCCGGGGTCGCGAGCAGCTGCCTTGATTTCCAGCAAGCCTTCCTCAATTTCCGGCACTTCCAGCTCGAACAGCTTCATGACGAATTCGGGCGCGGTGCGCGATAGCACGACCTGCGGGCCGCGGGCGCCGCGGTCGATGCGCAGCAGATAAGCCCGCACGCGGTCGCCGATGCGCAGGTTTTCGCGCGGGATCATCTGGTCGCGATGCAGGAAGCCTTCAACACGGCCCGATTCGATAATGGCGTTGCCCCGGTCAATCCGCTTCACGACACCGTTGACGAGGTGCTCCTTGCGATCAAGGAAGTCACTGATGATCTGCTCGCGTTCGGCATCACGAATTTTCTGCAGAATGACCTGTTTGGCAGCTTGTGCGCCAATGCGGCCGAATTCAACGTTTTCCAGCGGATCTTCGATGTAGTCGCCGATTTCGATATCGGGAATCTTGTCCTGGGCGTCAATCAGCAGGATCTGGAAGCCCTCGGATTCCAGCTCGGCTTCGGTGACAACCTGCCAGCGGCGGAAGGATTCGTATGCACCGGTTTCGCGGTCAATCGACACGCGCACGTCGGCTTCATCCTTGAATCGTTTCTTGGTAGCAGAGGCGAGCGCCTGCTCCAGCGCCTCGAACACGACTTCTTTGGCTACGCTCTTTTCGCGTGCCAGTGCATCGGCAAGCATCAACATTTCACGGCTCATAATCTCTCCGAGTCCGCCTTAAACCAAGGGTTTAAGGCGGGCAACATCCACATTTCTCAAATCGACCGAAATTTCTTTTCCGTCGACGATCAACTTCACTTCGTCGCCTTCCAGGCCAACCAGTTCACCCACCAGGCGCCGCCGATTATCCATCGGCACCCTCAGCTTGAGCGTCACTGGATTTCCCGCAAAGCGGACATAATCCTGCGGCTTGACCAGCGGCCGGTCGAGACCGGGCGAGGACACTTCCAGCCTGTCATAGTCGATGTTTTCAACCGTAAACAGATGCGTCAGGTGATTGCTGACCGCGACACAGTCTTCAACACCGATGCCTTCTGGCTTGTCGATAAAAATCCGGATCAGCCCGCGCCCGGCGCGCTCGAGCATCACCAACTCGTATCCGAGTCCGGCTAGCACGGGTTCCAGGCGGGCGGGCAAATCCATCATTACAAATCCATCGTCGCACTACAACACGGCGCAAAGCAACGTGTCATAGCACAATAAAAAAATGGGCGAACCGCCCACAGTGTTAATAATAAAGCGCCGAAATTGTACCACTCGGGCTTAGGTGCTGAAAAGTGGTGCCCGGAACCGGAATCGAACCGGTACGCCATCACTGGCGAGGGATTTTAAGTCCCTTGTGTCTACCAATTTCACCATCCGGGCGATGCGGACAGCTTAGCCTGGATGTTTCATGAATTCGCGCGCCCTCGCTGGCCTTTTGTTTGATAGGAAAGATTTTGTTCGGTCGGCCGTATGAATAACTACGACGCTCCCTCTCAAAACTTCCCTATCAATCAAAATTCTGCGCGATCATCACGCGAATTCATGAAACATCCAGGCTGCTTAATCTGGAGGCGCGAGCCGGAGTCGAACCGACCTACACGGATTTGCAATCCGGTGCATAACCGCTTTGCTATCGCGCCGTCGCGGTAAACCACGTAAACAAAAAGGGGAAAACGTCCGGACTAGTCCTTCTGTTTTCCCCGGAATTCTGGAGCGGGAAAGGAGGTTCGAACTCCCGACCTCAACCTTGGCAAGGTTGCGCTCTACCAGCTGAGCTATTCCCGCGTTGAAGGCTGCGCATTATGGGGATTCAGCCTTTTCCTGTCAACAGTTTTCATTAAGTTTTCATTAAGTCTTCTGTAGCGCGCGTGAAGCCATCACAAGGTAATACGCCATCGACCACAAGGTCAGCAGTGCCGCTACCCAGATCAGCCAGGTGCCAATCTCCGCGACGGGCAGGTTAATGACAGGATTGAAATAGAGCAGTAAAACGATGGACACCATCTGGGCTGTTGTCTTGAGCTTGCCGACGAAGGACACTGCTACGCTGGCTGATTTACCTGCCTTGGCCATCCACTCGCGCAGCGCAGAAATGGTGATTTCGCGGCCGATGATGATGAGTGCGATCAGCGGCGCCACGCGATCAAGGTCGATCAAAACGATTAGCGCGGCGGCGACCATCAGTTTGTCGGCTACCGGGTCGAGGAACGCACCGAAGGCGGAGGTCTGCCCCAGTTTGCGTGCCAGCCAGCCGTCGAGCCAGTCGGTGATGGCCGCTACACCAAAGAAAGCCGCGGCCAGAAGATTGGCTTCTTTGGCTGTGACCCAGCCATCGGGCAGGTAGAACACGCCTGCCATCAGCGGGATGAAAAGGATGCGCAGCCAGGTGAGCAGGTTAGGGAGATTGAGGGGCATCAGTGCAGGGCGTTGTAAATGGTTTCCGCTAATTCTCGGCTGATACCGTTGGCTGTGGCAAGTGCGTCGATGCCGGCGTTGCGCACGCCTTGCAGGCCACCGAAGTGCTCAAGCAACTGTTTGCGGCGTTTGGGGCCGATTCCGGGGATATTTTCCAGGGTGGATTGAATCCGCGCTTTGCCGCGTTTTGCGCGATGGCCGGTGATGGCGAAGCGATGCGCTTCGTCGCGCACTTGCTGGATCAGATGAAAGCCGGGATGGTCCTTGGCCAGTTTCAATTCGCGGCCATCGGCGAAAATCAGCGTCTCCAGCCCGGGCTTGCGCGCTTCGCCTTTGGCGACGCCAAGTAACAGTACTTCGCCCAATCCGAGTTCGGTCATCGCCTCGACAGCGGTTGAAATCTGCCCCTTGCCGCCGTCGATCAGCAGCAGGTCGGGCAGTACGCCGTTTTCCTCGATGCTTCTGTGGAAACGTTTGATCAGCGCGGCGTGCATCGCGGCGTAGTCGTCGCCTGGCGTGATGCCGCTGATGTTGTAGCGCCGGTAGTCGGATTTTTTCAGGTCGTCGCCTTCGTACACCACACATGAGGCCACGGTCGCTTCGCCCATGGTGTGCGAAATGTCGAAGCATTCGATGCGCTTGAGGTGCGGCAGGTCGAGTGTGTCACGCAACGCGGCCAGCCGTTGTGACTGGTTGGCGCGTTCGGCGCTGCGGCGCTCGGCCGACAGTCGCGCATTGGCCCGCGCCATGTCGATCCAGACTTTACGCTCGCCAGTGACGCGATGCTGCAGGCTGACTTTTTTGCCAGCCTGCTCGGTGAGCAGCGCTTCCAGCGCGTCGGTATCGATGGCTTCGCTGATCAGGATGCGCGCGGGGATCGGGTGGTCAAGGTAATGTTGGGCAATAAACGCTTCTAGCGCTTCGGCTGGGGGCGCGCCTTCGCCGTGCTGCGGAAAGAAGCTGCGGTCGCCTAAATGTCGGCCGCCACGAATCATGGTTAGGTTGACGGCAATCACACCGGTCATTTCGGCCACCGCGACCACATCAGCATCGGCCTCGCTGCCGGTCGTGTCGACGAACTGCTTTTCGCGCAAGACGGCAAGGGTGTGCAAGCGGTCACGCAGCAGGGCGGCGGTCTCGAAATCGAGCGTGGCGGCGGCAGCGTTCATTTGTTCGGTAATGTGAGCGATCAGGGTGGTGGCTTCTCCCTTCAGGAGTTGTGCGGATGCGCTGACATCCCGCGCATAGTCTTCCGGTGTAATGGCTTTAACGCAGGGTGCCGTGCAGCGCTTGATCTGGTGCAACAGGCAGGGTCGTGAGCGATTGGCAAACACGCTGTCTTCGCAGGTGCGAAGCTGAAACACTTTTTGCAGCAGCTGCATGCTTTCGCGCACGGCATAGGCATTGGGATAGGGACCAAACGCCTGATCGTTTTTTTTTGGAGTGCCACGAAAATAGGCCAAGCGCGGAAAGCGGTGCCCGGTCAGGAGCAGATAGGGGTAGGACTTGTCGTCGCGAAACAGGATGTTGAAACGTGGTTTCAGGCCCTTGATGAGGTTGTTTTCCAGTAGTAGCGCTTCGGTCTCGGTGCGCGTCACCGTGGTGTCGATGTGGTCGACGCTTTTCAGCATCAGGCGGATGCGCGGGCTCTGGTCGTTTTTCTGGAAATAGCTGGAGACGCGTTTCTTCAGGTCTTTCGCCTTGCCGACATACAGCACCGTGCTGGCAGCATCGATCATGCGGTAGACGCCGGGCAGGGTGGGCAGCGAGGCGAGAAAATCCTTGTCGACGCTCAAGGGATTCAGCCGAACAATGCAAAAGGGCGGTTAAAAATCATTTTTTATCCAGCAGGCGCCGGCGAGCTTGATGGCGACGACGGGCATGATCAGTCCTTGTTTTGAATCAGCGTGAACACCGCCGCGAACATCTCGGGGGTGAGGCGGCGCGTCTGGGTATTGTAGCGGGAGCAGTGATAGCTGCTGACCAGGCGGCGACCATTCGGCAGGCGGTAGTCGCTGGCGTGGGCGAAGGGATAGTCCTTGAGCTTCAGTTCCAGCGCGCGCAATACAGCCTGGTGTGCAATCTGACCCAGGGCCAGGATGCTGGAATGGGCGGGCAGCGCGTCCAGTTCGGCCGCGAGAAAATGATTGCATTCGCGGATCTCGCCGGGCTCGGGCTTGTTGGCGGGTGGCAGGCATTTCACCGCGTTGGTGATGCGGCAATCGATGAGTTGCAGGCCGTCATCGCGTGACACGGATTCCGGCGCACTGGCGTAGCCGAATTGATGCAGGGTTTGATACAGCAGGACGCCTGCAGTGTCGCCGGTGAAAGGCCGTCCGCTGCGGTTTGCGCCATGCATGCCAGGGGCCAGCCCGACGATCAGTAGCTTGGGCTTGGACGCGCCAAAAGCAGGGACCGGCCGGGCATGGTAGCCGGGATGCTTGGCGTGAACCTCGTCCAGAAATGTGGCCAGACGCGGGCAGGCGCGGCAGTCAATGTCAAAGCGCTGGATGTCGGCGGGTGGCATGCTCACAGCTTGCCTTCGAGGCTCAGGTACACACTGCGCACGCCACGTGACCGATCTTCTTCGAGGCTGGTAAGGCTGCCGCCTGACAGGTCGCGCGTGTCATTGCCCTGATCGGCACGGGTAACGTTGTCGATCGTCAGGCGCAGGCTGAGTTTTCGGTCGAGTTTTTTGATGGCGTAGAGGTCGAGTTGCTGCCGTGCGCGCTGGGTTTGCTGCACGCTGTTATTCACGTCGCGCGAGAAGCGTG
This sequence comes from Thiobacillus sp., assembly GCA_046598305.1. Lineage (GTDB taxonomy): Bacteria > Pseudomonadota > Gammaproteobacteria > Burkholderiales > Thiobacillaceae > Thiobacillus. The sequence continues at coordinate 11,254 of JBKJIS010000059.1, forward strand.
AACTGAGACTGAGGTTACCACCCAGGGTGAGTTTCCACGGTGCATGGTCGTAGTCAAACCCCAGGTTGCCGCTGTGGCGGGGACTTTCCTGGCGAGACGACAGGGCGGTGTCTTCCAGGGTGAGCCGACTGGTTGAGGCATTGCCGCGCAGCGTCAGCGCCGGCAGGCTGGCGAGCTTGGTTTTGAAGTCGATCACCACGCTGGTTTCATGCGCCTGACCGACGTTGACGGGGCGTTCGACATAGCGCCCGGATTCAAGCTGGGACACCCGCTGCACCTTGTCGTCGATCTGGCGCAGAAACAGGTTGAGCCCGGCGCTGCCGCGCTTTTGCGGCAGAAAATGTTCCACGCCCCATTGCAGGGTGGCGGTGCGTTCAGGTTCGAGCGAGGCATTGCCACCGCGATCCGGGTTGGACAGGCTGTTGGTTCCGGTGGTCGTCACCACCACCGGCGACAGGTCGCGCACGCCGGGCGGCTTGTCGGTGATGGCCATGCTGGAACGAATATTCCAGCTGGGGTTGAGCTGCCACAGGTAATGCAGCGACGGCAGCCAGGCGAGATGGCTGTTTTTGACTGTGGCATCGAGTGCGTCGGACACCTGGCTGCGGGTGGCTTGCAGCCGCAGTCCCGGGGTGAGTAGATGGCGTTCGGCGAGCTGCCATTCGTCCTGCGCCCACAGCGCAAAGAGCTGTTCCTGGGTATCGGCGCGGGCCTGTGCGCCGAGCAGGCTGGCGGCGCCGTTGACCGTCTGCCGCCTTTGGTCTTCCACTACCTTGTGGCGTGCTTCCAGCCCGAAGCTGGCCAGATGCGTCTTGGCCAGCGGCAGACTGCGCTTGGCGGTCAGGCTCACTTCCAGGCCGTCGCTGGTGGTGCGCGTGCGGGTGTCGTTGAGCTGCACGCCAGCAGCATCGAAGGTGTCGAGCCGACTGGATCGACGCTCGTTTTCGCTTTGCAGCGACACCCGTGCGCTGGTTTCGCCGGCGCCGGGTTGGCGGCGCTTCCATTCGGCGGCAAGACGGCCATTGAGGCGCTGCACCTGGTCGTATTCGCGTTCGCGGCCGTCCGCGACCAAGCCGTTGCCATTCAGCGGGTTGGTGTAGGTTTCGCGTTGCGTGTGAGTGACGCGATCGCGGTCGCTGAACATCAACAAGGGACTGAGGGTGAGCCGCGTTCCCGCGCCCAGATCGCGGGTAAAGCGCGGGGCCAGATGCAGCGAATTTTCGCGGCCGCTTTCGCGGTCGGTTTCGATATCCCAGTCGTTGCGCACGCCAGCAATAAATCGCTGGGTGGCGGTGGTGCGGTCGCCGCTGAGCGGGCGACTGTTGGCGAAGCCCATCCACAGCAGTCCGGTTGCGCCTTCGCGCACGCCATACACGCCGCCGATGCGGGCGCCCAAGGCATCATCGACAAGGCCTGCGCCGAGGCGGAAGGTGCCGGCATTCTTCGGCGGCACGTCGCGCAGGATGAGGTTGATGGTGCCGCCGGCGCCGGATGGAAACTCCGCCGTACTGTTCTTGATGATTTCGATGCGCTCGATCAGTTCGACCGGAAAGCGCAGCGCCATGCGGTTGCCGCCGGGCAGGGCTTCACCGTCGACGACGATGCGCGGTTCCAGTCGGTCGGTGGGCTGTTCTCGATCCCGCCGACCGGCGCCGTCGGCAGCCAGGCTCACCCCGGGCAACTGGCGCAGGATTTCACCCACGGTCGCGGCGTCGAGTTTTTCCAGGTCCTCGCGGCTGACGATGATCTTGGCGCTGGAGGATTCCTGGCGCGCTTCCAGAGCATCGTAGGACGGGGCCGTGACCTGCACTGTCCCCAGTGTGGCGGGGGCGTCAGTGCTTGTTTGCGCAAAACCCTGTAGAGGAATATTCAGGCAGGCCAGGGCGATGAGGTGGGATAAGCTGGATTTCACGGTGGTTTAAATCGTTTGGAGTGTGGGTTATTGGGGGTCGGCAGCACGCGGATCGGTGACAAATCCAATGCGGGTAAGCCCGACCTTGGCGGCGTCCGACATGATGCGCACCACATGCTTATAGGCCAGATTACCATCAGCACGGATGTGAATTTCAGGCTGGGGCATTTGCTTCGCGGCGGAGTTCATACGCGTTTGCCACGCGCTTGAGTCCACCGGCTCAGCATTCCAGAACACCGAGCCGTCAGCCTGGATCGACAGGTTGATTGTCTCCGGCTTGGGTGGGTTCGGGGTGCTCGACGCCTGCGGCAGTTCGACCTTGACCGCGTGGGTCAACAACGGCGCGGTGATGATGAAAATCACCAAGAGCACCAGCATCACATCAATCAGCGGAATCATGTTGATTTCCGCCATGTCCTGCGAGCGTGCGCCCGAGTTGAGTCCGCCGAATGCCATCACATGCTCCTGGCCGGCGCCACGGGTTTGTTGCCTTGTTCCTGCCCGCGGATGCCGGTCGACATGAAGGCAAACAGATCGTGCGCAAAGCCATCGAGTTCGTTCAGAACCAGCCGGTTCGAGCGGTTGAAGAAGTTGTAGGCGAGCACCGCCGGAATCGCCACCGCCAGGCCCAGCGCTGATCATGACCGCGATGGGCCTGGCGGTGGCGATTCCGGCGGTGCTCGCCTACAACTTCTTCAACCGCTCGAACCGGCTGGTGCTGAACGAAC
>JBKJIS010000086.1:0-2993 GCA_046598305.1 Thiobacillus sp.
CGACTGGATCGTCTGGGCGAACAGCGTAGACATCGATACTCGCGTGATCGCCTTCCTGCGCTTCCGTCCTGATCTGCTGTTCAGTTTTGATCCGGCGCACACGCCCATCGCTTTTCCAAGCCCGCGTTCGTGGGAATACGCGCATCGCGCACTGCAAAAGTTCGACAAGACCCCACTGCTGGCTGATTCGTTGATGGCGTGCGTTGGTCAATCAGCCGGGCTGGAGCTGAAAACCTTTGTCGACAACATGGCGCAGATGCCGGATCTCGATGCCATCATCAATGGCGAAGAGGCCGCAGTACCCGAAGGCATTGATCTGCAATACGGCGTCGCTGCCGCGCTGGTGCGCAAAGCCATGCAGGCCGCCGACAGCGGCAATGCAACGGCGGTGTACAGCAATATTCTCAAATATGCGCAGCGGTTTCAGCAGCGCGAAATGGGCGTCATGCTTGTATCCGACCTGCATCGTGCCGTGGGGCGTCCGCTGTTCGCGGTGCCAGCGTTTTCCGAGTGGGCCAACAGCATCACCGATCTGGTTCTGTACGAGCACTAAGCCATGTTTGAAAAGGCAGACCAGCCCGACGCCGCGCTTCAACCCATCCTCACCAAGCTCGCGGCTGCGCGCACCCGCCTCATCATGGAGCGGCCGTTTCTGGGCGCGCTGGTGATGCACCTGCCGCTGAAAGTCGGCGGTGAGTGGTGCACGACCACCGGCACCGATGCGAAGGCGTTTTATTTCAACCCGAAGTTTGTCGACAATCTCTCGCTGGCGCAGACGCAGTTCATTCTTGCGCACGAGGCGATGCACTGCGCGATGGGCCATCCGCACCGCCGCAATCATCGGGTCAAACGGCGCTGGGATGTGGCCTGCGATCATGCGGTCAACCTGATGCTGATCGAGGAAGGCCTGAAACCGCCGCTGCATGGCATTCTCGCTGACCAGAATTATGAAACCTTGTCGGCGGAAGAAATCTATCCCCTGATTCCGGAGGACACCCCGGAAGAATCATTCGACCAGCACCTGTTCGATAGCGATAACGAGCAAGGGGGAAGTCCCGACGAAAACGAACGGCAGGATGATTCCGAGGGGAGTGAAGCGGGGGGGCAGGGCAAGGAAGGCCAGAGCGAAGCTGAGCAGCAGCAAGGCAGTGGCAGCCAGGCGTCGCAAAAGCCCAATGAGATGTCGCCCAGCGAGCGCGAAGAACTGTCCGAACAATGGAAGAACCGTCTAGCCGCTGCCGCTCAGGCCGCGCGCCAGGCTGGCAAATTGTCGCAGTCGATGATGCGCTGGGTCGATGGCTTGCTGGCGCCCAGCCTGCCGTGGCGCGCGCTGTTGGCGCGCTTCTTTGCGGTCAACCAACGCGACGATTATTCGTGGCGCCGCCCCTCGCGGCGCGAAGGCGATGCCTTGCTGCCGCGGCTGTCGAGCGAAGGGCTGGAAGTCATCGCCGCGATCGACACCAGCGGCTCGATCAGCGATGACGAACTGCGCCAATTCGTCACCGAACTCGATGCCCTGAAAGGCCAAGTGCGCGCCAAGGTCACGCTGTTGGCCTGCGACAACCATGTGGCTGAAAACGCGCCGTGGGAGTATGAGCCGTGGGACACCATGGCGTTGCCCACCGATATCGAAGGCGGCGGCGGTACCGATTTTCGCCCGGTGTTCGACTGGGTCGAGCACGAAAACCGCAGCCCCAACATGCTGGTGTATTTCACCGACGCCGCCGGTGAATTCCCCAAACTTCCGCCTAATTATCCGGTGATCTGGCTGGTCAAGGGCAAAGGCGAGGTGCCATGGGGCGAGCGAGTGCAGCTCAATTGAACACGCTTGATAAATTGAAATCGAAACCCATGAACCCATCCGATCCGCACCCCAACCGGGTCCGCAGTTTTTTGTTCGAGCAGCTCGATATTCGCGGGGCCTGGGTACAGTTAGGGCCTGCCTGGCGGGAAATGATAGCCGGACGCGATTATGCCGAGCCGGTTCTCGATCTGCTGGGGCAACTGGCCGCAGTCACTACGCTGATATCGGGCAATCTCAAGCAAACCGGGCGGCTCACCTTTCAGGTGCGCGGCAATGGTGATGTGTCGCTGCTGATAATGGATTGTGATGAGCAATTGCGTCTGCGCGGAATGGCGCGCGCCGCCGCTGAGGTGCCGGCGGGCACTGTGCCGACTTTGCTGGGGGAAGGCTCGTTAACCCTGACGCTGGACCAGGCTGGCATGAGCCAGCCATACCAAAGCCACGTACCGCTTCAGGGAGAAACCCTTGCGGCTGTATTCGAGCATTATCTCGCGCAGTCAGAACAAGCGCCTACCCGGCTGTGGCTGGCGGCTAATCAAGAAACGGCGGCGGGCCTGTTCCTGCAGGCTCTGCCGGGTGCCACCCTGCGCGATGCCGATGGCTGGAATCGGGTGCAGGTGCTGGCGGATACGGTGCGGGCAGACGAATTGCTTGAGCTGGGCTCGATTAAACTGATCGAACGCTTGTTTGCCGAAGAAGATGTGCGCGTTTACGACCCACGCCCGGTCAGCTATCACTGTCCCTATGACAGGGACAAGATTCAGGCCATGTTGCGCAGCGTCGGCCAGACAGAATGTGATGCCATCATCGCGGACCAGGGTGAGATTCGAGTGCACGATGATATCTGCAACCATGTGTATGTGCTGGATGCGGCTGCCGTGGCCGCGCTTTTTTCCCTATAGAGCACAAGCAACTCAAGCTGAAAGGAAGCATGATGCGAACAGGATGGATGCTGTTGGGGGTGCTTGCACTGTCGGGTAGTGCGTTGGCTGATGGAGCGCGTTATCAGGCATTGCCGCTGGCCGGTGCCGAGGGCAGCAAGGGCGGCGGGCGCGCGTTTATCCTCGATACCCGTGATGGCCATGTCTGGATATGGAGCGAAAACGAACTCATCACCGCGCCGGATGGCCGCCGCCGCTACGGCGCGGGCTTTATTTATCAGGGCAAACTGCGTCCGGGCAGCCAAGCC
>JBKJIS010000129.1:0-13526 GCA_046598305.1 Thiobacillus sp.
GCTTTGCCGCGATCGCCACTGGGCAATCGCGGCGTGGTTGCCGCCTTTCAATACTTCTGGCACCGCCATGCCCTGCCAGACTTCGGGCCGGGTGTAGTGCGGGCAATCTAGCAATCCGTTAGCGAAAGAGTCTTCCACTGCGGAATCTGCGTCATTCAACGCCCCCGGCAGTTGCCGGATCAGCGCATCCATCAAGGCCAGCGCGGGGAGTTCGCCGCCCGACAACACAAAGTCGCCCAGCGATATTTCTTCGTCCACGCGGCGCTGCAACAGCCGTTCGTCAATGCCTTCGTAGCGCCCGCACAATAAAACCAGCGCGTGATTCTGGTTTAGCGCGGCTTGCTTCAATTCCATCACCCGCTGATGGGTAAGCGGGCGACCTCGGGGTGAAAAATGCACCACCCAGGGCGTTAAATTTTCGCTGGCCAGTTCCTGCTGGACGGCGTTCAAGGCGCGATCCAGCGGTTCGGCCTGCATCAGCATGCCGGGGCCGCCGCCGTAGGGGCGGTCGTCCACCGTGCGGTGCGGGTCGTCGGTGAAATCGCGCGGGTTCCACGATTTGAACCGATACAAGCCGCGATCCAGCGCGCGCCGGGTGATGCCGTAATCCAGTATGGCATCGAACATCTCGGGGAAAAGCGTGACAGCATCAAAGCGCACACTTGCCTCCTTAATAGTCTTCGCCCCAGTCCACTTCGATCTGCCCGCCTGCCACATCCACCATACCGACGAACTGCGCGATGAACGGGATCAGATGCTCGCGTGTGCCCTTGATCACCAGCACATCCTGCGCGCCGGTTTCCATCAGGCTATCCACCTTGCCGAGTTCGACGCCATCGCGGTTGACTGCGGTGAGGCCGATCAAATCCGACCAGAAAAATTCGTTCTCTTCAGGCGGCGCCAAGGCACTGCGCACCACCGAAATCTCTTGTCCGCGCAGGGCATAGGCCTGGTCACGGTCATCGACCCCCAGCAGTTTGGCAACCAGGGTGTTGCTGTGATCCTGGATGGTCTCGACGGTGAAGTGCGTGTGTTCGGTGCCGCGCCCGATTCGCCAGGATGCAAAATCCATCAGCGTGCCGGGATCTTCGCTAAACGCCTGAACCTTGACCCAACCTTTGATGCCGAATGGGGCGGCAACGCGTCCCATCACGACCCAGTCGTTGTCCTGGTTCACTGCTTGCCCTGAATCATGCTAGCCCCGAATTCCAGCCAGCCTTGAATCAGGCAGCAGCGGCAGTAGTGGTCGCGGACTTGTTCTTTTTGACCAGACGCGCAACGGTATCGGACAACTGTGCGCCGGTGCTGGTCCAGTAGCTGATGCGGTCTTGATCGAGACGCAACGCCTCGGTGCCTTCTGAAGCAACGGGGTTGTAGAAGCCGACACGCTCGATGAAGCGGCCATCACGGCGGCAACGCGAGTCAGCCACCACTACGTTGTAGAAAGGACGGTTTTTAGCGCCGCCGCGCGAAAGACGAATAACAACCATGATTTAAGCTACCGGGGAAACGGAGAAAACCGAGAATTATACCCAAAACTTTGCGGCTTGCCATAGATATGTGCTGCCCCTATAGGTTACCGCATCCCCGGCATCATGCCCTTCATGCTGCGCATCATTTTGGAAAGGCCGCCTTTGCCCATCATTTTCATCATTTTCTGGGCCTGTTCGAACTGCTTCAGCAGTTTGTTGATTTCCTGAACCTGCACTCCCGCACCCGCTGCTATACGGCGCTTGCGCGAGGCTTTTAGGAGCTCGGGTTTGCGGCGCTCAAGCGGGGTCATGCTGTTGATGATGCCTTCGATCCGGTTAACGGATTTGTCGTCGGCCCCTGCCGGCAGGTTCATTTGCCCGGCGCCCGGGAGTTTGTCCATCAGGGCCGACATCCCGCCCATTTTCCGCATTTGCTGGATTTGCGCCTTGAAATCCTCGAGGTCGAAGTCCTTGCCTTTCTTGACCTTGTCAGCGAGCTTTTTGGCTTCGGCCATATCCACCGAGCCTTGCGCCTGCTCGATCAGGGAGAGTACATCGCCCATGCCGAGGATGCGTTGCGCCATGCGCTCGGGATGGAACACTTCCAGCCCCGTGGATTTTTCGCTCACGCCGATGAATTTCAGCGGTTTGCCGGTGATGTGCCGCACCGACAAGGCCGCGCCGCCGCGTGAGTCGCCATCCAGCTTGGTCAGCACGATGCCGGTGAGCGGCAGGGTTTCGTTAAAGGCCTTTGCGACGTTGATGGCGTCCTGGCCCTGCATGGCGTCGACGACGAACAGGGTTTCGACCGGGTTGACGGCAGCATGAAGCGCTTTGATTTCGGCCATCATGGCTTCGTCGATCGCCAGCCGGCCGGCGGTGTCGACAATCAGTACGTCATAGAACTGTTTGCGCGCATGATCTTGTGCGGCGCGGACGATTTTCAGCGGATCGCGTTCGTCACCGGCTTCAAAAAAACTGACGTCGAGTTGCTTGCCCAGCAATCGCAGCTGCTCGATAGCGGCGGGACGATAGACGTCGGCCGAGGTGAGCAGGACTTTTTTCTTGCGGTTTTTCAGCATCAGCGCGAGTTTGCCGCTGGTGGTGGTTTTACCCGAACCCTGCAGGCCGGCCATCAAAATAACGGCTGGCGGGGTGGCGGCGAGATTCAATTCGGCATTTTCGCCGCCCATCAAGCGGGTGAGTTCTTCGTGGACGATCCCGATCAGGACCTGGCCTGGCGACAGGCTGGTCAGCACTTCTTTACCCAGTGCGCGGGTCTTGACTGCTTCGATGAAGTCTTTGACGACGGGCAACGCAACGTCGGCTTCAAGCAAAGCCAGGCGCACCTGACGCAAGGTGTCCTGCACGTTTTCTTCGGTGATGCGCGCTTGTCCGCGTAAGCTTTTGACGACGCCGGCGAGACGTCCGCTGAGATTATCTAACATGGCTTCCTTGTTGCCGCCGGGGGCGGCATGGATAATGGGGCTGGCTGGTTGCGATTACCAATTCGAGAGTCCCATTTTAACGAATGTCTGTGCTATTGCTGGTTACTTTATGTGTGAGTGGGCTCTATGGCTGGGTGGCCTGGCGTTTGCAGCAGGCTCCTCCCGCGCCCTCACTACGCTTCTTGCTGCCGCTGGCCTTGCTGGCGCATGGCGCGCTGATTGCTCAGTCGATGCTGGGAGCCGGCAATATCCGGCTCGGCTTCGGCAATTCCCTGTCGACGATCTTATGGCTGACGGCGCTGGTTTACTGGGTGTCCAGCCAGGGGGCTCCGCTGGTACGACTGCAGTCATGGGTGAGCGGGTTGGCTGCAGCGTCAGTATTGGGGATGGCGCTGTTTACGAATACGCATGTCATCCCCAATTCTCAAGCGCTGGCATTACGCGCGCATCTGGTGGTGTCGTTCCTGGCCTACGGTCTGCTGGCGGTTGCTGCCTTGCACGCGGTATTGATGACTTTGCTGGAGAAGCAGTTGCATCGTGGCGGTTTTTTGCGCGACAGCGCGCCCCCTTTGCTGACATTGGAGGCGATGCTGTTCAGGTCGATCGGGATAGGTTTTGCGCTGTTGACGCTGGCAGTCATCAGCGGGGTGTTCTTTTCGGAAGAGCTGTTTGGCAAAGCATTGCAGTTCTCGCACAAGATCGTATTCGCCCTCCTGTCCTGGCTGGTGTTTGGCGGTCTGTTGCTGGGGCGCCATTTTCGCGGCTGGCGCGGCCGCACCGCGCTGATCTGGACGATCACAGGTTTTACGTTGCTGCTGCTGGCGTATCTGGGTACGCAGTTCGTGCTTGAAGTCGTGCTTGGGCGCTGAGGAAATTCTAATTGGATAGTATTTCCACCCATACGCTCTTTGCTGTGCTTGCCGTTTTGCTGCTGACCTCGGCATTTTTCTCGGCATCCGAGACTGCGATGATGGCGATCAACCGCTATCGTCTGCGCCACGCTGCGGAATCCGGCGTGCGGGGCGCGATACGGGCGCAGGCGTTGCTGGACCGGACCGACAAACTGCTGGGGGTGATCCTGCTCGGCAACAATCTGGTCAATTCGGCCTCGGGCACGCTGTCTACCGTGCTGGCTATCCGCCTGTTTGGCGACGGCGAAATAGTGCTGTTCGTGGCGACGCTATTGCTCACTTTCCTGATTCTGGTGTTCAGTGAGGTCACGCCCAAGGTGATAGGCGCCGCTTTTCCTGAACGCGTCGCTTACCCGGCGACACTGTTGCTCACGCCGCTGTTAAAGCTGGTTTACCCGGTGGTGTGGTTCGTGAATCTGTTTGTGCAGGGCATCCTGCGGCTATTCAGGATTAGACAGCCCGCTCCGGGGCAAGGCAACAGTCTGGGGCTGGAAGAGCTGCGCACCATCGTGCTGGAATCGTCCGGCCGGATGCCACACGAGCACCACCAGATTTTGATGAATCTGCTGGAGTTGGAAGATATTACGGTGGACGACGTCATGACGCCACGCAACCAGATCGAGGCAATTGATATTGAGGACGATGCCGAGAAGCTGCGCCAGCAGATTTCCACTAGCCACCACACGCGGCTGATCGTGCATGCGGGCTCATCGGACAATCTGCTTGGGGTGCTGCATGTGCGCCGGGTGTTGCATGCCTTGACCGGTGAGGAACTGGATACCGACACCTTGAAAGAAAACCTTGAGGAGCCTTACTTCGTTCCAGCGGGCACGCCCTTGTTTACGCAGCTGCGCAATTTTCAGAGTGGGCGGAAACGACTGGCGTTGGTGGTCGATGAATACGGTGAACTGCAAGGGCTGGTCACCCTGGAAGACCTACTCGAAGAAATGATAGGCGAATTCACCACACAGGCGCCGTCCGACACCGGCTATTTGCGGCGCGAAGTGAATGGCAGCTGGCTGGTCGAGGGGTCCGTGTTGCTACGGCACCTGAATCGAAAACTTGGGTTGTCATTGCCACTGGATGGCCCCAAAACGCTGAATGGCCTGTTACTGGAACAGTTTGAGGATATTCCCGAAGTTGGGGTGAGCCTCAAATTAAACAATGTTCCGGTGGAAATTGTGCAAACGCAGGACCGGGCAGTGAAGATGGCGCGCATCTACCCGCCGGCACTGGATGAAGTTTCGTCCGGAAATGCCTCAATTTAGACGAATAATCGCCGTTAAGGCCAGTGATTCCCCATTCACAGGCCAGGTTGGCTGGTGATGCGGGTGATACATTGATGCAGGAATTGTCTGGAACCAATTTATGGCCGCTGTGACAAGTAATATTAATTTAACCGGACTGGCACGCGCCATGGTTAACCATGGCTGGCTGACAGAGGCGGATGCCGAGGACGTGTGGAAGCGTGCCAATCATTCGGGCGATTCGTTTGTAACCGAGCTCGTCAGAGGCCAGCGATTCAAGGCCAATCAGATTGCAGAGTTTGCAGCCGTTTCCTTTGGCTACCCCTATCTGGATCTGAATGCCATGGACGCCGAGAGCCTGCCGCAAGGGTTGCTCGACCCCAGGTTGGTGCAGAATCGCCGCGTGGTGGCGCTCTATCAGCGCGGCAACAAGCTCTATGTCGCCACTTCCGACCCCACCCACATGCAGGCGCTGGACGAGGTGAAATTCCAGACCGGCCAGGCCGTCGAGCCGGTGGTGGTGGAAGACGACAAGCTGGGCAAGCTGATCGCGAAGGCGGGCGAGGTGGCAGAGAACACGAAGGCGGTGTTGAACGCCGAAGAACTCGATCTGGATTTTGCTGACGAAAAATCCGCAGCAGCGCAGCAGGACACCGGCGGTATCGAAATCGACGATGCACCGGTGGTGCGGTATCTGCAAAAAATCATGATCGATGCGATCAATCAGGGCGCATCCGATATCCATCTCGAACCCTACGAAAAGTATTACCGCATTCGCTACCGCCGTGACGGCATCCTGTCTGAAGTGGCGCGGCCGCCGATGGCAATCAAGGACAAGGTTGCGTCACGGATCAAAGTGTTGTCGCGGCTGGATATATCGGAGAAACGTGTACCGCAGGATGGCCGCATGAAACTGGTGCTGTCGAAAAACCGCGCCATCGATTTCCGGGTCAGCACGCTGCCCACGCTGTATGGCGAAAAGATCGTCATGCGTATTCTGGATCCCACCAGTGCACAGATGGGGATTGAGGCCTTGGGCTACGAGCCATTCCAGAAAGAACTGCTGATGAATGCCGTGCAGCGTCCCTATGGCATGGTGCTGGTGACCGGCCCAACGGGGTCCGGTAAGACGGTATCGCTGTATACCTGTCTGAATATCCTCAACAAGCCCGACGTCAACATCTCGACGGCGGAAGACCCGGCAGAAATCCAGTTGCCCGGAGTTAACCAGGTCAACGTCAACGACAAGGCCGGGCTGACATTTTCGGCGGCGCTGAAGTCTTTTCTGCGGCAGGATCCCGATGTCATCATGGTCGGCGAGATCCGCGACCTGGAAACCGCCGATATCGCCATCAAGGCTGCGCAAACCGGCCACATGGTGATGTCCACCCTGCACACCAATGATGCCCCGGGCACCCTGACCCGTCTGCTCAACATGGGCGTGGCGCCATTCAACGTGGCGTCTTCGGTGATTCTGATTACCGCCCAGCGGTTGGGACGCAAGCTATGTAGTTGCAAACAGCCGGCTGACATCCCGAATCAAACATTGTTGGCGGCAGGCTTTACCGAAGCTCAACTGGACGGCACCTGGACGCCCAATAAACCCGTTGGCTGCGAGATTTGTGGCGGCTCAGGCTACAAAGGCCGAGTGGGTATATATCAGGTGATGCCGATTACCGACGCAATGGTTCGAATCATTCTCAAAGGCGGAAATGAATCCGATATTGCCGACCAGGCCAGACTCGAGGGCGTGCTCGATTTGCGTCAAGCCGGGCTGTTAAAAGTGAAATCCGGACTCACCTCGCTGGAAGAGGTTGAGGCTGTTACTAATCTTTAAGGAATTCTTCTATGGCTACAGCGGCAAAAGCAGTCAAGGACGCCACCTTCCTGTGGGAAGGGATGGACAAGCGTGGCAAAAAAGTCAAAGGCCAGTTGCAAGCCGGCGGCGAGGCCATGGCCAATGTCCAGTTGCGCAAGCAGGGCATTACCGTTACCAAGGTCAAAAAGCAGAGCACCTTGTTCAGGGGTGGCAAGCGCATTACCGACAAGGACATCACTTTGTTCACGCGGCAGCTGGCAACTATGCTGAAGGCTGGCGTGCCACTGTTGCAATCATTCGAAATTGTGGGTCGCGGCCATTCCAATCCCTCTGTGCAGCGTTTGTTGTTTGAAATCAAGGCTGATATCGAGAAGGGCAGCAGCTTGACCCAGTCTTTTGCGCGTCACCCTTTGTATTTTGATGCCTTGTTCTGCAACCTCGTGGGAGCAGGTGAGTCGGCCGGTATTCTGGACGGGGTACTTGAGCGGTTGGCGACCTATAAAGAAAAAATCCTCGCCATCAAAAGCAAAATTAAATCAGCGTTGTTCTATCCCATTTCCATTATCGTTGTGGCGTTTGTGATTACTGCCGTCATCATGATTTTCGTTATCCCCGCATTCGAGGAATTATTCAGTAGTTTTGGCGCGGATTTGCCGGGGCCAACCTTGGTGGTCATGGCGATATCAAAGGTCTTCGTTGAATGGTGGTGGGCGATTTTTGGGGGCATCGCTGGGGGTATCTATGCCTTGCTGTACACCTGGAAGCGCTCGCGCAAGATGCAGATGTTCATGGATCGCGTCATGCTCAAACTGCCGATTTTTGGTGCAGTGATTGAGAAAGCCACCCTCGCGCGCTGGACACGGACCCTGGCCACCATGTTTGCCGCAGGTGTGCCACTGGTCGAAGCTCTGGAATCGGTGGGCGGCGCCTCAGGCAATCAGGTTTATGTCGAAGCTACCAACAAGATTCGCAGCGAGGTTGCTACAGGTACAGCGCTAACGGTAGCGATGCAGAACGTTGGGCTTTTCCCCAATATGGTTCTCCAAATGGCTGCAATCGGTGAGGAGTCCGGTTCACTGGATTCCATGTTAAACAAGGTGGCTGATTTTTACGAGGCTGAGGTAGATGATGCGGTTGCGGCACTGGCTAGTCTGATGGAGCCGATCATCATGGTGGTGCTGGGTGTGCTCATTGGTGGAATGGTGATCGCCATGTACTTGCCGATTTTCAAAATGGGTTCGGTGGTTTGATCGAGCTGCTCCAGGCCGAGCCGGTCGTTTTCACCGGCTTGGTTTTCCTGTTCAGCTTGATGGTAGGCAGCTTTATAAATGTTGTCATCCATCGCCTGCCTAAAATGATGGAATCCGAATGGCAGGCGCAGTGTGCCGAGTTGCTGGGTGAAGTGATGCCCGATGCACCACAAGGGTACTCCGATCCACTACGCGCTGAAGCGCGTGTGGAGTCGTATGCACCGCGGTACAACCTGTGGTTACCGCGTTCGGCGTGCCCCAAGTGCGGGCATCAAATTACTGCACTGGAAAACATCCCGGTGTTGTCATGGTTGTGGTTGCGGGGTCGTTGCTCGGCTTGTGACACCACCATCAGTGCACGCTATCCCGCCGTTGAGTTGCTGACAGCAGTGTTGGCGGCGGCGGCTGCCTGGAAATGGGGTGTAAGCATTCAGACGCTCGGTGCACTCCTTCTGATTTGGGCACTGGTTGCGCTGGCTTTCATCGATCTCGACACCACCCTGTTACCCGACAGCCTGACCCTGCCCTTGTTATGGTTGGGATTGTTGTTCAACCTGGGTGGGCACTTTGCCAGCCTGTCTGACGCGGTAGTGGGTGCGATAGCGGGATATGGTGTGTTGTGGATAGTGTTCTGGCTGTTCAAGCTGGCCACTGGCAAGGACGGCATGGGTTATGGCGATTTCAAATTGCTGGCGGTCATGGGTGCCTGGATGGGTTGGCAGATGTTGCCCATTACGCTTCTGCTTTCGTCAGTTGTCGGCGCGACAGTGGGCGTGGCCATGATTGTCTTTATCAAACACGACCGGCGCGTGCCCATACCCTTTGGCCCGTATTTGGCGGGTGGCGGATTGGTTGCGCTGTTCTTCGGCACGAATCTGACCCAGGCCTATCTCGCTCTACTCTGATGTTTACCGTTGGCCTTACCGGCGGGATCGGATCGGGTAAATCTACCGTAGCCGATGTGTTCGCGGAGTTAGGCGTGCCCGTGATCGATACGGATTTGATTGCGCATCAGTTGACCGCGCAAAATGGCGAAGCGCTGAAAGAAATACGCGAGTCGTTCCCAGATGCAGTGATGCGCGCAGACGGCACACTGGATCGCGCAGTAATGCGCCGCATCGTATTTGGCGACGCTGCTGCGCGCAAGCAGCTTGAAGCCATTTTGCACCCGCGTATCCGGCAGGAGGTGGAACACAGGCTCAATCAACTTCATTCACCCTATGCCATGATCGTGATTCCGTTGCTGGTGGAAACGCATGGCTACCGTGATTTGCTGAATCGCGTGCTTGTCGTTGATTGCACTGAGGCACAGCAAATAGAACGGACCATGGCGCGCAGCAAGCTCTCCCGTGAAGATGTCGTTGCCATTCTCGGCGCTCAGGTCAGTCGTGAACAAAGACTGGCCGTAGCCAACGATGTACTCAGCAACATAACAACACGGGAGACCTTACGCACTGAAGTTTCAATGCTGCACCAGCGCTATTTGAATAGTGCTGTTATGCGCGTACCTTGATTTTCCGTATGAATCCGGGACAATCGGCCGATTACAATAAAACACATTGCAGTGTGATCCACTACGAATATCCTCTAAGCGAACGCATTCGCACCTTGCTCCGGTTGGAAGCTTTGTTCGACCGTTTCGATGCTTATGCGGCAACGCCTGATCCACACGCACATCATGCAGCGTTGTTAACGCTATTTGAAATGGCGGAAGTGGCTGCGCGTGCCGATCTCAAAGCGGATCTACTCCTGGAATTGGACCGCCAAAAAGCAGTATTGCTTGTATTACGCGGCAACCCTCAAGTCGAGCTCAGCATGCTGGAGCAAGTATTGGCTGCGATAGAGGCAGCGCATCAGGATTTGTACCGGCTTTCGGGGAAGGTGGGTCAGCATTTGCGTGAGGACGATTGGCTCATGACAATCAAACAGCGAGCGGCTATCCCGGGCGGCATGTGCGAGTTTGATTTGCCGGCTTATCATCATTGGTTACACCAGCCGGCCGATGACCGTACACACCAGTTGAAACGTTGGCTGGTGCCATTTTCCTCGATACGGGTAGCCGTTGATATTGTTCTTGGGTTGTTGCGTGACAGCGGGCAGTCCGAGATGCAGCACGCAACCGATGGCAGCTATCAACGCATGCTGGAATCACGCAACCCCCAGCTGATCAGGGTCACCCTGGTCGACACTCTGCCATGTGTTCCCGAAATATCAGCCAACAAATACATGCTTAACATTCGTTTTGTGTATGCGGGTACAGGACAAATGCGTACGTGCACCGGCCAGTCGCTTGATTTTGACCTGACGTTTTGTACGCTATGAAATTACCCGCCAAGCCCACTATTGTGACCTGCCCGACCTGCGCTATCGCCGTGGTCTGGAACGCCGAAAGTCGCTGGAAACCGTTTTGCAGCGAACGCTGCAAACTGATTGATCTGGGGCAGTGGGCCACCGAAAAATATCGAATGCCGGCGGAAGAACAGGAGCCCGATGACGGGCTCCTGCCACCGCAGTGAGCGATGGGCCCCTGATTACTTCTTGTAGGTCTTGACGCCGCTTGCAGTGCCCAGCAACAGCACATCTGCGCCGCGTCGCGCGAACAGACCATTGGTGACCACGCCGACGATGAGATTGATCGCGGTTTCCAGCGACACCGGGTCGATGATCGACAGGCCATGCACGTCGAGAATGAGGTTGCCGTTGTCGGTGGTGAAGCCTTCTCTCAATCTGGGTTGCCCGCCGAGCTTGACCAACTCGCGTGCGACATACGAGCGCGCCATCGGAATCACTTCAACCGGCAGCGGGAACTGGCCGAGCACGCCCACCAGTTTGCTTTCATCGGCAATGCAGATGAACTGCTTGCTGCACGCAGCCACGATTTTCTCGCGCGTGAGTGCGCCGCCACCGCCCTTGATCATGGCGAAGTGCTCGGTGATTTCGTCGGCGCCGTCGACGTAGATTTCCAGTTCGCCGACGCTGTTTAGCTCCATAACCGGGATACCGTGGCTTTTGAGCCGGGTGGCGGTGGCCTCCGAACTGGCCACAGCGCCATCAATGCGGCCTTTTACTTCGGCCAGCGCATCGATGAAGTAGTTGGCGGTTGAGCCCGTGCCCACGCCAATGATGCCGCCCCGAGCGTAATCCACTGCGGCACGCGCCACAGCCTGTTTCATTTCGTCTTGTGTCATGATGTTTTCGTCGTTTTTGATGCAGGCCGCTAAGATAGCGGCATCGCCCCCTTTTTACAAACCCAGTATCACCCGCCGCCATGAGCCGACCTGACGATTACCTCGAACGCATCCTGACCTCGAGCGTGTATGACGTTGCTGTGGAGTCACCGCTTGATGTGGCTCATAACCTGTCACGGCGCTTCAATAACCAGATTTTGCTGAAGCGAGAAGACCTGCAGCCGGTGTTTTCCTTCAAATGTCGTGGCGCTTACAACAAGATGTCCAAGCTGAGCACTGCTCAGTTGGCGCGCGGTGTGGTGGCGGCCTCCGCGGGCAACCATGCACAAGGTGTGGCGTTGGCCGCGCAAAAACTGGGTGCTGCGGCCACCATCGTGATGCCGGAGACGACCCCGAAAATCAAGGTAGATGCGGTACTCGCGCGCGGTGCCGAGGTCATTTTGTTTGGCGACAACTACGATGAAGCCTGCGCCCATGCCACCAAATTGGCAAAAAAAGCGAAGGCAACTTTTGTTCATCCCTACGACGACCCCGATGTGATTGCCGGGCAAGGCACCGTTGCGATGGAGTTGCTGCGCCAGCATCCCGGCCCGATCCATTCAGTGTTCATTCCGGTGGGCGGCGGCGGGCTTATTGCGGGCATGGCGGCGTATATCAAGCGCTTGCGCCCGGACATCAGGATTGTCGGTGTCGAGCCTGAGGACGCTGATGCGATGGCACGTTCGCTGTCCAAGGGTGAGCGCGTCACACTGCCACGCGTGGGTATATTTGCCGACGGGGTGGCGGTTAAAAGAGTCGGCAAGGAAACCTTCCGGCTGGCGCAGTTGTATGTGGACGAAATCATCCGTGTCAACAATGACGCCATTTGCGCGGCAATCAAGGATGTGTTTGAAGATACCCGTTCGATTCTGGAACCGGCAGGTGCCTTGTCGGTTGCAGGGATGAAGGCCGCGATCGCGACAGGCAAACTCAAGGGCAAGACGCTGATTGCAGTCGCCTCGGGTGCCAACATGAATTTCGAACGCTTGCGTTATATCGCCGAGCGCGCCGAACTGGGTGAAAAACGCGAAGCGGTTTTGGCCGTCACCATTCCCGAGACGCCAGGCAGCTTCAAGACCTTTTGCAGCCTGCTCGGTGCGCGCAACATCACTGAATTCAACTACCGTTATTCTGACCCCAAATTCGCGCGCGTTTTTGTGGGCTTGTCCGTCCCGGGCATGGGCGAGGGTGCTCGCGTGGTCAAGCTGCTGGAACGTCACGGACTGGAGGCAATCGACCTGTCCGAGAATGAACTGGCCAAGCTGCATATCCGTCACCTGGTTGGCGGACGCGCACCCGATGCGGTGAACGAGGTGTTGTATCGCTTTGAGTTTCCCGAACGCCCTGGCGCATTGATGCAGTTTCTGGAAAACATGAGTCACGGCTGGAACATCAGCCTGTTTCACTACCGAAACCACGGCGCGGATTATGGTCGGGTGCTGGTCGGGTTACAGGTACCGGAAAAGGCCAAGCCACGCTTCCAGGATTTTCTGGAGAAGCTGGGATATCGCTACTGGGATGAATCCCGCAACCCGGCTTACACGCTGTTTTTGGCCTGATTGATTCCAGGGCGCCTCTACCGGGGCGCAGGGCGATTTGGACCCAATGCCCTGTGTCGGCTGCATGTTATCCTCGGTGCATGTTTAGAATACTGCTTTTTTTCATGTTGGGGATGCTGCCCGTGGCACCCGTCTGGGCGGCATCGGGTGATGCTGCCGTACAACAGTCGCAACAGGCTTTTGCCGCACGAAATCGGACAAACCTGGAACGCATGGCGCGCACTGTGCCGGACGACCATGTCTTGCTGCCCTATGTCGAATACTGGCGTCTGGTGCTGGCCGTTGGTAACGACGATGCGCGCATCGCCGACTTTCTGGCGCGTTATCCGGGCAGCCGGCTGGCCGAAATGCTGCGTGCCGACTGGCTGAAATCGCTGGGTGCGCGTGAAGCCTGGCCGCTGTATCTGGCCGAGTATCCACGTCTCGTCAAGCCAGATCCAGCACATCAGTGTTACGCCTATCGCGCCGAATGGGCGCAGGGCAATCCCGGTCGTCAGCGCGAAGCCGTCTCGATGTGGTTTAGCGGGCGCGACATGCCTTCTGCCTGCACGCCTTTGTTCGGCAAATTGATTGAAGCCGGATTGATCAACCAG
>JBKJIS010000134.1:0-2900 GCA_046598305.1 Thiobacillus sp.
GTCTATAGTTCGAACGCTATGGCCGATTTCCAGCCCCACATCCCAGCAGGCCTGTACCCAGTTTTCCAGCACGGCTTGTTCATCGGGGGAAGGCTCGCTTGGCAGCAGCAGCAGCACGTCCACATCCGAACCCAGAAAAAGCGCACTCCGTCCATAGCCGCCAACGGCGGCAAGGCAGAAGCGCGCTGGCAGCGCGACCCGGGTACTGAGTTCCGCCAGCACCCCATCGACCAGCGCGGCGTGTCGGGACAGATACAGGGAAACCTCGGGCTTGCCGAGATAGGCCGCAGCCAGCGCGGCGCGACCAGATTTAAGCTGTTCGCGAAGATCGGCGAACGCAGTGTCGTTCACGCCGCCGACAGGATGCGAGCGGGGATGGCCGGGCTGCCAGCAGATAGGGTCAACACTTCATAGCCCGCATCGGAGACGAGTATGGTGTGTTCCCATTGTGCCGACAGGCTGCGATCCTTGGTGGTGATGGTCCAGCCGTCCGGCATCTGGCGAATGTCGCGTCGCCCGGCATTGATCATGGGTTCGATGGTGAAGGTCATGCCGGCTTCCAGCACCAAGCCGGTGCCGGCTTTGCCGTAATGCAGTACCTGGGGGTCTTCGTGAAAATTAAGGCCTATGCCATGGCCGCAGAATTCGCGCACCACACTGTAGCCGCTGTTTTCGGCAAACTGCTGGATCGCATGGCCGACATCGCCCAGCCGTGCGCCTGGTTTGACGTGTGAAATACCAATCCACATGGCTTCATAGGTGATCTGGATCAGGCGTTTGGCCTGAACCGTGACATCGCCTACGGCAAACATGCGACTGGTATCACCGTGCCAGCCATCCTTGATCACGGTGATGTCGAGGTTCACGATATCGCCGTTTTTCAGCAACTTGTCACCCGGAACACCATGACACACCTGGTTGTTGACCGAGGTGCAGATCGACTTGGGGTAGGGCGCATGGCCGGGAGGCGCGTAGTTGAGGGGTGCCGGAATCGTGCCTTGCACATTGACCATGTAGTCGTGGCAGAGTGTGTCGAGTTCGCCGGTGGTGACGCCGGGTTTGACAAAGGGCGTGATGTAATCGAGCACTTCCGAGCCGAGTCGGCCGGCTATGCGCATGCCTTCGATTTCAGCGCCGGTTTTGATGGTGACAGTCATGGGGCGTAGGGCGGTGGGTAAATACGCATTCTATCGCGCCCGGCCTAGTCGGAAAAACCACGCATATAACAGGGACGATGAAAGGCATGGCCTACACACGCTGATGGCGGCGGCGGCCTGGCTGGAGATTCCGTTGCAACAGGCGGTTCAGGCACGCTGAGAAATGTCTCTCCAGTGCCGTTATTCATGGAGAATGATGTATCGTTTCGCCCACTGAAAAGTCGCCTGCTCGATCCGCAAGCTGTAATGCACCAAGCGGATATGATCACGATTTGGTCTTATTCGTTGCCTTGTTCGGCGGCAATTTTTTTCCTGCTTTCAATGCGTGTGCTCCATCTGCATGGTAGCTCTGCCTGTGCTGATCAGGTCTGCGCGCGATGGTCGCGCCATTGCCCAGTCCTACTCATAAACTCGGGGTACCATACGGCTCCGATTCCTTGAAAGATATTCTATGACTGACCCCCGTAATATCGCCCACGATAAGAAAGTACAGCAGGAGAAAAAGCACCAACACGTAGAAATAGCGCCTGGTGCAGACAAGACGCCGCAACCTGGAAAGAAGACTCATATGGAGCACCATGTCTCTGACACGGTAAAGGTTCCTGATGAAGCCGCTCCGGTTGATACCGGCGAAAAGCCTCTTGACTGAACTGCTCGGAGTCCCGAAGTAGGCGTGAATGCCGGCTGAGCCGGGCCCATTTGGCCGATCCTACGTGGGCTGGTGGGCTGAATGGCATTAGGTCTGCCATGGGTTGATCAGGTCAATGCCCATATTGGCAAAGTCCGCCACATTGCGCGTGACGACGGTGAATTTATGCTCGATTGCGGTGGCGGCAATCATGGCGTCGCGCTCAGGTCTGGGGTTTGGGAGATGCAACGAAGCACAAACTGTGGCTGTTTCTAAAACATACGGCAAAACCCTATCCCCAAACTTGAGCTTGACGTTATCAAACCATAGACGCAGGTTTATGCCTTCTGATGGTGTACTTCGCTCTAGCAAAAGAACACCTCTTTCCAATTCAAAGAGGGTGACAACGGACAAGAACAACTGACTGGCCGGCTGAGTCTTGGACCATCTGACCACTGCGTCCGACTGGTTGGATTTGCCTTTTCGTAATTCCGAGATGACGTTGGTATCCAGTATGAACATAGAGCGCCTTTAGTCGAAGCCGACTTCCTTGCAGACCAGGTTCATCCGTGGAGGGTCAAACTCGATACCCTCGCCACCCGGGATCGCATTCATGACGTCGAATAGGGTTTCCTCTGCTTTGCCAGTTAAACGATGGTAGTCATCAATCTTCAACAGTGCAAAAGCGGGCCGCCCCCGATCGGTGATGAACACCGGCCCTTCAGCCGCTGCACGTTTGGCGGCGGACACGTCGCGCGTGAATTCCCGGCTTGAAAAGGTATGGATAGACATGGCAGGTTCCAACGGCTATGAATGCTTGTATGTTACGACACATTATGGGTTTTTGCCAAATAATGGGGTTGATGGCATCTTTAGTCGTAGGGAGCGGGTTGGCAGGGGGTGTTATCGAAGTGGTCCTTGCCGTCGCGTGCCAATAGAGCGGCGCCATATGCGGCTTCGGTGTGGGTCGCACGGGTTACGGGTACTTTGAGCAGACGCTGGCGGATGGTCGTCCAGGCCGGGTTCTGGGCGCCGCCTCCTGCGGTTTCGACCTGCCGCAAGGGGGATGCGCCCAGTTCGGCGAGCAGGCCGTAGCCGCGTGCCTCGATACGGCC